>NZ_CP109446.1:4185000-4542500 GCF_036227265.1 Streptomyces sp. NBC_01476 | reverse complement strand
CCACCACGCGCTGGCGGTCACCGCGATCATCTCGACGTACGCGCTCTTCGGGCTCGGGGAGTCGATGCTCTCGCCGACGGTGTCCCCGCTAGTCGCGGATCTGGCGCCGGACCGGATGGTGGGTCAGTACAACGCGGCGTTCGCGCTGGTGAAGCAGCTGGCGCTGGCGCTGGGCCCGGCGGTCGGCGGGCTGATAGCCGGCGCGGGCGCGTACGGGCCGTACATCGTGATGCTCGTGGTCAGCTCGCTGGCGATCTCGGTGACCGCGCTGCGTATGGGGCGCCGGCTCACGCCGGTCCAGGAGACCCCGCTGCGGCACTCCCTGGTGGTGGCGCGGTCCAGGGTTCCGGTGCCCGAGCGGGTGCCGGCCGGCTGATCCCGGCCGGGTCCGCGGGACCGGTGGCTCAGGCGCTCACGGCCGCCGGTTCGCCCTGCTCCGGCAGGGCGAACTCGCACCAGACGGCCTTGCCGCCGCCCGGTGTGATGCGCGAGCCCCAGGCGGAGGCGATGGTGGCGATGATCGAGATGCCGCGGCCCGCCTCGTCCGCGGGCTCGGCACGCCGCCGCCGTGGCAGGTGCTCGTCGCCGTCGGTGACCTCGATGATCAGCCGCCGGTCGGTGCGGCGCATCCGCAGCCGCATCGGCGGGGTGCCGTGCTTGAGGGAGTTGGCGACGAGTTCACTGGCGGCGAGGACACCGAGGTCGGTGAGTTCGACCGGGAAGCGCCAGGAGGCGAGCACCCCGGAGGCGAAGGCGCGGGCCCTGGGGGCCGCTTCGACGCCGCCGAGGAGTTCGAGCGAGGCGTTGCGGAAGAGCTCGGCGTCGCCGCCGGTGTGCTCCGGGTACTGCAGCACCAGCACGGCCACGTCGTCGTCGTGCTCGGAGGTGACGCCCAGTGCGCGCATCAGGCGGTCGCAGATCACCTGGGGTGCGCCGGTGGCGCCGGAGAGCGCGCGGGTGAGGGCGGCCACGCCCTCGTCGATGTCCTCGTCACGGCGTTCGATGAGGCCGTCGGTGTAGAGGACGGCGGTGCAGCCGGGGCCCAGCGGGATGCTGCCGGAGGTGTGGATCCAGCCGCCGGTGCCGAGCGGCGGGCCGGTGGGTTCGGCGGCGATCCGGACGGTGCCGTCGGGGTCACGGATCAGGATGGGCAGGTGGCCGGCGCTGGCGAAGGAGAGCCTGCCCTCGCTGGGGTCGTGGACGGCGTAGACGCAGGTCGCGATCTGGGTGGCGTCGATCTCCGAGGCGAGCCCGTCGAGGAGCTGGATCACCTCGTGCGGGGGGAGATCGAGCCGGGCGTAGGCGCGTACCGCGGTGCGGAGCTGGCCCATGACGGCGGCGGCGCGCACGCCCCGGCCCATCACGTCCCCGATGACCACGGCGGTCCGGCCGGCGCCCAGCGTGATGACGTCGTACCAGTCGCCGCCCACCGCCGCGTCGGTGCCACCGGGCTGGTAGGTCGCGGCGACCCTCAGGTCGTCGGGCTGTTCCAGCTGCTGCGGCAGCAGGCTGCGCTGGAGGGTGACCGCGGTCTCGTGCAGGCGGCGTTCGCTCTCCCGCAGCCGTTCCGCGGACTGCACCTGGTCGGTGACGTCGGCGGCGAAGACCAGGACGCCGCGGCGTTCGGGTTCGGGGTCGTCGGGCTGGACCGGGGTGCAGGTGAAAGTGAAGTAACCCTGACGGGTGAGCGCCGAATCGTCGGACCAGGTGACCTTGCGGGCCTTGACGGTGCGTGGTTTGCCGCTGCGGTGGACCTGGTCCATCAGCGGGAGCAGGCCGAGTTCGTCAAGTTCCGGCAGTGCCTCGCGGGCCGGGGCGCCGGTGTCGCGGGGCCCGAAGACACCGGTGTAGGCGTCGTTGACGAAGCCCACCCGGTGGCTGGGCCCGTAGGTGACCGCGATGAGTGCGGGCAGCAGCCGCAGCACCCCGCGGACCGAGGGCTCGCGGCCGGGCGTGACCGGTGTGACCTGGGGCGGGGCGGCCGGCGGGGCGGATGGTCGTCCCATGCCGCCCGGGCCCGTTCCGGTGGCCGGTGCGGCGGGATCGCCGGCCTTGCCGCGTGCGGCGGGTACGGCACTGCGTCGCTGTGTTCCGGGGAGCCGGGCGCTCCAGCGCGTAAGGTTCAAACGTCCGATTCCTCGTATGTGGCACTGTTCGCCAGTGCTGGGGCACGCGTGGTCACCCGCCCAGTGTGGCCGACCGGTGCCCCCGGGGGGAATCGCAGTCGCCCGCGCGGCGGTCAGGTCTCGTCGGGTTTACGCCCGGAACCGGCGGCCAGTTCGAATTCGGCGCGCGGGTGTTCCAGTGATCCCAGCGAGACGATCTCCCGTTTGAAGAGCCCGGCGAGCACCCACTCGGCGAGCACTTTCGCCTTGCGGTTGACGGTGGGCACCCGGCTGAGGTGGTAGGCCCGGTGCATGAACCAGGCGGGATAGCCCTTGAGTTTCCGGCCGTAGAGGTACGCGACGCCTTCGTGCAGGCCCAGGGAGGCGACCGAGCCGGCGTACTTGTGGCGGTACTCCTTCGGCCGGTGGCCGCGCAGTTCGGCGACGATGTTGTCGGCGAGCACCTTGGCCTGGCGGACGGCGTGCTGGGCGTTGGGCGCGGTCTCGGCGCCGGGCTGCTCTGCGGTGAGGTCGGGGACGGCCGCCGCGTCGCCTGCGGCCCACACGCCGGGGAAGCCGGTGACCTGCAGGGTGGCCTCGGCGGTCAGCCTGCCCCGGCTGTCGAGCGGCAGCCCGGAGGCGGCGAGGATCGGTGCGGGTCTGACGCCCGCGGTCCACACCAGGGTTCTGGTGGGCAGCCGGTCGCCGTCGGAGAGAACCGCGACGCGGTGTTCGCAGGACTGCAGCCGGGTGCCGAGCCGGATGTCGATGTTCCGGCCGCGCAGCTCGCGTACCGCGTACTTGCCGAGTTCGTCGCCGACCTCGGGCAGGATCCGGCCGGTCGCCTCGACCAGGACCCATCTCATGTCCTCGGCACGGACGTTGTGGTAGTAGCGGACCGCGTAGCGGGCCATGTTCTCCAGTTCGGCGAGCGCTTCCACCCCGGCGTAGCCACCGCCGACGAAGACGAAGGTGAGCGCGGCCTCCCGGAGGGCGGCGTCGCGGGTGGAGGAGGCGATGTCCAGCTGCTCCAGCACGTGGTTGCGCAGACCGATGGCCTCCTCGACGGTCTTGAAACCGATGCCGAACTCGGCCAGGCCCGGGATCGGAAGGGTGCGGGAGACGGAACCGGGGGCGAGGACGAGGTGGTCGTAGCCGAGTTCCAGGGCGTCGCCGCCCTCCTCAGGGGTGGCCGGGGTGGTCACCGCGACGGTCTGTTTGCCGGGGTCGACGGCGCGGGCCTCGCCGGCCACGATGCGGCACTTGTCCAGCACCCGGCGCAGCGGTACGACGACGTGCCGGGGGGAGATGGAACCGGCCGCGGCTTCGGGGAGGAAGGGCTGGTAGGTCATGTACGGCTGGGGTTCGACGACGGTGATCCCGGCCTCGCCGCGCTTGAGCTTCCGCTGCAGCCGCAGGGCCGTGTACAACCCGACATAGCCACCGCCGACGACAAGAATGCGCGGGGTGCATGCTGTGGCCAAAGCTGCCGACTCCGTCATTGCTCCATGAGGCAATGGACCTGAGCCGTTTGTCCACAGGCCGGACACGACCTTTCCGGGAAATCGCCTGCCGAGCGGGGCGGTGAGGGCGCATCATCGGGCAAAGGGCCCACCGGGGTACCGGGCGCTCGCGCGATACGGTGATCGGGTGGTATGGGGTCGTATGCCCCAGGAGAGCGCCCTGTCCCCTCCGCCCCCTTCTTTCTTGACGCGCACTCAACTATGTTTGTATCTCGTAGTACTGCGCGGTATGCGCAGGGATCTTGGTTAAGGGTGGGGAGTCTCCGGGGGGAGACATGAGAGATTTTTGCGGGGGATACGCATATGCAGATTCAGGACTCTCGACGCGTCGCAGCAAGCGGTTCCACCGGACGCGCGGGTGTGGGGACGGCTGCCCCGCTGCGGGTTGACGCGCAGCGCAATCTGGAGCACGTGCTCCGGGCGGCCCGTGAGGTCTTCGGCGAACTCGGTTACGGGGCGCCGATGGAGGACGTGGCCCGGCGCGCCCGGGTCGGCGTCGGCACCGTCTACCGCCGCTTTCCCAGCAAGGACGTGCTGGTCAGGCGGATCGCCGAAGAAGAGACGGCACGGCTGACCGAGCAGGCGCGGACCGCGCTCGGGCAGGAGAACGAGGCGTGGTCGGCGCTGGCGCGCTTCCTGCGCACCTCGGCCGCGTCCGGCGCCGGACGGCTGCTGCCGCCGCAGGTGCTGCGCGTGCAGGGGCCCGCCGACGACCAGGACGAGGCACGGGTGCCGCAGCAGCGCACCCGGTTCGCGGTGGCGGACGCCGGGACCGGGATCGCCGACGTGCTCGACGGCGAACAGGACCAGGACGGGGTACGGACGCTGCTCGACGTGGTCGGACAGCTGGTCGACCGGGCCCGCGAGGCGGGCGAGCTGCGCGGTGACGTCTCGGTGGCCGACGTGCTGCTGGTCATCGCCACCGCCGCGCCCACGCTGCCGGACCCGGCGGAGCACGCCGCTGCCTCCGCCCGGCTGCTGGACATCCTGCTGGACGGACTGCGGTCCCGTCCGGCGGAGCGGCGCACGGAGCCGGCACCCGACCGGCCGGCTGACCGCCCGGCGGCTTCCGCCGGTCCGCGGTAGCCCTTCCGTTCCGCGCTTTCCTTGCCTTCCGCCCGGAGCTTTCCGCCCGGAGAGTCTTCCGGGCGGAAACACCGGCACCTCCCGCGACCCGAAAGAGTGAAAGTGCGGGATTCCCTGCATGAGGGGGTCTCGGAGGGATGGTTCCGCCCGATGCCATGACGCCGGGGGGTTCTCCTGTGCCACGCTTGCGCCGTGGATGAGGGAAGCGGGGAGTCCGGCGCCGCGGCGGCGGACGCGGAGACCAGCGACGGCACGCCGTCGCGCAGGGTGCCAGGTCAGCGTGATCCGGCGGCGCGGCCCGAGCCCGTACGCCCGGACGCAGTACGCCCCGACGCCGTACGCGCCGGGACCGCCAGGAGCGGCGACCGCGACGGTGAGGTGCCGGCGCAGAGCGAGGTGCCGGCGCAGGGCGAGGCGCCCGGGAAGCCGGAGACCGCGCCGGCCGACGACGACGTGTTCGCCGCGGGACACCCCGGTCCGCACGGCGCGGACGCCCGGGCGGACCTGGCGGACGCCGAGTTGCTGGCGCAGGTGCGGGGCGGGCAGGACAGCGCTTACGAGGAGCTGTACCGCCGGCACGCCGAATCCGTCCGGCGGTACGCGCGGACCTGCTGCCGCGACGCCCACACCGCGGAGGATCTGACCGGTGAGGTCTTCGCCCGCACACTGCAGGCGATCCGCGGCGGCAGTGGCCCGCAGACCGCGGTCCGCGCCTATCTGCTGACCACCGTCCGCCGGGTGGCGGCCACCTGGGGCAACACCGCGCGGCGCGAGCACCTCGTCGAGGACTTCGCGGTCTTCGCGGTGTCCGCGGCCGGCGCCGCGAGCGCGCAGGAGAACGCGGACCTCGGCGCCGAGGTGCGGGCGATGCGCGAGGCCGAACGGTCCCTTGCCATCCGGGCGTTCCGCACGCTGCCCGAGCGCTGGCAGACCGTGCTCTGGCACACCGCGGTGGAGGACGAGTCGCCCAGCGACATCGCGCCGCTGCTCGGCCTGACGCCCAACGCCGCCGCGGTGCTCGCGCACCGGGCCCGGGAGGGCCTGCGGCAGGCGTATCTGCAGGCACACGTCAGCGCGACCCTGACCGCCGAGGGTGAATGCGCGCGCTACGCCGACCGGCTCGGCGCGCATGCCCGCGGGGCGCTGCGGACCCGCGCCGACCGCGAACTCAACCGTCACCTCAAGGGGTGCGCCCGCTGTTCCGCCGCCTCGCGGGAACTGGCCGACCTCAACTCGGCGCTCAAGGGACTCCTGCCGGTCGCGTACATCGGCTGGTTCGCCGCCGTCTACGCCGCCAAGGCGGCGGGCGTCGCGGTGGCCGGCGGCGCGGCCGCTGCCGGGGCCGCGGGAGGCGCCGCGGCGGCGGCCACCGGATCGGGCAGCGGGGCGGGTGCCGCGAGCGGCGGCGCCGCCGCGGAAGGTCTCGGAGCGCCCGCGAAGGCCGGGATCGCGGCGGCCGTGGTGGCCGCCGTGGCCGCTGCCGCGGTTGCCGTCGCCCTCACCGGGGGCGACGGCAAGCAGCAGCCCAAGCCGGTGGCGGCCAAGCCGCCGGTCAGCGTGCCGGGCGTACCCGTGCCGCCGCAGTCCCCCGCGCCCAAGCCCAAGCCGAAGCCGCCGGCCCCCGTGGCCGTACCGCCAGGGCCCGCGCCCTCGGTGACCCCGGAGCCGGCCCCGCCGACGGTGCCGGTCGTCGCACCGGACCCGCCGAAGCCCAAGCCGTCGGCGCCTCCGAGGCCGGCGCCGACCACTTCGCCGGCCACTCCCCCGGCGTCTCCCACGACGCCGCCGCCCACCACACCGCCGCCTCCGCCGCCGCCCGAGCCGGTCACGTACCAGGTGAACTCCCTGCCGGTCGGGCGCGGCCAGGACACCGAAGGGCCCACCATCCGCCCGGGCGGCGGCAGTTGGTGGTGGGACCGCTGGGGGCTCAGCATCGGCGGCGACCGGTACGGCCACGGCATCACGGTGCGCGGCCTGTCCACGGTGACGATCGACCTCAACCGGGCGTGCGTGTCCTACGACGCCAGCGCCGGCGTGGACGACCTCACCCGCTGGCTCGGGGCGCCCCTGCGGTTCTCGGTCTACGGGGACGGCACCCGGCTGTGGTCCTCACCGGTGGTCCGCGGCGGCGACCCGGCGGTGCCGGTCCACGTCGGGCTGACCGGCGTCACCACCGTCAAGCTGGTGGTCCAGCCGCAGCGGTCGGGCCTCGCGCCGGCGAATCTGGCCGACTGGGGGGACTCGGTGATCACCTGCTCGTAGCGCGGGCACGACGGAGCGGCGGGTCCGGTTTCGCGGAACCCGCCGCTCTGTGGTTGTGCGTGGTCAGTTGGCCGCGGCTGCCGGGTGGTCGGCCGGCACCGCGCAGACGCCGTCGGCGCACGCGGCGTCGGCGTCCGCGGTGTCCGCCGGGTGAGCTGCCGGCGCGTCCTCGGCGGCCGTTTCCTTGGCCACCTGCTCCAGCGCCTGCAGGAAGTACGAGGTCTCCTGGCCGCCCTGGACGGCCCACTTGCCCTCGAAGATGAAGGTCGGCACGGCGGTGATACCCAGCTGACGGGCTTCGTCGATGTCGGCGGCGACCTCGTCGAGCAGTTCGTCACTGTCGAGGAACGCGGCCACCGCGGCACGGTCGAGGCCGGCCGCCACGGCGGTCTCGGTGAGCTGGGCGCGGTCGCCGATGTCCAGGCCCTCGCTGAAGTGGCCGGTCATGATCCGGCCCTTGAGCCGCCCTTGCGTCTCGGCCCCGTACTCGTCCAGCGCGAAGCGCAGCAGACGGTGGGCGAGCAGTGAGTTGTTCTCCAGCACCGTGTCGAAATCGAAGGTCAGGCCCTCGTCGGCGCCGAGCTTGGTGAGGTGGCCGTCCATGGCCAGTGCCTTGGGGCCGAACTTGGCGGCCAGCACCTCGCGGTGGGCGCGGGGCTCGTGCGGGGCGCTGGGGTCGAGCTGGAAGGGGCGGTAGACGACTTCGACGGGCTTGGGGAAGGCGGCCAGCGCGCGCTCGAAACGGGCCTTGCCGAGGTAGCACCACGGGCAGGCGATGTCGCTGTAGATCTCGACTTTCACGGCTGTCTCTCTTCCGGCTCCGGCGACCTTTTCCCCTCCGGGCAACCGGGCGACGGGCCTTCGCTATTCCCGTCGCGACGCACGGGGGCGCGCCACTCCGCTGGGAGCGGTGCCCTACAGGGGCGCGAGGAACTGCGCGAACGGCCACGACGGGGCCGCACCCCGCCCACCGGCCGAAAGGGGCTGTCGCTGTCGCATCCGGACCGCCGGCCGGTGGCCGGCTGAGCGCGCAGTTCCCCGCGCCCCTTCGGGGCACAGGTCCTCCTCGCGGAGTGGCTCGCCCCACAGGGGCGCGAGGAACTGCGCGAACAGCCACGACGAGGCCGCACCCCGTTAGCGGAGCGGAGGGGCACCCGCGGTCGTATCCGGACCGCCCGCCGGGGGGCTAGCGGCGGGGCTCGGGGGGGTCGTCGTCGGAGTGGGGGCCGAGGAGTTCGTCGGCGAGGGTGGGGAGGTCGTCGAGGGGGGTCTCCTCGGCCCAGACCGGGCGGGGGCGGGGCTGGGCCGGGGGCTGCTGGACCGCGGGGAGTTCGCGGGTGCGGTCGCCCTCCGGCTGCTCGGGCCGGAAGAGCCAGTCGGGCACCCGGTCCACCGGGGAGGAGTCGCCGTCCCGCGCGGGCGGGGGAGCGTCCGTGTCGTCGGTCTTGGGTGTGACGGGCGGCATGACCGTCGTCGTCTCGGACGAATCCGGACCAGGCTCCTTCACCGGCGACAGCACCGTCGTCGTCTCGGACGAATCCGGGCCAGAGTCCTTCACCGGCGGCAGCACCGTCGTGGTCTCCGACGAGTCCTGGCCCCGCTCGGGGTCGACCACCGGCGGCAGCACCGTCGTGGTCTCCGACGAGTCCTGGCCCCGCTCGGGGTCGACCACCGGCGGCAGCACCGTCGTGGTCTCGGAGGGGTCCGGGTCGGCCGGGACGGCCGGGAGCACCGCGGTCTCGTCCGCCGCGCCCGCACCGGACTCCGTGGGCTCCACCGGCCGGACCGGCCGGACCGGCCGGAGCTTGGCGGTGTCCGCCGTGGCGACGGAGGGCAGCTCCGTGGTCTTCTCCGCGTCAGCGGAAGGCGGGGTCGCCGCCGCCTTGGCCGCGGCTGCCGCCGCCGCGGTGCGGGCCGCTTCCGCCCGCAGCAGCGCCTCCTCCGCCTTGCGCTGCTTCTCGCGGCGCCGCTCCTCCGCTTCGGAGCGGAGCCTGGCCTGCTCTTCGGCGAGCCGTCGCAGGCGTGCCTGCTCGGCGGCGCGGGCGTCTTCCTCGGCCTGCCGGCGGGCGGCCTCCGCGGCCGCGACGCGGGCGGCTTCCTCCTCACGGAGGCGGGCCTCTTCCGCCGCCTGCGCGGCCTTGCGCTCCTCGATCTCCCGCCGGGCCGCCTCCTCGGCGGCGACGCGGCGCTCTTCCTCCTCGCGGCGGAGCTTTTCCAGCTGCGCCTGGCGTTCCCGTTCCTGACGCTCCAGCTCCGCCTTGTGGGCGGCTTCCTCCGCGGCGATACGGGCCGCTTCCTCGGCCGCCTTGCGCTCGGCTTCCGCGCGGGCGGCTATTTCCTGCTCCGAGAGCGGGAGGACCTGGTCGAGCCGGTGCCGTACGACGGTGGTGACCGCTTCGGGAGCCTGCCCGGCATCCACCACGAGGTAGCGGGCGGGGTCGGCGGCGGCCAGGGTGAGGAAACCGGCCCGGACCCGCTGGTGGAAGGCGGCCGGTTCGGATTCGAGGCGGTCGGGCGCCTCGGTGAAGCGCTCGCGGGCGGTCTCCGGGGAGACGTCGAGCAGCACCGTGAGGTGCGGGATGAGCCCGCCGGTCGCCCAGCGGTTGATCCGGGCGATCTCGGTGGGGGCGAGGTCGCGGCCCGCGCCCTGATAGGCCACGGAGGAGTCGATGTAGCGGTCGGAGATGACCACCGCGCCGCGGGCGAGAGCGGGGCGGACCACGCTGTCGATGTGTTCCGCGCGGTCGGCCGCGTAGAGCAGCGCTTCGGCGCGGTGCGAGATGCCGGCCGAGGAGACGTCGAGCAGGATCGAGCGCAGCCGCTTGCCGACGGCTGTCGCGCCGGGCTCGCGGGTGACGACGACCTCGTGGCCCTTGCCGCGGATCCACTCGGCGAGCGCCTCGACCTGGGTGGACTTGCCGGCGCCGTCGCCGCCTTCCAGGGCGATGAAGAAGCCGGAGTCGGCCGGGGCGACGGCCGGTTCGCCGCCGCGCAGCGCCTCGCGCAGGTCGCGCCGCAGCGGTACGCCGCTGCGGTCGTCGGTCTTGCCGAGCACGAGTGCGGCGACCGGCAGCAGCAGGGCGCCGATGAGCATCAGGGTGTACTCGGCGCCGCCGTGGTCGAAGGTGAAGTGGCCGCGGTGGATGCGGTGCGGGCCGATCAGGGCGGCGAGCAGCGGCGCGCCGATGGCGGCGACGCCGAGCACCGCGCGGGAGACCGCCTGCAGGTGCTCGGTGGTACGCGCCCTGCGGCCTTCCTCGGCCTCCTGCTCGATCAGTACGTGCCCGGTGTTCGCGGTGACCCCCGCGGCGATCCCGGAGAGCAGCGCGAGCAGCAGCACCGTGGTCTGGTCGGCGACGATGCCGGTGAGCAGCAGGGCGAGCCCGGTGACGCCGATGGCCAGCGAGAGCAGGCGCCGCCGGGACAGGCCGGGCAGGATGCGCGGCGCGAACCGGATGCCGGCGACCGTACCGGCGGTGAAGGCCAGGACGAGCAGGCCGAAACCGACCGGGCCGAAGCCGAGGTCGCCTGCGTGCAGGATCGACACGGCCACCGCGGCGCCGATCGCGCCGGTCACCGCGGAGGTGGCCAGGACGAGCAGCGGGAGCGAGCCGGTCCGGCCGCGTTCGGCGCCCGCGGGTCCCTTCGGCAGCCGCAGGCCCTCCAGCGGGGAGCGGGGGCGGGCGGTGCTCCCGGAGGGGAGCTCCAGCAGGTAGAGGATCGCGATGGAGGAGGAGAAGAGGCCCGCCGCGACGTAGGACGCCAGCGCGACCTGGTGCAGGTGGAACCAGTCGACGCCCACCGCGATCAGCGTGTTGATCAGGGTGACGACGACGAGTGCGGCGGCGGCCAGCGGCAGTGCGACGAAGCCGGTGCGCAGGGACAGCCGTTGCAGGGTGGCGAGGTTGTCGGGCGCGGGCCGTACCGAGGTGTCGCCGGGCGGCGGCAGCAGCGAAGGGGCGGCGCCGTCCTTGGCCACGGTCCACAGCCGTTCGGCGAGGCCGGTGGCGAAGGCGGAGCAGAGCAGCCAGAGGTGGGCGGAGTCCGGGACCCAGGTGATCCAGAGCGGGGCGACGATGAAAAGCGCGAGGCGCACGCCGTCGGCGCCGATCATCGTCCAGCGCCGGTCGAGCGGGCCGGTGGCACTGGTCAGGGCGGAGAGCGGGCCGAGCAGGACGGCGCCGAAGAGCAGGGTCGCGATCAGGCGGGCGGCGAAGACGGCAGCGGCCGCGAGGGCGATGCCGCGGTAGCCGCCGCCGAAGGAGCCGGAGCCGGCGACTGCTTGCACGGTGAGGACGAGCAGTGCGAGCAGGCCGAGGCGGTCGGCCACCGCGCCGGTCAACTGGGCGCTCCACAGCCGGCGGAGCGCGGGGATCTTCAGCAGTGCGCCGACGGCACGTTCCCGGGAGTCAGCAGCGAGGTCGTCGGCGAACGCCTCGGTGACGTCGGCGGGCTGCGCTGGCTGCTCGGATCGCGTCATCCTGACAGCCTATCCGGAGCGCGGAAACCAAACGCCTCCGGCCGAACAAACGGAGGGGGTTGTTGTCCCACGGCCCTACGGCACCCCCGCGCTCCCCGCCCCGAAGGGCGGCCCCGAAGGGGCGCGAGGAACTGCGCGAGCAACCGGCCACCGGCCGGTGGTCCGGACACGACAGCAACAGCCCCTTTCGGCCGGTGACGGAGTGCGGCCCCGTCATGGCCGTTCGCGCAGTTCCTCGCGCCCCTGGCGGGGCGTTACCGGCTACTCCGCCGAGGTGGGGGTCTTCTTGGCGGCGGCCTTCTTGGCTGGGGTCGCCTTTTTCGCCGGGGACTTGGCCGCCGCCTTCTTCGCCAGGGACTTCTTCGCAGGCGTCTTCTTCGCCGTCTTCTTGGCGGGAGCCTTCGCCCGCTTCTCCGCGAGGAGTTCGTAGCCGCGTTCCGGCGTGATCGTCTCGACGTCGTCCTCACGGCGGAGCGTCGCGTTGGTCTCGCCGTCGGTGACGTACGGACCGAAGCGGCCGTCCTTGACGACGACGGGCCGCTCGCTGACCGGGTCCGTGCCCAGCTCCTTCAGCGGGGGCTTGGCCGCGGCGCGGCCCCGCGCCTTGGGCTGGGCGTAGATCGCGAGCGCCTCGTCGAGGGTGATGCTGAAGAGCTGGTCCTCGGTCTCCAGGGAGCGCGAGTCCGTGCCCTTCTTGAGGTAAGGCCCGTAGCGGCCGTTCTGCGCGGTGATCTCGACGCCGTCCGCGTCCTTGCCGACGACCCGCGGCAGGGACATCAGCTTGAGCGCGTCCTCCAGCGTCACCGTGTCCAGGGACATCGACTTGAAGAGGGAGGCGGTGCGCGGCTTGACCGCGTTCTTGCCGGTCTTCGGGGTGTCCTCGGGAAGCACCTCGGTGACGTACGGCCCGTAGCGGCCGTCCTTGGCGACGATGGGCCGGCCGGTCGCCGGGTCGGTGCCGAGTTCGAAGTCGCCGCTGGGCTTGGCGAAGAGCTCCTCGGCGTACTCGACGGTCATCTCGTCCGGCGGCAGGTCCTCGGGCACGTCGGCCCGCTGGTGGTCCTCCTCGCCGCGCTCGCCCTTCTCGACGTAGGGGCCGTAACGGCCGACCCGCAGCATGATGCCGTCGCCGATCGGGAAGGAGGAGATCTCCCGGGCGTCGATGGCGCCGAGGTCCTCGACGAGTTCCTTCAGGCCGCCGAGGTGGTCGCCGTCGCCATTGCCGCCGACCGCCAGTGCCGGGGTCCCGCTGCCGGGGTCGGCGCCGAAGTAGAAGGCGCGCAGCCACGGCACGGACTGGGCCTCACCGCGGGCGATCCGGTCGAGGTCGTCCTCCATCGAGGCGGTGAAGTCGTAGTCGACCAGCCAGCCGAAGTGCTTCTCCAGCAGGTTGACCACCGCGAAGGAGAGGAATGTCGGGACGAGCGCGGTGCCCTTCTTGAAGACATAGCCGCGGTCGAGGATGGTGCCCAGGATGGTGGCGTACGTGGAGGGGCGGCCGATCTCCCGCTCTTCCAGCTCCTTGACCAGCGACGCCTCGGTGTAGCGGGCGGGCGGCTTGGTCGAGTGGCCGTCCGCGGTGATCTCGTCGGCGGTCAGCGGGTCGCCCTCGGCGACCTGCGGCAGCCGGCGCTCGCGGTCGTCCAGCTCGGCGTTGGGGTCGTCGGCACCTTCGACGTACGCCTTGAGGAAGCCGTGGAAGGTGATGATCTTGCCGGACGCGGAGAACTCGGTGTCCCGGCCGTCGGCGGCGGCGCCACCGACCCTGACGGTGACGGACTGGCCGACCGCGTCCTTCATCTGGGAGGCGACGGTCCGCATCCAGATCAGCTCGTAGAGCCGGAACTGGTCGCCGGTCAGGCCGGTCTCCGCGGGGGTGCGGAAGCGGTCGCCGGACGGGCGGATCGCCTCGTGCGCCTCCTGCGCGTTCTTCACCTTGCCGGCGTGCACCCGCGGCTTGTCCGGCAGGTAGTCGGCGCCGTAGAGCTGCGTGACCTGCGCCCGGGCGGCCCGGATCGCCGTCTCCGACAAGGTGGTGGAGTCGGTACGCATGTAGGTGATGAAGCCGTTCTCGTACAGCTTCTGCGCCACCTGCATCGTGGCCTTCGCGCCGAAGCCGAGCTTGCGCGACGCCTCCTGCTGGAGGGTGGTGGTACGGAACGGGGCGTACGGCGAGCGGCGGTAGGGCTTCGACTCGACGCTGCGGACCGAGAACCGGGAGTCGGCGAGGGCCGCGGCCAGCTCGCGGGCGGCCGTCTCGTCGAGCTGCAGGACGTTGGCGCCGTCCTTGAGCGCACCGGTCGAGGCGTCGAAGTCACGGCCCTGGGCGACCCGGCGGCCGTCGACCGCGATCAGCCGGGCGGTGAGCGTGGACGGGTCGGAGGCGTCACCGGTCCTGCCGGTGTTGAAGGTGCTGGTCAGGTCCCAGTAGGAGGCGGAGCGGAACGCCATCCGCTCGCGCTCGCGCTCGACCACCAGGCGGGTGGCCACCGACTGCACGCGGCCCGCCGACAGCCGCGGCATGACCTTCTTCCACAGCACCGGGGAGACCTCGTAGCCGTAGAGCCGGTCGAGGATACGGCGGGTCTCCTGGGCGTCGACCAGCCGCTGGTTCAGCTCCCGCGGATTACGGACGGCTTCCTGGATCGCGTCCTTGGTGATCTCGTGGAACACCATGCGGTGCACCGGCACCTTGGGCTTGAGGATTTCCTGCAAATGCCACGCGATGGCCTCGCCCTCGCGGTCCTCATCGGTGGCCAGGAATAGTTCGTCGGAGTCCTTGAGAAGATCCTTGAGCTTCTTGACCTGAGCCTTCTTGTCGGCGTTGACGACGTAGATCGGCTGGAAATCGCTGTCCACATTGACGCCGAGCCGTGCCCACGGCTGGCCCTTGTACTCCGCCGGCACTTCGGCGGCCCCGTTGGGGAGGTCGCGGATGTGCCCGACGCTGGCCTCGACGACGTATCCAGGGCCGAGATAGCCCTTGATCGTCTTCGCCTTGGCAGGCGACTCGACGATGACGAGTCGGCGGCCGCTGTGTGCGGTCTCGCGGGTCGGGGACAACTTCGCTCTTCTCTCCGGGTCGAAGGGGTGTCGCTGCGGAGTGTGACCGTACCTCCTGGGCCCGTGTCAAACGGGAAAAGTCCGCAACGCCACTCGAACGGTAACCCGATGTACGTTCTATCCACACTGTCGGGGTCCCCAAGCAGGCTACGTCCCCGGATCGGATCGCGCCCGAAATTGCCTGTCCTCCCACCCGCCGCCCGGCCGGTGTCACAGTGCCCTCCGGCGCTTCTCAGCGCGGTGGGGAGGACGCCGGCAAGGTGATCGTGAAGACCGAACCGCGACCTTGGACACTGGTCGCGCCGACGCTACCGCCATGTGCCTCGGCGAGCTTGCGGACGATGGAAAGGCCCAGGCCACTGCCCCCGGTCTGGCGGCTGCGGGACTTCTCGGCCCGCCAGAAGCGGTCGAAGACCCGGGGCAGGTCCCCGGGCGCGATCCCGGACCCGGTGTCGGCCACTTCGATCACCACCTGACCGGCTCCGGCGGTACGGGCCCGCAGGGTGACCGTCCCGCCGGCGGGGGTGTGCCGTACCGCGTTGGACACCAGATTGCCGACCGCCTGCCGGAGCCGTACCGGATCCGCGACCACCACGGGCCGTCCCTCGGCACCGGTCGCCAGGGTGACGCCGGCCGCGTCCGCGTTGCCGCGGTGCGCGGTGGTGACCTGCCCGAGCAGTTCGGTCAGGTCGAGCTCGGCGGTCCGCAGCCGCAGCTCTCCCGCGTCCGCGGCGGACAGGTCCCGCAGGTCGTCGATGACGTGCTGGAGCAGGACCGCCTCGTCCAGCAGCGATCCCACCAGTTCCTTGTCAGGTACCACCAGGCCGTCCTGGGCGGCTTCCAGCCAGCCGCGGATGTTGCTCAGCGGGGTGCGCAGCTCGTGCGCCACATCGCTGACCATGGCTTTGCGCAGGCCCTCGGACTGCTCGCGCCGCTCCGACATGGTGTTGAAGGCGGCGGCGACACTGCCGATCTCGTCGCCGGCCCGCACGCTGACCCGGGCGGTCAGATCGCCGTCGGTCATCCGCCGGGCGGCTCCGGCCAGCGCCCGCAGCGGGCGGATCATCCGGGTGCCGAGCAGTGCGGTCACCGCCAGGGTGAGCAGCAGGACCAGGCCGGTGACCTCAGCGATCCTGGCCCGGTTGCCGGCCGACAGGTCGAGGAAGGTGGTGGCGTCCTGCCGCGGGCTGCTGACGAAGAGCAGCGCGGGCGGGGCGACGTAGGGGGCGAGCTGTTCGCGGCGGCCGGTCTCGACGCAGGCGCCGACGGCGGTGGAGTCGGCGTCGGGGTCGGCTGCCGAGCCGGCCGTGGAGTCGGTGGAACCGGTGGAACCGGCGGAGTCAGTGGAATCAGTGGGGCGGGCGGAATCGGACTGTTCGGTTCGGGTCCTCCCGGTGGCGCTCCGCGGGCTCCAGCTGAAATCCAGGTTCAGGCGTACGGGTGGTGCGCCGTGCCGGTCCAGACAGGTGTTCACGAGTCCGTCGAGCTGGTTCAGGGCCCGGTTCTCGGTCGCGGTCGGGGCGTCCAGGGCTGTGGTGTCGCAGTCGGTCGGCAGGTAGAGGTTGGCCTGCCCGACCTGTACCACCGACCGCCCGGCGGGTGTCCTGGCGACCTGGGCGGTCAGGTGCATCGTGTCGCGCAGGCAGGCGGCGGTCCGCAGGGCGATGCCGCGCAGCGTCGTCCGCTCCCCCGCGGTCAGCCGGAACGGGCCGACCGCCCGGGCGTCGATGGTGCTGGGCACGGCGGGGTGGAAGGCGCCGGTCTGCTGCCCGGCGGCCTCGGAGGGCAGTTGGGCGGAGGGTTGAGCGGAGGGCTGGCCGGCGGAGGTCAGGCAGCGGGTGCCGGCGGCGCACCTTCCCGGCCGCGGGGCGGGCGTATCGGTCACGGCGACGCTCACCCCGGACTGCCCGGTGACCGACGCGGCTGGCTGCCGGCTGACCAGGTTGCCGTCGACGGCGAACGGGTCGACCGTCGCGGACGCCTCGGCCGGCAGGCCGGGACCCCCTTGACCTGGTCTTACGCTGTCGGAGCCGGTCCCGGACCCGGGGGCGGCGGAGTCCAGCAGCGGTCGGCGGTCCTCGTCGGTCAGGGTGATCCGGTGACCGCTCTTGCGGGCGAGGTCGCGTACGGTGCCGGCCGCGCCCGCCCAGTCGTGGTGGGTGGCGGCGTAACCCAGCAGCGCGTCGTAGATCTCGGCGTCGTCGGCGAACGCCTGGCCCTGTTCCTGCTGGATCGCGACCGCCGTGGTGTGCACGGTCAGCCAGGCGGTGGCGGCGATCGAGCAGGCGGAGACGAGGGCGGCGAGCACCATGAGCTTCAGCAGCAGGCTGCGGCGCAGCGGTACGTCACGGCGCACGGCGTATCCCCTGGGGTTCGTGGGCGGCCGGCGCCGGTCCGGATGGTTCCGCCGGTCCGGATGGCTCGGATGGTTCCGCCGGTTCCGCCGGTTCCGCCGGTTCCGCCGGTTCCGCGACCAGCTTGTAGCCGACGCCGTAGACCGTCACCAGCCGCACCGGGCGCTGGGGTTCCGGCTCGATCTTGCGGCGCAGATTCATCACGTGGACGTCCACCGTGCGGGAGGTGAAATAGCGGTCGATGCCGTGCTGCCGCTCGATGATCTGAGCCCGGGTGAAGACCCGCCCCGGCTCCGCGGCCAGCAGGCCGAGCAGGTCGAACTCGCCCGGGGTGCACTCGATCCGCCGGCCGTCCGCGGTCACCTCGTGCCGTACCGGATCGACGCTCAGGGCGCCCACCCGCAGCACCGGATCGGGCGCGGCGGCGGCCGGGCCGGCGGCACCGCTGCGGCGCAGCAGCGTACGGATCCTGGCCATCAGCTCGCGCGGGCTGAACGGCTTGGTCATGTAGTCGTCGGCGCCGAGGTCGAGGCCGAGCAGCAGATCGTCCTCGGCGGACCTGGCGGTGAGGATCAGGACGGGCAGCGCGGCCGTACCCGGCTCCGCGCGCAGCACCCGGCACACGTCCAGGCCGTCGGCCTTGGGCATCATCACGTCGAGCACCATCAGGTCCGGCGGGTGGCGCCTGGCCTCGTCCAGCGCGGCCCTGCCGTCGTGCACGACGACCACCCGGTGGCCCTCGTGCCCCAGATAGCGGCGGATCAGCTCGGCCTGCTTGGGGTCGTCCTCCGCCACTACGACATGTGCGCACATGGCGACGAGTGTAGGAAGCGGGCCGGCCCCTGCGGCCGGTCGTGAGCCGCTGCACGCACGGGACCACGGGATGGCTACGGCTTCCTGACAATCTCCTGACAAGTCCTGCCTAGCGTCCCCGGGTATGGCTCACCACACCTCCCGGCCGGCTGGCCGCCGCCGGACACGCGCCCTGCTGCTGACCGCCCCTGCCGCGCTGTGCCTGCTCACCCTGACCGCCTGCGGCGGGGGCGGGGCGAAAGCCACCCCTGGCGTCGCCTCCCTGCCCACGACGAAGGCGCCCTCGGCCGGCCGGGCCGCGGGGACGCCGACGCCCACCACGACCTCGACCACGACCGCGTCTACGTCCGGCGCTGGCGGGGACAGCACCGCCAGGCCCCAGGAGCGGCTGGACGACACCCCGGAGGAGCGCGAGGCCCTGATCCACGCCTGGGACCAGTGCCTGGTGGACCATGGCGCCAAGTGGACCACTTCCAGGGCCGGGGTGGCCGGTGCTCCCAAACAGGTCGCCGACCCCGTACCGCCGGCGGCCAGCGCCGCCTGCGAGGACAAGCTCCCCCAGCTGCCGCCGGAGCTGAACCCCGACCTCAACCCGCACTACCGGGACGACACCCTCGCCGAGATCAAGTGCCTGCGCGACCACGGCGTGATGGTCCACCTGGTGGCCGACACCAGTGTCGACCCGCACGGGCTCGGCTGGACCTTCGACAGCAGCACCGTCAAGGTGCCCGACAACGAGTCGGAGATCGAGGACCAGTGCCAGCTGGCGGCCTTCGGCGGCGGGAAGGGGAAGTAACCCGTGCCCGACCTGCCCCCCGGGCCCGACCGGCCCGACCAGCTCGACCAGCACGAACGGCTCGACAACCGCGATCCGCGTGATCCGCTCGACGGTCCTGTCCCCTCGGACCGTCCCGACCGCGCCGACCGCCCCGCCCCCGACCGCACCCGCCGCACCCCCGAGCGCACGCGGCGCGGCTACGGCCGCCGGTTCGCGGTCCTGGCCGTGACCCTCGCGGTGGCCGTGGGCGTCACCGCGGGCGCCGTCGCCCTCAACGCGCACGCCCGCAAGCCGGCCGGACTCCCCACCGACGCCCCCAGGACCGGCACCGCCACCGTCACCCGGACCGACCTCTCCGACACCCGCAGCCTCCCCGGCACCCTCGGCTACGGCCCCGCCACCCCGGTCACCGGCCGCGGCACCGGCGTCGTCACCGCACTGGCGGCGGCCGGCTCGACCGTCACCCGCGGCCACCCGCTCTACCGCGACGACGACCAGCCGGTGATGCTCTTCTACGGGCAGACCCCGCTCTTCCGCACCCTCAAGGCCCCGGCCGGCAAGACCCCGCCGACGCGCGGCCGGGACGTGACGGTCGTCGCCGACAACCTCACGGCGCTCGGCTACGACATCGGGTACCGGCCGCCGGACGACGACGGCCTCGGGGACACGTACACCGCCTCGCTGGCGGCCGCGGTCAAGCGCTGGCAGAAGCTGGTCGGCATGGCGCGGACCGGCACCCTGAGTGCCGGTCAGATCGTCGTACTGCCCGGCGCGATACGGATCAGCTCGGTGCAGGCCCGGCTCGGCGACCCGGTGGCCGAGACGCTGCTGTCGGTCACCTCGACCGGCAAGACGGTCAGCGTGCCGGTCGAGGCGGGCGACGCCGGCGGCATCACGGCCGGCGCGAAGGTGACGATCACGCTGCCGGACGACCGGACCGTGCCCGGCAAGGTCAGCGCGGTCGGGCAGAGCGTCCAGACGCAGGGCGCGGGCCAGCCGGACGGGAACGGCCAGGACAGCCCGCCGACCCTCAACGTCTCGGTGGCCCCGCTGCACGCGAAGGACGTGGGCGGGCTCGAAACCGCGCCGGTCACCGTCCTGTTCACCACCAGCACCCGCAAGGGCGTGCTCGCGGTGCCGGTGACCGCCCTGGTCGCCCTCCGCGAGGGCGGATACGCGCTCCAGCGCACCGACGGGACGCTGGTCGCCGTCACCACCGGGCTCTTCGCGGGCGGGCAGGTCGAGGTGAGCGGCACCGGGATCAGCGCCGGGCTGCGGGTGGAGAGCGCCTCATGAGCACCCCCGCAGCGACTCCCGCCCCGACCCCCGCGCCGGCCCCCGTCCCGACTCCCGTCCCGACTCCCGCGCCGGTCCTGAAGGTCCGGGAAGCCACCAAGGCGTATCCCGGCGGGGTCACCGCGCTCGACCGCGTCTCGCTCACCATCGAGACGGGCGAACTGCTGGCGATCCTCGGCCCGTCCGGCTCCGGCAAGTCGACCCTGCTGAACATCATGGGCACCCTCGACCTCCCCACCAGCGGCACCGTGGAAGTCGCCGGGCAGGACGTGGCCGGGCTCTCCGACCGCCGCCTGTCGGTGCTGCGCGGGCGCTGGCTGGGCTTCGTCTTCCAGCAGTTCCACCTCACCGACGGCCTGAGCGCGGCGGAGAACGTCGCCACCGGTCTGCTCTACGCCGGTGTCCCGCGCCGCCGGCGGCTGCCGCTGGCCCACGAGGCCCTGGCCCGGGTCGGCATGGCCCACCGCACCGGTCACCTCCCGCACCAGCTCTCCGGCGGCGAACGGCAGCGCGTCGCCATCGCCCGCGCCCTGGTCAACGCGCCCGCGCTGGTCCTCGCCGACGAGCCGACCGGCGCGCTGGACAGCGTCAACGGGCAGGCCGTACTCGATCTGCTCACCCGGCTGAACGCGGAGGGCACCACGATCGCGGTCATCACGCACGACCGGGACATCGCGGCCCGGCTGCCCCGGCGGGTGGAGCTGCGGGACGGACGGATCGTCAGCGACACGGCCCCGGCAGCCGTTCCGGCACCCCGCCGGGAGGTGTCGCGGTGAGCGCCCTCCGGACCGCCCGCGCCGAGCTCCCGCACGCCCACCGCCCGGTGCGGCTCTCCCCCGGTGACATCCTGCGCCTCGGCCTGATCGGAGTGCGGGTCCGCAGGATGCGGGCGGCCCTGTCCGCGCTGGGGATCTCGATCGGCATCGCCACCATGATCGTGGTGACCGGCATCCCCGCCTCCAGCCAGCAGGCACTGCTGACCCGGCTGACCGCGCTCGGCACCAACATGCTGCAGGCGCAGCCGCGGGGCAACCAGGACCCACCCGTCCTGCTGCCGCCGAGCGCCGACGCGATGGCCCGCAGGATCGGCCCGGTCACCGACGCCAGCGCGGTCGCGAACACCCACCGGACCGTGCAGCGCAACGACCGCTCCGACCCGAGCGACAGCGTCGGCATCAGCGTGCTGGCGGCCCGCGACGGGCTGCTCCCGGCGATCAACGGTTCGGTGCACACCGGCCGCTTCCTCAGCCCCGCCACCGACCGCTTCCCGACCGTGGTCCTCGGCCACCAGGCCGCCTCCTGGCTCGGCTTCCGGGAGCTGCCGCCCGGTCAGCCGGCCCCGCAGGTCTTCATCGACCACCGCTGGTTCACCGTGATCGGCATCCTCAACCCGATGCCGCTCACCCCGGACCTGGAGCAGTCGGTCCTGGTCGGCTGGCCGGCCGCGACCACGTACCTGCACTTCGACGGGCACCCGACGGTGGTCTATCTGAAGGCCGCCGAGGACTCCCTGGAGGACGTACGGGCGGTGCTGCCGGCCACCCTCTACCCGAAGCTGCCGGGCCTGATCCAGGTGGGCCGGCCGTCGGACGCGCTGGCCGCGAAGCGGGCCACCGAGCAGACCTTCTCGGGGCTCTTCCTTGGGCTCGCCGGAGTGGCGCTGCTCGTCGGCGGGATCGGCGTCGCCAATACGATGATCATCTCCGTGCTGGAGCGACGCCGGGAGATCGGCCTGCGCCGGGCACTGGGCGCCAACCGGGGTCAGATCCGGGGCCAGTTCCTCACCGAGGCGGTGATCCTGTCCGCCTTCGGCGGCGTCGCGGGAGCGGTCATCGGCGCGCTGGGGGTGGTGGGCTACGCCTCCTTCCAGGGCTGGCCCTCGGTGATCCCGCTCTCCTCGGTGGCGGAGGGCATCGGCGGGGCCCTGCTGGTCGGAGTGATCGCCGGCGTCTACCCCTCGCTGCGCGCGGCGCGTCTGACGCCGACCGAGGCGCTTGCCACGACCTAGTCACGACCTGGGCCCGACCGGGACGGGCGGGGCCGGCGGCTGTCAGGATGGCTTCACGACGTCCGCAGATCACAGGGGGAACGGCTGTGTCCGACCAGAATCCCTACGGGGAGAACCCGTACGGCAAGACTCCGTACGAACCGACGCAGGCCGCCGGGTACGGCTATCCGCAGGACGGCAGCGCCACTCCGCCGCCCGGGGGATGGAGCGGCTACCCGGAGGGCGGCCAGTCCGGGTCCGCGCAGCAGGGCCCCGCCTACCCGCAGGGCGGCCCGACGCCCCCGCCCGGGTACGGCTACCCGCCGCCGCCCCCCGGCTACCCGGTCCAGGCCGGGATGTACACCGGTGACCCGAACGCGCCCTACGGCTACGACCCGTACGGGCGGCCGTACTCGGAGAAGTCCAAGATCACCGCGGGCGTACTGCAGTTGTTCCTCGGCGGCTTCGGTATCGGCCGCTTCTACACCGGGCACACCGGCATGGCCCTGGCCCAGCTCTTCACCTGCGGCGGCTGCGGGATCTGGTCGCTGGTCGACGGGATCATCCTGCTGGTCTCCGACGACAAGACCGACGCCCAGGGGCGGGTGCTGCGTGGCTGAGCACACCGGGCGGGCCGGCGCACCCGTAGCGGTGCGCCGGCCGCCCGGGCCACGGCACCACCCGGCGGTCGCCCCGCTGGCCACGCTGGCGGCCGGGCTGGCCGCGGCGGTGTACCTCTACGGCACCGACCCGCACCAGAGCGGGCACTGGCTGCCGCGCTGCCCGTTCAACTGGCTGACCGGGCAGCTCTGCCCGGCCTGTGGCGGCACCCGGCTCGTCTACGACCTCCTGCACCGCGAGTTCGTCCGCGCCTTCCACGAGAACGCGCTGCTCTTCGTGCTGCTGCCGTTCGCCGGGTGGGCCCTGGCCCGCTGGCTCCTGGCAGGCCTGCGCGGCCGGCGCTGGCGCCTGGTGCTGAGCGCCCGCACCCAGTACGCGCTGCTGGGCACGGCGCTGGTCTTCACGGTCGTCCGCAACCTTCACTGAGGCCGGACCGGGCGCTTGGGGCGCTTGGACGCATAAGACGCTTGAGCGCTTAAGGCGCTCGGCCGCTCAGGGCGCCGGGCAGCCGGGCTCCGGGGCTCCCGGGGGTCAGCGCACTGGCTGCAGGAAGCCCTGCTCGACCAGCAGGCGGATCGACTCCGGGGTGCGGTCCCGCAGTATCACCGGGTCCTCCCGCAGCAGTTGGGCGATCGCGTCCACGATCCGGCCGGCCGGCAGGGTGCCGTCGCAGACGCCCGCGAAGCCCGCGCCGACCGTGTCCACCTTGGTCGCGCGCCGCATACCGCGCGCCGACCGCAGCACCACGTGCTCCGGATCCTCCGCGCCGGGCAGCCCGACCTGCTCCTGTACGACCTCGGGCGCCAGGGTGAAGCGCGCCGCGAGCAGCGCCGCGTCGTCGTGGGTGCGCAGGAAGTCCTGCCGGGCGAACCAGTCCGCGATGTGCGGCCCGAGCGGCTGCTCCACCGGGTGCGGCCACTCCTCCGCGGTGATGGCCGGCTGACCCGTGCCGGACTTGCGCAGGGTGATCCAGCCGAAGCCGACGCCGTTCACCTTCGCCTGCTCGAACTCGGCGAGCCAGGCGTCGTACCGGTCGGCGTACGCGGCCGGGTCGTCCCGGTGGTCCCCGCCGTCGCGCAGCCAGAGTTCGGCGTACTGCGCCACGTCCTGCACCTCACGCTGCACGATCCACGCGTCGCAGCCGGCCGGCACCCAGGAGGCGAGGCGCTCGCGCCAGTCCTGGCCCTCGACGTGCTGCCAGTTGGCGAGCAGCTGGCAGTAGCCGCCGTCGTTGAGGTGCTCGGCGGACTGCTGGACCAGCGTGCGGCACAGGTCGTCGCCCGCCATGCCGCCGTCGCGGTAGGTGAAACGGCCCTTCGGCGAGATCACGAAGGGCGGGTTGGAGACGATCAGGTCGTACCGCTCCTCGCCGACCGGCTCGAAGAGCCCGCCGTGCCGCAGGTCCGCCTCCTGGGCTCCGGACAGGGCGAGGGTGAGCCGGGCGAAGTGCAGCGCCCGCGGGTTGACGTCGGTGGCGGTGACCCGGGTGGTGTGCCGGGAGGCGTGCAGCGCCTGCACACCGGAGCCGGTGCCGAGGTCCAGCGCGGTCGCGTACGGCTGCCGTACGGTCAGCCCGGCGAGCGTGGTGGACGCCCCGCCGACACCGAGGACGAGGTCGGCCCGGTCGACGCCGGGCGCGCTGCCGATGCCACCCGCGCCGCCGACCGCGCAGCCGAGGTCCGAGACGATCCACCAGTCCTCACCGCCGTCACCGGCGTAGGGCCGTACGTCCACGGTGGCACGTACCTCGTCCGCCCCGGTGTCGCCGGCCAGCCAGCCGGCCGCCTCGTACCGCGGCAGGTCCGTCAGGGCGGCGCGGGCCCGCTCGCGGGAGACGGGCTGCTGGAGCAGGAAGAGCCGGACCAGGGTCTCCAGCGGGCTGCCGCCGCGGGTGGCGCGCAGCGCGGGGACGGTCTCGGCCCGGGACAGGGCCGCGTACGCGACCGCGCCGAGCAGATCGAGCAGGCCGTCGGCGGTGAAGGCGGCGGCGCGCAGTTCGTCGCGCAGCGGGGCGGCGCTGCCGGGGTCGGGGAGGGCGGGACCGGGGAGGAGGGGCGTACTCACACCGTCATTGTCCCGGAAGGGGTGCGCGGGGGCGCCCCGAGTGGGGTGGTGGATGCGGCCCGGCGCTCCTCAGGGGCGCCGGGCCGCGTGCCGAGGGCGGGTCTCGGCGGGAAGGGGCCGCGTGGCGGCGGGCGGCCCGGGGCTTCGCGCAGCTCCGGTCAGGAGGCCGTCGGTGAGGCGCCGGAGACCCGCTGGCAGCCGGGCTGCTTGGCGAGGGCCTTGCCGGTGTCGCCCTCGCGCAGGGTGTTCAGCGAGGTCTGGGCGTCGGCGGTGGTCTTGTTGAGCGAGTCCGAGACGCCCTTGAGACCGTCGGCGAACTTGGCCTGGTCGGAGGTGCTGAGCGCGTCGACCTGCTTCTTCAGGCCCGCGTACTGCGTGGAGAGGTTGTTGAAGACGGAGACGGCGTTCTGCTGGAACTTCTGGCCCTCGTCGCCGCCCGGCGCGGCGCCGGCGCTGCTGAAGATCCCGGCGAGCGACTTGTACGCGTCCGAGATCGACTGGAAGGCGCTGGAATCGGCGCTCTTGACCGCGGACGGCGAGCCGCCGCTGTCCACCTTGCTGATCGCGGTGTTGGCGTCGTCGATCTTCTTGATCTGCCCGGCGGCCTGGTCGCAGACGCCCTTGGCCCACTCGTCGCGCTTCTTGCCGGTGTCGTCGCTGCTGCAGCCCGACAGCGCCAGGAACACGACCGACGCGCCGCAGAGCGCGGACACGAGCTTGTTGTTCACCTTCACCGGTACGGGTCCCTTCCGTGGCCTCACCGCCCCGGAACATACACGCAGGAGGGGTGCCGCCTCCGAATTCCCGACCTGATTTACTCCCTTTTGCCGGATATTCAATCCGTTTGTCGCAGCGGAACTGCGGCGGGCGGGAGGCGGCGGGAAGGGGCGGGGCCGGTAGGGACGGACGGCGGCGGGCGACCGGTTCCGGCCGGTCGCCCGCCGCCTTCGTGACGCCGTCTCAGGTGGCCGGTGTGCCGGAGCCGGTGGCCGCCATGGTGGTGCCGTCCTGGCGGTGCGGTTCGTCCCCGGCCGCGGTGTCGTCGGCCATCGCGATGCCGCGGCGCTTGGATATGTACACCGCCACGATGATGACCACCACGGACACCACCGCGACCGGAATCCGTACCGCGAGGCTGGCGTCCACGCCGTAGCTGAACTTCACCACCGCGGGCGCTATCAGCAGCGCCACCAGGTTCATCACCTTCAGCAGCGGGTTGATGGCCGGGCCCGCGGTGTCCTTGAACGGGTCTCCCACGGTGTCCCCGATGACGGTCGCGGCATGGGCCTCGCTTCCCTTGCCGCCGTAAGTGCCGTCCTCGACGAGCTTCTTGGCGTTGTCCCAGGCGCCGCCGGAGTTGGCCAGGAACACCGCCATCAGGGTGCCGGCGCCGATCGCACCGGCCAGGTAGGAGGCCAGCGAGCCGACGCCCAGCGAGAAGCCCACCGCGATCGGCGCCAGGACCGCGAGCAGTCCGGGGGTGGCCAATTCCCGCAGCGCGTCCTTGGTGCAGATGTCCACCACCCGGCCGTACTCGGGCAGTTCGGTGCCCGCCATGATCCCGGGATGCTCGCGGAACTGCCGGCGCACTTCGTAGACCACCGCGCCCGCGGAGCGCGAGACAGCGCTGATGGCCAGCCCCGAGAAGAGGAAGACCACCGCGGCGCCGAAGAGCAGCCCCACCAGGTTGCTCGGCTGGGAGATGTCCAGCGAGAGCCACCGGGCGTCGGAGGCGGCCGGATGCGCCGTGTCCACGGCCGTGTCGACGGCCTCCTTGAACGACCCGAACAGGGCGGTGGCCGCCAGCACCGCGGTGGCGATGGCGATGCCCTTGGTGATGGCCTTGGTGGTGTTGCCCACCGCGTCCAGGTCGGTGAGCACCTGGGCGCCCTCGCCGTGCACGTCGCCGGACATCTCCGCGATGCCCTGGGCGTTGTCGGAGACCGGTCCGAAGGTGTCCATGGCGACGATGACGCCGACGGTGGTCAGCAGGCCGGTGCCGGCCAGCGCGACCGCGAAGAGCGCGAGCCAGACCGAGGTGCCGCCGAGCAGGAAGGCGCCGTAGACGGACAGGCCGATCAGCACCGCCGAGTACACCGCCGACTCCAGGCCGAGCGAGATGCCGGAGAGCACCACGGTGGCCGGGCCGGTCAGCGAGGACTTGCCGATGTCGCGGACCGGGCGCCGGGAGGTCTCGGTGAAGTAGCCGGTGAGCTGCTGGATCACCGCGGCCAGCACGATGCCGATGGCCACCGCGACGATCGCCAGGATGCGGGGGTCGCCGGGGTGGGAGGTGATGTCGGTGCCGACGCCCTTGAGGTCGGCGTAGGAGGAGGGGAGGTAGGCGTAGACCGCGACGGCCACGCCGATCAGCGAGATCACCGCGGAGATGAAGAAGCCGCGGTTGATGGCCGTCATCCCGCTGCGGTCGGAGCGGCGCGGTGACACCGCGAAGATGCCGACCATCGCGGTGAGCACCCCGATCGCCGGGATGAGCAGCGGAAACGCCAGGCCGGAGTCGCCGAAGGTCACCTTGCCGAGGATCAGCGCCGCCACCAGGGTGACGGCGTACGACTCGAAGAGGTCCGCGGCCATCCCCGCGCAGTCGCCGACGTTGTCGCCCACGTTGTCCGCGATGGTCGCGGCATTGCGGGGGTCGTCCTCCGGGATGCCCTTCTCCACCTTGCCGACCAGGTCGGCGCCCACGTCGGCCGCCTTGGTGAAGATGCCGCCGCCGACCCGCATGAACATCGCCAGCAGCGCAGCCCCGAAACCGAAGCCCTCCAGCACCTTCGGCGCGTCCGCCTTGTAGATCAGGACGACCGCGGAGGCGCCCAGCAGACCGAGCCCCACGGTGAACATGCCGACCACGCCACCGGTCCGGAAAGCGATCTTCATCGCCCGGTGCGAAACGGTGGTGAGATCGGCGGCCGGCTCACCGGCTGCCGGAGTCGCCGCTCTGGCCGCCGCGGCCACCCGCACATTGCTGCGGACCGCCAGCCACATTCCGATATATCCGGTGACCGCGGAGAAGACCGCGCCCACCAGAAAGAAGATCGAACGGCCGATGCGCTGCGACCAATCGTCCGCAGGCAGCAGCATGAGCAGGAAGAATGCCGCCACGGCGAAGATCCCCAAGGTACGGAACTGCCGTGCGAGGTAGGCATTGGCGCCTTCCTGCACGGCAGCGGCGATCTTCTTCATGCTGTCGGTGCCCTCGTCGGCAGCGAGCACTTGACGTACCAGCACCCCGGCGAGCGCCAGTGCGGCCAGTGCGACCACCGCGATGATCCATACGAGCAGCTGATTACCGCTGGTCAATACCGGCTCGGCGGCAAGCGTGTTGTGGGTGAGTGGCCCCGCCATTCGTCCTCCTTGACGTTTGGCGCATGGGCGTGCGGCTCCTACGGCTCACAAGCCGCCACGCTCAGGCGAGCTGAGCAAGATGGACGGATTGTAGGGAGCAGCCGAAGATCAAAAAAGGGTGCCGGTGGGGAATTCCCATAGAATCCCGCGGAATCCCACGGTAAATGAAGGTCGTGAAGGGAATCACGATCACGGGCCGCGATCAGGAGTGCCCGCGGTGCCCGCGCCGGCCGGGACGGGGGCTACACCGAGACGGTGGGCCAGCTCATCCGGATGGTGCCGCCGGTCTCGCCCTCGATGACCTCGACGTCGTCGACCAGGCCGCTGATCACGGCCAGTCCCATCTCGCCCTCGTCATCGGCCGCGGTGTCCTCGCCGGCGTCCTGCGACGAACTCATCGCGTTGCCGGGGACCTCGTCAACCACCTCGATGGAGAACTTCTTCTCCTCCTCGTTCAGGAACACCCGTACGGGCTCCTGAACGCCGTTGTTGCGGTGCAGGCCGACGGCCCGGCTGCACGCCTCGCCCACGGCCAGCCGCACCTCGTCGAGAGCCGCCTCGTCCACCCCCGCCCGGCGCGCCACTTGTGCCGCTACGAGTCGTGCTGTGCGCACGTGCTCGGGCTGGGCGCTGAAGAGCAGTTCTACGGTGGGCATGGCCTGGCCTCCCCCTCGGTTCCATGGGTGGGCATCACGGGGGCCCGGACGGCGAATCCGTCCGGTGCCCCTCTCGAGTCGTCTCGGCGAGACGTCAGTCGGTTGCCGCGACGGCCTCGTCGACCGAGGTGTGAATGGGGAACACCTTGGTCAGACCGGTGATACGGAAAATCTTGAGGATGCGCTCCTGGTTG
The DNA here is from genome assembly GCF_036227265.1 of Streptomyces sp. NBC_01476. NCBI lineage: Bacteria > Bacillati > Actinomycetota > Actinomycetes > Kitasatosporales > Streptomycetaceae > Streptomyces > Streptomyces sp. NBC_01476. Next base: position 4,513,852 of record NZ_CP109446.1, on the reverse strand, counting down.
CACACCAGGCGCAGCGATCCTTCATGAGCGCGCACCCGCTTGAGGCCACCGACGAGCACACCCAGGCCGGTGGAGTCGAGGAAGTCGACTCCCTCCATGTCCACGACCAGGTGGTAATTGCCGTCGTTCACGAGCTCCACCAGCTGCTCACGCAGCTTGGGCGCGGTGTACACATCAATCTCGCCGCCGACCTCGACGATCGTTCGATCGCCGACGGTTCGGGTCGACAGGGACAGGTCCACGGATCCTCCAGCACCTTGCATCGACGCAGCTCCCCCCAGAGCCCCTTCCACCGAACGGTAGTAGGGCCCACCCCACCGTAAGGTAGGCAGGGGCCTCCCCACCGAAGGTAGGGGAAGGACCGGCAGCCGCGATGGCATTCAATCACTTCACGGCGGGCCCGCACGACGCCTTACTGCGATTGTCCGCCGTGCCGGTGACACACTGAGTGCCGATGGCCCAGGATCATTCGCCGCAGTCGGCGCACGGTCGCCCGTCCCCCCGGACCGCTCTGGAGCGGCTCGCCGGGGGGACGAACCGTGTCGCACGCATCACCCATACGGAGCACGTGCCCGCGCGGGTCGGTCGGCATGCGTCCTGGCCGGAGGCCATCCGTCCGGAAGTCGTCGAGGCGATAAAGGCGGCCGGCATCGACCGTCCGTGGGAACACCAGGCGCGCGCGGCGGCGCACGCTGCCGCCGGCGAATCGGTGGTCGTCTCCACGGGCACCGCGTCCGGCAAATCGCTCGCCTATCTGGCACCGGTCCTCAGCGCCCTGCTGGACGGGGCGGGCGCCGGGCCCCGGGGTGCGACCGCGCTGTACCTGTCCCCCACCAAGGCCCTCGCCGCCGACCAGCGGCGAGCGGTGAGCGCGCTGGCCGCCCCGCTGGGCACGGCGATCCGCCCGGCCGTCTACGACGGGGACACGCCCTTCGAGGAACGGGAGTGGGTCCGCCAGTACGCGACCTACGTCCTCACCAACCCGGACATGCTCCACCGCGGCATCCTGCCCGGCCACGCCCGCTGGGCCTCCTTCCTGCGCGGACTGCGCTATGTGGTCATCGACGAGTGCCACACCTACCGGGGGGTCTTCGGCTCCCACGTCGCCCAGGTGCTGCGCCGGCTGCGGCGGGTGTGCGCCCGCTACGGCGCCGACCCGGTCTTCCTGCTGGCCTCGGCCACCGCCGCGGACCCCGGCCGCGCGGCCGGCCGGCTCACCGGGGTGCGAGTGGCCGAAGTGACCGAGGACACCTCCCCGCGCGGCGAACTCGCGTTCGCCCTGTGGGAGCCGCCGCTCACCGAGCTCTCTGGGGAGCACGGCGCCCCGGTCCGCCGCACCGCCACCGCCGAGTGCGCCGAACTCCTCACCGACCTCGTCCTCCAGGGTGTCCGCACCGTCGCCTTCGTCCGCTCCCGCCGCGGCGCCGAACTCGTCGCCCTGATCGCCCAGGAACGCCTGGCCGAGATCGACGCCTCGCTCCCGGGCCGCGTCGCCGCCTACCGCGGCGGCTATCTCCCCGAGGAACGCCGGGGCCTCGAACGCGACCTCCACTCCGGCCGCCTGCTCGGCCTGGCCTCCACCTCCGCCCTGGAACTCGGCGTCGACATCTCCGGCCTCGACGCGGTCCTCCTGGCCGGCTTCCCCGGCACCCGTGCCTCCCTGTGGCAGCAGGCCGGCCGTGCCGGGCGCTCCGGGCAGGGCGCGCTGGCCGTGATGGTCGGCCGCGACGACCCGCTGGACACCTATCTCGTCCATCACCCCGAGGCGATCTTCGAGCAGCCGGTGGAGTCCACGGTGCTGGACCCGGACAACCCCTACGTCCTCGCCCCGCACCTGTGCGCCGCCGCCGCGGAGCTGCCGCTCACCGAGGCCGACCTGGACCTCTTCGGTCCCGAGGCGGCCGCCCTGGTGCCGCAGCTGGTGGAGCGCGGACTGCTGCGGCGGCGCGCCGCGGGCTGGTTCTGGACCCGCCGGGAGCGTGCGGCCGACCTCACCGACATCCGCGGCGAGGGCGGCAAGCCGGTCCAGGTCGTGGAATCCGCCACCGGGCGGCTCCTCGGCACGGTGGACGCCGGCTCCTCGCACACCGCCGTCCACGACGGCGCGGTCCACCTCCACCAGGGCCGCACCTACGTCGTCCGGCGGCTCGACCTGGAGGACGACGTCGCCCTGGTCGAACGGGCCGACCCGCCTTACACCACCATGGCCCGCGACACCACGGAGATCCGTGTCCTGGCCGACGAGCTGGAAGAGCCCTGGGGTGAGGCCCGCATCCACTTCGGCTCGGTCGAGGTGACCCACCAGGTGGTCTCCTATCTCCGCCGGCGGCTGCTGACCGGCGAGGTGCTCGGCGAGACCAAACTGGACCTCCCGCCCCGCACCCTGCGCACCCGGGCGGTCTGGTGGACGGTCACCGACGACCAGCTCGACGCGGCCCGCATTCACCCGGAGGAGCTGCCCGGCGCCCTGCACGCCGCCGAACACGCTTCCATCGGCCTCCTTCCCCTCTTCGCCACCTGCGACCGCTGGGACATCGGCGGGGTCTCCATACCCCTGCACGCGGACACCGGCCTGCCCACCGTCTTCGTCTACGACGGCCACCCCGGCGGTGCGGGCTTCGCCGAACGTGCCTACCGCACCGCCCGCGCCTGGCTCACCGCCACCCGCGAGGCCATCGCCTCCTGCGAATGCGACTTCGGCTGCCCTTCCTGCGTCCAGTCCCCCAAGTGCGGCAACGGGAACGACCCCCTCGACAAAGCGGCCTCCGTCCGCCTCCTGGACTGCCTCCTCTCCGCGGCCCCGAAGTAGCCCCCGCTCGGCGCCCGCCGGACCGTCCACCGGACCGGCTGCGGTCGCCCCAGCGCCCCGTCCCCGGAGGCGGCCGACCGCCGGTGCGGGGAAAGCGGCGGTGCTCACGGCGGGCCGGACTCCCGGCAGCAACCGTCCGGCCGCGGAGGCCAGACACTCCGGGGCAGGCCGACGGGCCCGGGGCCGGGCATGGCGGAAGCAGCGGAACCTCTGTCCCCGACCGGGTGGGAACGCCCCACCGTCCGGGACGACCCGGCTGACCCGGGGCCCGGCCAGGCAACCCAGGCGGATCGCCGACCCCCGACCGGGTGGGAACGCCCCACCGTCCGGGACGACCCGGCTGACCCGGGGCCCGGCCAGGCAACCCAGGCGGATCGCCGACCCCCGACCGGGTGGGAAGGCCGGACCCCTTGGGGCGATCCGGGTGACTCCGGCAGCTTGGGTCGCGGGGGTCACCCCGTCCACTCGGGGTGCCCACAGAAGTTGGTCGGCGGCGGCCCCGGCGGCGAGGGACGGGCCCGCCCGTGAGGCGACCCGCGCGCCGCCGACCTCCGCCACGACATCCGCCACCTCACCCGTCACCTGGCACCCGCGGAGTCTGGCGCCCTGGGCGCCGGCCACGCGGGCGGCGAGCCCGCAGGCCGTCTGCTCGCCTTCGAGCGCGTGGTCGGCTGCCGCGAGGGCCGCCAGGTCGGCCGCGCCGCCCGCGCGATGGCGGGCGATCACTGCCCGGTCCAGGGCGAGCACCGCGGCGAAGAGAGCGATCAGCAGCCCCATCAGGCCGAGGGACCAGATGGTCGCCGACCCCCGGTCGTTACGGCGCCTCATGGCCCGGCACCCCCCTCCGGTGTGCCTGGGCCGGACGCACCCGATTCCAGGGCCGCCTCGTCCAGCGCATCGGCCTCCGAGCCGAGCGGGACGGGGAAACGCGGCAACGGAACCGTGACCCGCACCCGCACCATCCCCCCACTCCGCTCGACACTCACTTCCGCCCCGCCGGGCGCCGCCGCCCGGGCCGCCTGCACGGCCGCCGCCGTCTCCCCCGACCTCGCCGCCTCTCTCGCTCCTGCCCGTGCCGCGTCCACGCACCGCACCTGCGCGGCGCCCGCCATGAGGCCCCACACCAGCAGCGCGGCCAGCGCCACCAGCACCGGGATCACCACGGCGGTCTCCGCCGTGACGTACCCGCTGTCTCCCCGGGCCCGGCACCGGCACCGGAAGGGGTTCCTGTGCCGGCCCCGCGGGCCGACCCGCTCGGAGCGCCCGGCGCTCTCAGAAGGGCGCATGGAGGGCCTTCTCGATCACCCCGGTGAGCGCGGTCCGCACCGGCCCGCTCGTCACGATCTTGTAGAGCACGGCCGCGAACCCGCACGCCGCAATAGTCCCGACCGCGTATTCCGCGGTACTCATCCCCGCGTCCGCCGCTGCCCGGCACCTCCGCAGCCGGCGGGCAAGTCGTGCCCGCAGCGCCTTTCCGTCCCTGGGGCGCCTGAGGAGTTCGGTCGTGTTCGTCATGGGTTCCTCCTGTTGTGTTGTGCGTGTCTGTGTCGTTGCTGTCGTGCGCGTTTTTTGCTGTCGTGCGCGCGTTGCGTGCCGTGCTTCCGGCGCCGCGCCGGTCGGCCGGTTCGGTTCGGTTCGGCGCAGGCCGACATCGGAGGTGGGCGACCGGCGGGTCGGCGGTCGGGCGGCCCCCGAGGACCGGCGGGGTCGAAGCCGCCCTCGCGACGCGGCTGTCCGGGGCCGTCGTGATCAGTGCGTCGTCGTGGTCAGTGCATCCGCACCCCCAGGACCGTCCCGGCCAGCCCCATCACCACCGGGGCCACGCCCACCAGCAAGAAGGCGGGCAGGAAGCAGATGCCCAGCGGCGCGGTGGCCAGGACCGCCGCCCTCCTGGCCCGGGCGAGGGCCGAACGGGCGCACACCGCCCGGCGGTCGGCGGCCAACCGGGCCATCTCGGCGACCGGCGCACTTCCCGTGGTGGCCGCCCGGGCCAGGCAGCGGCCCATCTCCCGCGCCGCGGGCAGCCGGCCGAACCTGTCCCAGCACTCCGCCGGCTCCGCCCCGAGCCGCAACTCCGCCGCGGCCCGCAGCAACGCCTCGCCCAACACCCCGCCCAGGCACCGCCCCACGGCAACCGCCGCTTCCCCCGGCGTCGCGCCCGCGGCGAGGCAGGCAGCCATCAGGTCGGCGCAGAGCGGGAGTTCGGCGTCCTCCCCCTCCCGGTCGTCCGCTGGGCGCTGAGCAGCCGTCTGACGTCCTCTCAGCCACCTCCTGGCCCCGTACGCCGTCCCGGCACCGGCCAGGACACCCACCAGCCCACCGGCCAGCACCGCGACGCCGAGCCCGGCCGCGACCACCGGACCCCACTCCCGCAGCGGCTCAGGCAGCCTTCTCCGCTGTCCGGGCCTCATCCACCGCCGGCGCGGCCCGCCCAGCGCCTTCCGCAGCCGCCGGACACCACCCGCCCGCTGCCGTGCCTCGCCCGCCGCCAGGAGTCCCGCGGTCGCGGCTGCCAGCACCGCCCCGATCGTCCCCAGGCTGTGGACAACCCAGCCGACCCAGCCGAGCCCGCCGCTCATGGCACCCTCCCGCCCGTCGGCGCCGGCGTCCCGGTGGCCTCCACCGACTCCTTGCGGCCGTGGCCCCGTGCGCCACCGGGACCGTCCTCCGCGGCCCGGATGATCCGAGCCGTCCAGGCGAGCCCTGCCCACTCCAAGGCCGCCCCGGCCAGCAGGCAGCAGAGGCCGAGCGGCGTGTGCAGCAGCACCGCCGAAGGGTCGGCGCCGAGCCCGGTGCCCAGTACCAGTCCGAAGAGCGGCAGCAGGGCGAGCAGGACCGCCGTGGACCGCGGACCGGCCAACTGGGCCCGCAGGTCGTCCCGTTGGTCGGCCTCCGCCCGCAACGCGGCGGCCACCCGGTCCAGAGCGGCGGCCAGTCCCGCCCCGCCGTCCACCGCGACCTGCCAGCAGGCGGCGACCGCGGTGAGCCCCCGGGTGCCCTCGTGGACCCGCGAGGCGGCCCGCAGCGCTTGGGGAACATCGCCGCCGAAACGTGCCGCCGACACCAACAGACCAGCGGCCCCGGCGAGTTCGGGAACCCGGGCCCATCCGGCCGACTCCACCGCATCGGCCAGCGCCATGTGCGGCGGACGTCCGGCTCTCAGGTCACCCGCGACCGTGCCGCAGAGCGCGCCCACCGCGACCGTCCCGCGCTCGGCGGCGGCCCGTTCGGCCCGTCTCCGCAAGACTCGTCCCACCAGCGGCACGCCTCCTGCACCGACGGCCACCGGCAGCGGCGAACCGGTCGCCACCCCCAGCACCAGACCCACTGGCAGGCACAGCACCTCGGGCCGCCCGCGCACCGCCCGCCCGATCCGGTCGGCCGACTCCCGCAGGCGAGCCACCGGCGGCCTCCCGCCCCTGTGCCGGGCTTGATCCACCAGCCGGAGCGCCCGGCGGCGGACCGTACCGCCCGGATGCCGCAGCCGCACCAGCAGCGCCGCGAGGCACAGGGCCGCTGCCCAGGTGAGTGAGACCGGGCCCGGTCCGGCGCTCATCGCTCGCCCGCCGCGCACAGGTCCGCCAGCCGCTGCCAGCCGGGCCCGCGGTCGGTGCGGCCGTGGCGGTCGCGGACGAGCGCGGGGAGAGTGGTGACCAGGCCGTCGGTGCCCCGCCGCAGGACGTGGAGTTCGGCCAGCCGCCGCCTGCCCGATCCGTCCCGCACCAGGTGGACGACGAGGGAGAGCGCCGCCGCCAACTGGCTGTGCAGGGCGGCACGGTCAAGGCCCGCGGTACTGCCGAGCGCCTCAAGCCGGGCCGGCACGTCGGCGGCCGCATTCGCGTGCACCGTGCCGCAGCCGCCCTCGTGCCCGGTGTTCAACGCGCCCAGGAGATCGAGCACTTCACTTCCGCGCACCTCGCCGACGACCAAGCGGTCGGGACGCATCCGCAGTGCCTGCCGCACCAGGTCCCGGAGGGTGACCTGCCCGGCGCCCTCCTGGTTGGCGGGCCTGGCCTCCAGCCGGATCACGTGGGGGTGGTCAGGGCGCAGCTCCGCGGAGTCCTCGGCGAGCACGATGCGCGCCGCCGGGTCGACCAGGCCGAGCAGACAACTGAGCAGTGTCGTCTTGCCACAGCCGGTGCCGCCGCTGATCAGGAACGACAGCCGGGCGTCGAGCACCGCCCGCAGCAGTGCGGCGGTCTCGGTGTCCAGGGTCCCCGCGGTGACGAGTTCGGCGAGCGTGAAGGCGCGGGACCGCACCACCCGCAGCGAGAGGCATGGGGAGCCGACGACCACCGGCGGGAGCACGGCGTGCAGCCGGGTGCCGTCGGGCAGCCGGGCGTCGACCCAGGGCCGGGCGTCGTCCAGCCGCCGTCCGGCCGTGGTGGCAAGGCGCTGGGCGAGCCTTCGCACCGCGGCGGTGTCGGTGAAAGTGATACTGCTGCGTTCGAGGCCGCGGCCCCGGTCGATCCACACCTGATCGGGCGCGTTGACGAGGATGTCGGTGACCTCGGGATCGGCCAGCAGCGGTTCCAGCGGTCCGGCGCCGACGAGTTCGGAGCGCAACGCGGCGACCACGTCGAGGACTTCGGCGTCGCCGAGCAGCCGTCCCCGGGCGCGCAGCGCCGCGGCCACCCGTGCGGGGGTCGGTTCGCCGCCGTGCTCGGCGAGGTGCAGCCGCACGGCGTCGAGGAGTTCCGCGGTCATACCGGCACGCTCCCGCTGTTCGGCAGTGCCTGCGCGAGGAAGGCGCCGCAGAAGCGGGCGAGGGGGCCGCGCCCTGAGGAACCCGGCGGTTCGCTCCCGGACAGCGCGTCGGCGAGGGCCGGCTCCGGTGGCAGATCGCCGGCGAGCGGGAGTCCGACCAGACGGGCGATCTCGCGGTCGCGGAGCCCGGAGTCGAACGGACCGCGCGCGACGACCCGGAGGTCCTTGAGCACCATGCCGATCGCGGATGCCACCCGGGTGGCGGCGGCCACCGCCCGCAACTCGGCGGGGACGACCAGCAGTCCGACGTCGATCTGGGCCAGTGTCTCCGCTACGGCCTCGTCCACCCGACGGGGGAGGTCGACCACCACCACTCCGCCGCGCCGCCGGGCGGCGCCGAGCACCGAGCGCATGGCCTGCGGTGGGATGAGCACGGAGTCGCCGCGGTCCCAGCTGAGCACGCTGAGCGAGTCGAGCCGGGGCAGGGACTCCTCCAGCGCCCCGCTGTTGACCCGCCCGCGAGAGTCGGCGAGGTCGGGCCAGCGCAGGCCGCCGGTGCGTTCCGCGCCGAGCAGGATGTCGAGGCCGCCGCCGAGCGGATCGCCGTCGATGAGCATGGTGCGCCGGCCGGTGCGGGCCGCGGTCACGGCAAGAGCGCAGGCCAGGGTGCTGGCGCCGGCGCCGCCACGGCCTCCCACCACACCGATGGTCAGTGCGGGTTCGCAGGCGCCCTCGGCGATGTCGGCGATCCGGTCGACCAGCCAGCTCTCGGCGTCGGGCAGGAAGAGCACATGGTCGGCCCCGATGCCGACGCCGCGGCGCCAGACCTCCGGGTCGTCGAGATCCCGTCCGACAAGCAGCACGCCCTTGCGGCGGGGCGCTCCCCGCACTCTTCCGGAAGCTTCCGCTCCGACCAGGATGAGCGGTGCTTCGTCCCAACTCGTCGCCCGTGGCGGGCCGGTGAAGACCACTTCCGGTTCCGTACCGGCGGCGGCGCACAGTCGCAGCAGATCGTCCAGCAGACTTTCGTCCTCAGTGACAATCAGCGGTCCGCCGATCCGCTCTGCCGGAGAGGGCAACCGGTCGGCCTTGGTGGTTCCTGTCATTTCGCTGTCCCCCGTCGCGTGAGTTGCGAGCACGGTGTGCTTCGCCTGCGATCAGCTTGGGACAGTGCGAGGAATTGAGACGGTCTCGGTCGGAATCTGTGGACAACTCGGCCTTTGTGGATAACTTCGCCACTCGGACGGGTGAGTTCCACTCCGGACGGAATCGATTACGGTCGGTCACCGCGTCATACACATGGAAGGGCACACACATACGAACGAGCGCGAGGGAGACCGGCATGTACTACAGCGGCGGTGGACACGGCCAAGAGGGGCAACACGTGTCCGGATATGCGACGACCCCCGCCGGGGGGGAGAGCGGGGGTCGTCCCCACGATCTGACTCGGGGGGGGAGGAGCCAGACCGGGTTAGCACGGTCGCGAACGATCCGTGACTTCCATGGTGTACCCGAAGGCCCTCGCAGGCAAACCCACGCGCCTGAGACTACGCCGAATGGTGGTTGCCTATGCTCGTCACGTGGAAAACCACCTGCCACCGCGCACCGCGGCGTTCTTCGATCTCGACAAGACCGTGATCGCCAAGTCCAGCACCCTCGCCTTCGGGCGCTCCTTCTACCACGGCGGTCTCATCAACAGACGGGCGGTATTGCGCACCGCGTACGCCCAGTTCGTGTACCTGGTCGGCGGTGCGGATCACGACCAGATGGAGGGCATGCGCAAATACCTCTCCGAACTGTGCCGGGGCTGGAATGTGCAGCAGGTGCGGGAGATCGTCGCCGAGACGCTGCATGACCTGATCGACCCGATCATCTACGACGAGGCGGCCTCGCTGATCGAGGAACACCACGCGGCCGGCCGCGATGTGGTGATCGTCAGCGCTTCCGGTTCTGAGGTCGTCGAGCCCATCGGCGAGATGCTCGGCGCGGACCATGTAGTGGCCACCCGCATGGTTGTCGAGGACGGCGCCTACAACGGCGAGATCGAACACTACGTCTATGGTCCGGCGAAAGCCGAAGCCATCGCCGGACTGGCGGAGTCCGAGGGCTACGACTTGGAGAGGTCCTTCGCCTACAGCGACTCGGTGACCGACATTCCCATGCTGGAGACGGTCGGTCATCCGTACGCGGTCAACCCGGACCGCGCGCTGCGCAAAGAGGCCGTGGCCCGCGACTGGCCGGTGCTCACCTTCAGCCGTCCGGTGCGGCTGAACCAGCGGATCCCGTCCCTGTCGATGCCGACCGGGCCGGCGCTGGCAGTCGCCGCGGTCGGGGCCGCCGCGGCCACCGCGGGTCTGGTGTGGCTGGCCGCACGCCGCAGGCGGCCCATGGTTATGTCCTGATTGAACCTAAAAGTAAAAAGTGCAGCCAGGGGTTCCGCCTCCCGCCGGGCGGCGGTAGAAAAGAAGTAGCGGCCCGCGCGACCACGGACTTCCGGGAGGAAGACCGCAGTTCACAGCAGTAGGCCAAACGGACCGAGCACGGAAATCGGGCACCCACGCGTAGCCGACCCGCCAACCGGGCCAGCCGCACCAGGTGACGGGCAAAGACCCCGGCCTGATGAGGCGAAACGCGAGCACGCACTGGTAACCCGACGGACGTGCCCAGCGGCGGCATCCATGGGTGCCGCCGCACTTCCGCCCGGACAGTTCCCGACAGCCGGGACAGCCCGACAGCCGTCCACCGCACCGGTCGGGCCCCGCCTCCGGCCATCAGCCGGTGACCATCGGTCGGCGACCGTCCGCGTCGGTCAGGCCGCGCCCCGCTGGAGCGCCTCGCAGACGGCAACGCTCTCCCGCACCCCGAGCTCCAGCGCCCGGCCGCAGTGCGCGATCCACTCGGCCATCCCCTCGGGCGTGCCGGAGGCGTACCCCTCAAGGGCCTTGAGATAGCCCGCACGGCCCAGTTCCGCGTGGCCGACCTCGGCCGGGCAGATGGACTTCGGGTCGAGTCCGCTGCCGACCAGCACGATCCGCTCGGCGGCGCGGGCGACCAGGCCGTTGAAGGAGCCGAAGGGCCGCAGGCAGAGGAGTTCGCCATGCACTACCGCGCCGGCCACCAGCGCGGGGGCGGAAGTACCGGAGCGCAGTAGCCCGGCTAGCCCGTCCAGCCGGGCGTTGACCTCGCTCGGCTCCGGCAGCGGGAGCTCCGCGATCCCCACCAGCGGTTCGGCCACCGGCTCCCCGGTCAGCCGCGGACGGCCCACGGTGGATTCCTCGGCGGCGCCGCCGGCCGCCACCAGGTGCAGCCTGGCCAGTGCCTGGACCGGCGACTGCCGCCAGACACCGAGGAGTTGGCCCGCCTCGGCAGTGAGCCGCAGTGCCGCACCGACCGTGCGGGCCTGGTCGTCGGCCGAGAAGTCGCTGCGCCGGCGCACCTCCTCCAGCGACCAGTCGGCGCCGGCCAGCGCCGCCGAGGCCCGGGCGCCCCGCAGGGCCGCCTCGGAGGCCACCTCGTTGGAACGACGGCGCATCACCCGGTGCCCGTAGACCCGGTCCACGGCCTGCCGTACCGACTCCACCGCCTCGGGCACGCCCGGGAGCGCGCCGAGTACGGCCAGCGGGTCGGCCGGCCCGGCCGGTCCGGGGGCGGAGGAGGAAGCTGCGTTCGTAGCCATGCTTCCGACCCTACGCACCCGTTGAGGGGGGAGACGACCACGTTCGAGTGGCCTTCCCCACTCCCTTGGGGCCTCGCGGGAGCCGCCGCCACTACCCTTACCGAACATGAAGATCGCTTTCGTTGGAAAGGGCGGCAGCGGCAAGACCACGCTGTCGTCGCTGTTCATCCGCCACCTCGCGGCAGCGCGCGTCCCGGTCACCGCGATCGACGCGGACATCAATCAGCACCTCGGCCCCGCGCTCGGCCTTGATGAGGAGGAGGCCGCCGCGCTCCCCGCGCTCGGCGCCCATCTGCCGGAGATCAAGGAGTATCTGCGCGGCGCCAACCCGCGCATCGCGTCGGCCGAGGCCATGATCAAGACCACCCCGCCCGGCCGGGGCTCACGGTTGCTGCGGTTGCGGGAGGAGAACCCGGTCTATACCGCCTGTGCCCTGGCGGTCGCACTGGACGGCGGCCGGGAAGGCGTTCAGGGCAGCGACAAGGGCAGCGAGGAGGTCAATCAGGGCGGTGGCCGGAGCGACGGCTCGGGCGCCCGGCTGATGGTGACCGGCCCCTTCAACGAGTCGGATCTGGGTGTGGCCTGCTACCACTCCAAGGTCGGCGCGGTGGAGTTGCTCCTCAACCACCTGGTGGACGGCCGGGACGAATACCTCGTCGTCGACATGACCGCGGGCAGCGACTCCTTCGCGTCGGGGCTGTTCACCCGCTTCGACCTGACGTTCCTGGTCGCCGAGCCGACACGCAAGGGGGTGGCCGTCTACCGCCAGTACAAGGAGTACGCCCGCGACTTCGGCGTCAATCTCGCAGTGGTCGGCAACAAGGTGCAGGGCGAGGACGACGTTGCCTTCCTGCAGGCCGAGGTGGGGGACGACCTGCTGGTCACCGTCGGCCACTCGGACTGGGTGCGGGCCATGGAGAAGGGCCGGCCCCCGCGGTTCGCACTGCTGGAGGAGGCCAACCAGCGGGCGCTGCGCACCATGCACGAGCGCGCCGACAAGGCGTACGAGACCAGGGACTGGGACCGCTACACCCGCCAGATGGTGCACTTCCACCAGCGGAACGCCGAGAGCTGGGGGAACGCGAGGACCGGCGCCGACCTGGCGGACCAGATCGACCCCGGCTTCGTCCTGGGCGAGTCGCTCCCGGCTGTCGCAGCGGGCGCGTAGCCCCGACGGGGCAGCGGGGTGGCCGGGAGGACTTCCCGGCCACCCTTTGACGTCCACCGGCCCACGGCCGGCCCCAGCACCGGCCGGCGGGCACGTCCGCCCGCCCCGACTGCCCGGCCGACCCCGGCCGCCCCGGCCAGCCCCGCCCGCCCCCGCGCCCGACAGACCCGCGCACCCCGTACCTGAGCGCCCCCACCCCCTGCGGACCGGTCACCGATCGTGACCTCAGCACCCTCCGCGAAAGTCTGACAATTCACTCGTAGGCGGTAAATAACCTCCCGATCGGACCTCTGGACTTCACTCTCCGCATTCGGTCCATTACTCTCCATTTACCGACCCTTGGAAGTAGCGATGACATGGCGTCGCGCTACCACCTCCCGCCGTCCACCGAAGGAGACGGGAAATGAGACTCCAGCTACCCGACCGCGTCACCGCCCACCGACCCCACAGCTCCCCCAAGGCGGACAGATCCCTCCGCTCCGATTTCTCCGCCTCGATCACCGTCTTCCTGCTCGCCGTCCCCCTCTCGCTCGGCCTCGCGCTCGCCACCGGAGCGCCCCTGCAGGCCGGTCTGGTGGCCGCGGCCGTCGGGGGAATCGTGGCCGGCTGCCTCGGCGGCACCCCGCTCCAGGTGAGCGGCGCTGCCACCAGCCTGGTCGTGGTCACCGCCGATCTCGTCCAGCGGTACGGCTGGCGGGCCACCTGTGCGATCACCGTGCTGGCCGGGCTGGCCCAGTTGCTGCTCGGCGTGCTGCGGGTGGCCAGAGCCGCCCTGGCCGTCAGCCCCGCCATCGTGCACGGCATGCTCGCCGGTATCGGCACGGTCATCGCCGTCGGCCAGTTGCATGTGGTGCTCGGCGGCAGCCCGGAGAATTCAGCCGCCGCCAACATCGCGGCCCTGCCCGGCCAGCTGATGAACAGCCACCCCACCACCCCGGTGATCGGCGCCCTGACCGTGGCCGTGCTGCTCGGCTGGCCCCGGCTGCGCGGCAGAGCCAGGGCACTGCGGGCCGTCCCGGCACCGCTGGCCGCCATTGTGCTGGCCACCACCGCCAGCATCGGCCTGTCGATGCCGCGAGTGGACCTGCCCAGGTGGAGCGCCCCCGCGCTGCCCACACTGCCGGAGGGCCCGGTGCTCGGCGTGCTCGCCGCGGTGGTCACCGTCACCCTGGTGGCCAGCATGGAATCCCTGCTGTCGGCGGTCGCCGTCGACGCCCTCCAGGCGCAGCGCCCCGGCCCGGGCGCCCCGCCGGCCCGCCTCGACCGCGAACTGCTCGGCCAGGGTGCCGCGAACCTGGCCTCCGGCGTGCTCGGCGGTATGCCGATCGCGGGCGGGGCGATGCGCGGCTCGGCCAATGTGGAAGCCGGCGCCCGCACCCGGCGGGCCACGGTGCTGCACGGCGTGTGGGTGCTGCTCTGCGCCGGTGCGGCGTCCTGGGCGCTGGAAGTGATCCCGCTCGCCGCACTGGCCGCGCTGGTGATGCTGGTCGGCGTGCGGATGGTGAGCTTCGCGCACATCCGGCACATCCAGCGGCACCGCGAGTTCCCGGTGTACGCGGCCACGGTGGGCACCGTGGTGTTCTTCGGTGTGCTGCAAGGCGTGCTGGCGGGCGGCGCGGTCGCCGTCTTCCTGGCGCTGCGCAGGCTCACGCACACCCGGGTGACGGTCACCGAGGAGCCCGGCTGCCACCGGGTGCGGGTGACCGGGCAGTTGACGTTCCTGGCGGTACCCCGGTTGAGCCGGGCCTTCGCCCAGGTGCCGGACGACGCCAACGTGGTGGTGGAGCTGGACGGCTCCTTCATGGACCACGCCGCTTATGAGGCGTTGCGCTCCTGGTGCGCCCGGCACCGTTCACGCGGCGGCCAGGCGGTGCTGGGCGACGGCGCCGGACGGACCGTCAGCGAACCGGTCAGCGCGCACGCCTGCCGCCCCTGGACACCGTGGCGCAACCACCACTGCACCCGCCAGGCCCCCGGCCCGGCGACCAGCGGCGGCCAACTGCTCGGCGGCGTCAGCGCCTTCCAGCGCAACACGGCCCCACTGGTCCGCGAGGAGCTGGCCCGGCTGGCCCGAGAGGGGCAGAGCCCCGGCCAGCTCTTCCTGACCTGCGCGGACTCCCGGCTGGTCACCAGCATGATCACCTCCAGCGGCCCGGGAGACCTCTTCACCGTCCGCAACGTCGGCAATCTGATGCCGCCACCGGGTTCCGACGCGTCCTGCGACTCGGTGGCCGCAGCCGTGGAGTACGCGGTGGACGTGCTCCAGGTCTCCAGCATCACGGTGTGCGGCCACTCCGGGTGCGGGGCGATGGCGGCCCTGCTGGGGTCCGACCGCGAACCGGGCGCGCAGACCCCGTTGGCCCGCTGGCTGCGGCACGGCCGGCCGAGCCTGGCGCGGCTGGGCCGGACCGGACCTCTGGGCCGCGGCCAGGTGGCGCTCGCCGAGCGCCCGATCGCCGACGACCACGAACGCCTGGCGCTGGTGAATGTGATGACGCAGCTGGAACACCTGATGGCGCACCCGTGCGTGGCCCGCCGGGTCGGGGAGGGCAGCCTGCAGCTGCACGGCATGTACTTCCATGTGGCCGAGGCGCAGGCGTACATCGTGGACCGGACGACGAGCGTGTTCACCGCGGTCCGGGCGGACGCCGCCCCGCTCGCGCCGCCCGGGACGTCCGGCAAAGCACCGGGAGGAACAGACGGGAGCGTCGGACCCGCTGGTCAGGAGGGCCTTGCCACAAAGGTCTAAACCATTTTCACCGAGGGCCCTTGTCAGGGTGACTCAGGACTGGTGAGGTAGTGCTGGGACATCTGGGACACCCTGACAAGGAGCTGGCGTGAGCAGCAACGAGAGCCTGGCCAACCTGCTGAAGGAGGAGCGGCGGTTCGCTCCCCCGGCCGAACTGGCCGCCGCGGCCAATGTCACGGCGGCGGCGTACGAACAGGCCAAGGCCGACCGGCTGGGCTTCTGGGCCGAGCAGGCCCGCCGCCTGAGCTGGGTGACCGAGCCCACCCAGACGCTGGACTGGTCGAACCCGCCGTTCGCCAAGTGGTTCGCGGACGGGAAGCTCAACGTCGCTTACAACTGCGTCGACCGGCACGTCGAGGCCGGTCTCGGCGACCGGGTCGCCATCCACTTCGAGGGCGAACCGGGCGACAGCCGCGCCATCACCTACGCGGAGCTGAAGGACGAGGTCTCCCGCGCCGCCAACGCGCTGACCGAGCTGGGCGTCGAAAAGGGTGACCGGGTAGCGGTCTACCTGCCGATGATCCCCGAGGCCGTCGTCGCGATGCTCGCCTGCGCCCGGATCGGCGCCGCGCACTCCGTGGTCTTCGGCGGCTTCTCCGCCGACGCGGTCGCCTCCCGGATCGACGACGCCGACGCCAAGCTCGTCATCACCGCCGACGGCGGTTACCGCCGGGGCAAGCCCTCCGCCCTCAAGCCGGCCATCGACGACGCGGTCTCCCGCACCCCGCAGGTCGAGCACGTGCTGGTGGTCCGCCGCACCGGCCAGGACGTGGCCTGGACCGAGGGCCGCGACATCTGGTGGCACGAGATCACCGGCCGGCAGTCCGCCGAGCACACCCCCGAGGCGTTCGAGGCCGAGCAGCCGCTCTTCATCCTCTACACCTCGGGCACCACCGGTAAGCCCAAGGGCATCCTGCACACCTCCGGCGGCTACCTCACGCAGGCCAGTTACACCCACCACGCCGTCTTCGACCTCAAGCCGGAGACCGACGTCTACTGGTGCACCGCGGACATCGGCTGGGTCACCGGCCACTCGTACATCGTCTACGGCCCGCTCTCCAACGGCGCCACCCAGGTCATCTACGAGGGCACCCCGGACACCCCGCACCAGGGCCGGTTCTGGGAGATCGTGCAGAAGTACAAGGTGAGCATCCTCTACACCGCGCCCACCGCGATCCGCACCTTCATGAAGTGGGGTGACGACATCCCGGCGAAGTTCGACCTGACCAGCCTGCGGGTGCTGGGCAGCGTCGGCGAGCCGATCAACCCCGAGGCGTGGGTCTGGTACCGGGAGCACATCGGCGGCGGCAGCACCCCGGTGGTCGACACCTGGTGGCAGACCGAGACCGGCGCCATCATGATCTCCCCGCTGCCCGGGGTCACCCAGGCCAAGCCGGGTTCGGCGCAGACCCCGCTGCCCGGAATCTCCGCGACCGTGGTGGACGACGAGGCCAACGAGGTGCCCAACGGCTCCGGCGGCTACCTGGTGCTCACCGAGCCCTGGCCGTCGATGCTCCGCACCATCTGGGGTGACGACCAGCGGTACATCGACACCTACTGGTCGCGTTTCGAGGGCCGTTACTTCGCCGGTGACGGTGCCAAGAAGGACGACGACGGCGACATCTGGCTGCTCGGCCGGGTGGACGACGTCATGCTGATCTCGGGTCACAACATCTCCACCACCGAGGTGGAGTCCGCGCTGGTCTCGCATCCCAAGGTCGCCGAGTCCGCGGTGGTCGGCGCCACCGACGAGACCACCGGACAGGCCATCGTCGCCTTCGTCATCCTGCGCGGCACCGCCGAGGACAGCGCGGAGCTGGCCGGCGACCTGCGCGACCACGTCAGCAAGGCGCTCGGCCCGATCGCCAAGCCCAAGCGCATCCTGATCGTCTCGGAGCTGCCCAAGACCCGCTCCGGCAAGATCATGCGCCGCCTGCTGCGCGACGTCGCGGAGAACCGGGAGCTCGGCGACGTCACCACGCTCACCGACTCCACCGTCATGGACCTGATCCAGAGCAAGCTGCCGTCCGCGCCCAGCGAGGACTGACCCGCACTCAGCCGCACACCGAGGGGCGCCCGGTCACCGGGCGCCCCTCACCCGTTCGGGCGAAGTCCAGGACGCCCCGCGATCTGCCGCCGGAGACAATGGGCGCTGACCCCCAGGAGGTCGCCCCCGTGCCCGAGTCCGCAGCGCCGCCTCCCGGCCCCGGCACGCCCCGCGCCCGTACCGCCGTTCTCCTCGGCCGCCTGCCGCTCCCCGAGCGCAACACCATCACCGACGCCCTGCGTGCCGAAACCGTCGGCGGCATCCTGCTGCTGCTCGCCGCCGTCGCCGCCCTGATCTGGACCAACACCGGCCATGACAGCTACACATCGGCCGCCGGCTACCACCTCGGGCCGTCCGCGCTCGGCCTGCACCTGTCCGTCGCCCACTGGGCCGCCGACGGGCTGCTCGCGGTGTTCTTCTTCGTCGCCGGCGTGGAGCTCAAGCGCGAACTGGTGGCCGGTGAACTGCGCGAGGTCTCCGCCGCCGCGCTCCCCGTCATCGCGGCGGTCTGCGGCATGGCGGTGCCGGCGCTGGTCTACACCGTGGTCGCCCTGGCCGGCGACGGCTCCCTCAAGGGGTGGGCGGTCCCCACCGCCACCGACATCGCCTTCGCACTGGCCGTGCTCGCCGTCATCGGCACCGCGCTGCCCGCCGCCGTACGGGCCTTCCTGCTCACCCTCGCGGTCGTCGACGACCTCTTCGCGATCCTGATCATCGCGATCTTCTACACCTCCCGGATCCACTACTGGCCGCTGCTCGGCGCCGCCGCCGGTCTGGCGCTCTTCTGGCTGCTGCTGCGCAAGGGCGTACCCGGCTGGTACGTGTATGTGCCGCTGGCGCTGGTGATCTGGACGCTGATGCTCAACAGCGGGGTGCACGCCACCATCGCGGGCGTCGCGATGGGCCTGATGCTGCGCTGCACCACCAGGGACGGCGAGGAGCACTCCCCCGGCGAGCACATCGAGCACCTGGTACGGCCGCTGTCCGCCGGGCTCGCGGTGCCGCTCTTCGCGCTCTTCTCCGCCGGGGTGACGGTCTCCGCCGGGGCGCTCGCGGACGTCTTCAAGCGGCCGGAGACGCTCGGCGTGCTCCTCGGACTGGTGGCCGGCAAGGCGGTCGGCGTGTTCGGCGGCACCTGGCTGGCGGCCCGTTTCACCCGGGCCCGGCTCAACCCCGACCTGCGCTGGCCGGACGTCCTGGCGGTGGCGGTCCTGGCCGGCATCGGCTTCACCGTCTCGCTGCTGATCGGTGAACTCGCCTTCACCGACGACCCGCTGCTCGCCGAGGAGTCCAAGACCGCGGTCCTGCTGGGGTCGCTGATCTCCGCGGTGCTGGCCGGCACCCTGCTCAAACTGCGCAACAACCGCTACCGCGCGCTCACCGAGGAGGAGGAGCGGGACGAGGACGAGGACGGCATCCCGGACATCTACGAACGCGACACCCCCGCCTACCACCTCAGGATGGCCGAGATCCTGGAACGCAAAGCCGCGGAACATCGCAGGCTCGCCCAAGTGGCCAGGGACAGCGGCGGGGAAGACGCACCGTAAGGCATGATCGGGGGACGGACCGGAGCGGACCGGCCCAGACAGGATCGACGACGGAGGACGCGATGAGCCCAGCCCCGGAGGACCACGGCGACGGGCGCAGCATCGGGCAGTTGATCGCCGCCGCCACGGCGGAGATGTCCGCCCTGGTGCACGACGAGATCGCGCTGGCCAAGGCGGAACTGCGGGAGGACGCCAAGCGCGCGGGCCTCGGCAGCCTCGCGCTGGTCGTGGCACTGGCCGCGGCCGTCTTCGCGGTCCCGATGTTCTCGATGGCGAGCGCGTACGCACTGCACAGGACCGGGCTGCCGCTCGACGCGTCCTTCGGCATCGTGTTCGGGTTCTTCGTCCTCGTCACCATCGTGCTGGGGCTGCTGGCGTACGGCCGTTTCAAGAAGGTGAAGAAGCCGGAGCGTTCCATCAGCTCCGCCAAGGAGACCGCGGCCGTGCTGCAGAAGGCGAAGCCGCACCCGCGACCGCTGGAGCCCACCGGCGTCAAGGCGTTGGAGGCAGCTGACGCCAAGACGGCCGACGCCCGGATGTGACACGCTCGGGGCATGAATGACGCCGCCCGGCCGGCCGGGTCGCACGATCCGCACCACCCGCCCGGCCCCGTGCCGCGCATCGACGGACCCTGGACACACCGGGACGTGGCCGCCAACGGCGCCCGTTTCCACATCGCCGAGATGGGCGACGGCCCCCTGGTGCTGCTGCTGCACGGCTTCCCGCAGTTCTGGTGGACGTGGCGGCACCAGCTGACCGCGCTCGCCGACGCGGGGTTCCGCGCGGTGGCCATGGACCTGCGGGGGGTCGGCGGCAGTGACCGCACCCCGCGCGGCTACGACGCGGGGAACCTGGCGCTCGACGTCACCGGGGTGATCCGCTCGCTCGGTGAACCGGACGCGGCGCTCGTCGGGCACGACCTGGGCGGGTATCTCGCCTGGACGGCGGCCGCGATGCGCCCCAAGCTGGTGCGCCGGCTCGCGGTCTGCTCGATGGCGCACCCGCGCCGCTGGCGCACCGCGATGCTCACCGATCTGCGGCAGAGCAAGTCGGGCGCGTACATCTGGGGCTTCCAGCGGCCGTGGGTGCCCGAGCGCCAGCTCGTCGCGGACAACTCGGCACTGGTCGGCAAGCTGGTCTCCGGCTGGTCCGGTCCGCAGCTGCCGGAACCGGAGACGGTGGACGTCTACCGGCGGGCGATGCAGATCCCGTCCACCGCGCACTGCGCCGTCGAGCCGTACCGCTGGATGGTGCGGTCGATGGCCCGGCCGGACGGTCTCCAGTTCAACCGGCGGATGAAGCGGCCGGTACGGGTACCGACGCTGCAGATGCACGGCTCGCTCGACCCGGCGATCGGCACCCGGAACGTGGCGGGCAGCGGGGAGTACGTGGAGGCGCCGTACCGCTGGCGGCTCTTCGACGGCCTCGGGCACTTCCCGCACGAGGAGGACCCGGCGGCCTTCTCCACCGAGCTCATCAACTGGCTGCAGGACCCCGAACCCGACCGCTGACACCGGGCGGGCGGTCCCTCCGGGCACGCGGGCGGCCGCGTCAGGACGGGGTTCCGCGGCGGATGCGGCATGCCCGCGCCCGGACGGGGCAGGAGCCACTTCTACGGCACCGGTTACGCCCCGCGGTGCGGCTTTCGTACACCTGTTGCATGATCGGTCAAAATGCCGGGCGCATAAGCCAATCGGGCGACCGAAGGGCGATTACCGACCAAGAGGCGCGGGCACGTAGCTTCGTATGGGTTGGACGCACGACTACCGTGACGTATCACGCAATCGCCGCAGCGGTTTCACCGTCGCCGACAGCGCGGCTCCCATGGCCGTACTCCCGCCGGAGGAGAGTCGGCTCGGTATCCCCCGCATCCTCGGGCGCAGA
This sequence comes from Streptomyces sp. NBC_01476, assembly GCF_036227265.1. NCBI lineage: Bacteria > Bacillati > Actinomycetota > Actinomycetes > Kitasatosporales > Streptomycetaceae > Streptomyces > Streptomyces sp. NBC_01476. Next base: position 4,493,265 of record NZ_CP109446.1, on the reverse strand, counting down.
GCCCGGTGGGTCAGCGCCCGGCTGCGGCATCCCCGCGACTGAGGCGCCTCACAGCGCGCACCCCTCGGTGTCCACCTGGTGACTCGCGGTGGCACCCGCGTCCGCGTCCGGGGCGATCTCGTCGGCGGTCAGCGCGTAGCCGGTGTTGGCGTCGTCCAGCGACTTGGCGAAGACCACGCCGGCGACCCTGCCGTCGGTGGTGAGCAGCGGGCCGCCGGAGTTGCCCTGGCGGACGGTCGCGTAGAGCGAGTAGACGTCGCGGTGCACGGTGCCGCGGTGGTAGATGTCCGGGCCGCTGGCCTCGATCCGGCCGCGGACCCGGGCCGCGCGGACGTCGAAGCTGCCGTTCTCCGGGAAGCCGGCCACGATCGCATCGTCCTTGGAGCGCGCGTCGCTGGTGGTGAAGGAGAGCGAGGGCGCGTCCAGGCCGGGGACGTCCAGCACCGCGATGTCGCGCTGCCAGTCGTAGAGCACCACCCGTGCGTCGTGCAGCCTGCCCTTGCCGCCGACCTGCACGGTGGGCTCGTTCACCCCGCCGACGACGTGCGCGTTGGTCATCACGCGGTCCTTGGCGAAGACGAAACCGGAGCCCTCCAGCACCTTCCCGCAGCTCGGGGCGGTGCCGACCACCTTGACGATGCTGCGCCGGGCGTCGGTGACGACCGAGCTGCGCACCAGCGCGGGGTCGGGGGCGGGCACCGAGGTGATCGGTTCGGAGCCGAAGGTGCCGAAGACCTGCGGCAGGCCGTTCTGGGCGAGGGTCGTGCTGAAGTTGTCGAACCAGGTGTCGGCCTGGGCGGGCACCACCTGGGAGACCCCGAGCAGCACCTTCGACGTGCGGACCTCGCGCCCTATCGTCGGCAGCGTGGTGGTCGCCAGCGCGCTGCCGATCAGCCAGGCCACCACCAGCATCGCCGCCACGTTCACCAGCGCGCCGCCGCCGGCGTCCACCGCCCGGGCGGGCGACCAGGTGATCCGGCCGCGGAGCTTGTTGCCCAGGTGCGTGGTGAACGCCTGTCCTACCGACGCACACACGATCACGATGACCACCGCGGAGATCACCGCCACCGAGCCGGGCGTGGCGCTGTCGGTCGCCTTGTCCCAGATCACCGGGAGCAGGAAGATCGCGGCGAGGCCGCCGCCGAGGAAGCCGATCACCGACATGATGCCGACGACGAAGCCCTGCCGGTAGCCGACCACGGCAAACCAGACAGCGGCGAGGATGAGCAGGACGTCCAGCACGTTCACGGGGAACACGGTCTCACGGCGGACTGTGCGCGCGGCACCTTACCGGTGAGCCCGCCCGGGTCTCCGGTACGCTGCCGGCCGGTCCGTACGGACGCGGCGGGCAGCCCGCTGCACCGGAGATGTGCCGGGCGCGGGGCTCAGCCGAGGGGGACCTGGCGGTCGCGGTCCCAGGGGCGCTCCCAGCCCGCGTAATGCAGGATCTTGTCGATCAGGCCCGCGGTGAAGCCCCAGACCAGGGTGTCCGCCACCAGGAAGGCCGACCCGAGGAAGCCGCTGGGGTGCACCAGCGTCGCGCGGTTCGCCGGGTCCGTGAGATCGCTCACGGGGACCCGGAAGACCCGGGCGGTCTCGGCCGGGTCGACCACGCCGACCGGGCTCGGCTCGCGCCACCAGCCGAGCACGGGGGTGACGACGAAACCGCTGACCGGGATGTAGAGCCGCGGCAGCACACCGATGAGCTGCACACCCGCCGGGTCGAGGCCGGTCTCCTCCTGCGCCTCGCGCAGCGCGGCCCGCAGCGGCCCGTCACCGTCCGGGTCGCCGTCGGCCGGATCGAGGGCCCCACCGGGGAAGGACGGCTGGCCCGCGTGCGAGCGCAGGGCCGCGGACCGCTCCATCAGCAGCAGGTCGGGGCCGCGGTCGCCCTCCCCGAAGAGGATCAGTACGGCCGACTGCCGGCCGCCGTCCTCCGGCGGCAGGAAGCGGCTGAGCTGCTCGGGATACACCTCGTTCGCCACCCCGACCACCGGACGCAGCCAGGACGGCACGCCCTCCGTGCTGACCTCGGCGCGCTCCACGCCAGAGGCGTCCGCCCCCTGCGCTGAGGTCATGAGGCGGCCAGCGGGGGCGCGGGCTGCCCGGGGTAGTCCGGCGGGGGCTTCAGCCGCTGGCCGGGGAAACCGCCCTTCTCGTACTTGAGCAGCTTCTTGGCCTTCTCCGGGTCCGTCTCGCCCTCGCCGTACGACGGGCAGAGGTGGGCGATCGGGCAGACCCCGCAGGCGGGCTTGCGGGCGTGGCACATCCGGCGGCCGTGGAAGACGACGCGGTGCGACAGCATCGTCCACTCGGATTTCGGGAAGAGCCGGGCCACGTCCTGCTCGACCTTCTCCGGGTCCTCCGAGGTGGTCCAGCCGAAGCGGCGCGCGAGGCGTCCGAAGTGGGTGTCGACGGTGATGCCGGGGACACCGAACGCGTTGCCCAGCACCACATTGGCGGTCTTGCGGCCGACGCCGGGGAGCTTCACCAGGTCCTGGAGCCGGCCCGGCACCTCACCGCCGAATTCGTCCCGCAGCGCCGCGGACAGGCCGAGCACGGACCTCGCCTTGGCCCGGAAGAACCCGGTCGGCCGCAGCAGCTGCTCCAGCTCCGCCGGATCGGCGGCGGCCATCTCCTCGGGCGTGGGGTACTTCGCGAAGAGCGCGGGCGTCGTCTGATTGACCCGCAGGTCGGTGGTCTGCGCGGACAGTACGGTGGCGATCAGCAGCTGGAAGGGGTTCTCGAAGTCCAGCTCGGGGTGGGCGTACGGATAGACCTCGGCGAGTTCCCGGTTGATGCGGCGGGCGCGCCGCACCAGGGCCACCGGAGGTGCCTGTTCGCTCACGGCTGAATCCGGCCTGGCGGCCACTCGTTCGGCCGCCTTGGCCACCCGTTTCTTCGGCGTGCTCGGCGTTTCTGACACCCGGCCAGCCTAAGCCTCGGCACCGACATCCGCCGTGGAACCGCCTCCGGGCAGCCGGATCCGACGTGTGATCCGACCCCCGGGGCACCTTCGCGCGCTCTGATAAGACATCCTTGTGATTGATCGCACTGTTTGAGACGTCATGCATCATGGGGAGGACCCCGCGATGTCGACAAGGAGAGAGCTCGTGGACGACGTTCTGCGCCGTGCCCCGCTTTTCGCGGCGCTCGACGACGAGCAGGCCGCTGAACTGCGTGCCTCCATGACGGAGGTCACGCTCGCGCGTGGCGACTCGCTGTTCCACGAGGGCGACCCCGGGGACCGGCTGTACGTCGTCACCGAAGGCAAGGTGAAGCTGCACCGGACCTCGCCGGACGGCCGGGAGAACATGCTGGCCGTGGTGGGGCCGGGTGAGCTGATCGGTGAGCTGTCGCTCTTCGACCCCGGGCCGCGCACCGCCACCGCCACCGCGCTCACCGAGGTGAAGCTGCTCGGCCTCGGCCACGGCGACCTCCAGCCCTGGCTCAACGTCCGGCCCGAGGTCTCCACCGCCCTGCTGCGCGCGGTCGCGCGCCGGCTGCGCCGCACCAACGACGTCATGTCCGACCTGGTCTTCTCCGATGTGCCCGGGCGGGTCGCCAAGGCCCTGCTCGACCTGTCCCGCCGGTTCGGCGTGCAGTCGGAAGAGGGCATCCACGTCGTCCACGACCTCACCCAGGAGGAGCTGGCCCAGCTCGTCGGCGCCTCCCGCGAGACCGTCAACAAGGCGCTGGCGGACTTCGCCGGCCGCGGCTGGCTCCGGCTGGAGGCCCGCGCGGTGATCCTGCTGGACGTCGAGCGGCTGGCCAAGCGCAGCCGCTGACGGATCCCCCGCACCGGCCCCGGGACGATGCCGGGCGAGCGCGTACGCAGAAGGCCCCCCGTCACCCGCGGGGGGCCTTCTGCGTACGTGCTCCTGGGGCCGGTCAGAAGGCGAGCTGGGTGATCTCGTCGGCGACGGCGCCGGCCGCCGGGCTGGACGGGTCGATCAGCGCGTAGTGGCCGGTTTCCCGCAGCCACACCGTGACCGGCTCCTCCCCCGCTGCCGCCGCCGCGGTGGCGAAAGCGGTCGTGACCTGCGGCGGAACCTCATTGTCAGTGGTGCCGTGCACGATGGTGGTGGCGATTCCGGTGGGAAGCAGTGCGGCCGGGTCGGCGTGGGGGAGGCGGTCGGCGAGGTGGTCGGGGCCACCGAGCAGATCGAGCACCGCGCCGGAACAGACGCGCAGCCGGATCGCCTCGGTGAAGTCGGCGATCGGGGCAAGGGCCACCACGCCGCGGAACGGGGGAGGCGAGGAGCGGTGCCAGGGGGAATCGGGGGGCAGCACATGCCGTGCGGCGGCCCACAGGGCGAGGTGACCGCCCGCGCTGTGCCCGGTGAGCAGGGTGCGGCCGGCGTCGACGGTCTCCTCGCCGAAGGTCCGGAGGGCGAGGGCGGGCAGCGCGTCGAGGGCGGTGGCCACGTCGTCGAAGGTCTCCGGCCAGCGGCCCGCGGGCGCCGGCGCGCCCTGGGACGGCTGCTGCGGGCCGTCCGGCGCCGCGCCGCGGCGGTATTCCACGCAGGCCACCGCGAAGCCCTGAGCGGCCAGGTGGGCCGCGAGCGGGGAGATGTGGGCGCGGTCGTAGGCCGCGCGCCACGCGCCGCCGTGCAGGACCGCCACCAGGGGGGCGGGGCGGTCGAGCGGAACACGCGGCCGGTAGAAGTCGATCACCTGGTCCCGGTGCGTGCCGTATGCCGCGGTGGCGTCCGGCGGGACCGGTGGGTGGCCGAGCGCCGACGCCTCCTCGGCCGCCGCCCGGTCGACGGGACCGGGGGCGGGGGCCGGAGGGGACGTACGGGATTCGGCTGCGGTCATCGGTTACGCGGTTCCTTCCAGGACGGTGGCCAGGACGCGCGCGGCCCGCAGCGCGTCGGCGTAGCGGGTGTAGAGCGGGGTGAAGCCGAAGCGCAGCACATCAGGCCTGCGGTAGTCGCCGACGACACCCCGGGCGGTCAGCTCGCGCATCACCGCACCGGCGTCCGCGCAGCGCAGGGAGACCTGGCTGCCGCGTTCGGCGTGCGCCCGCGGGGTCACCGACTCCAGCCGCCCGGCGGGCACCAGCGCGGCCACGCACTCCAGGAAGTAGTCGGTGAGGCCGAGGCTCTTCTCCCGCACGTCCGGTACGGCCACGCCGTCCCACACGTCGAGCGCCGCGTCCAGTGCGAGCAGCGACAGGATCTCCGGGGTGCCGACCCGGCCCCGGGCGGCTCCGTCGGCGGCTTCGTAGCCGGCCGCCATGGAGAAGGGGTCGGCGTGCGAGTTCCAGCCGGGCAGCGGCGAGTCGAAACGCGGCTGCAGTTCCTGGCGTACGTAGAGGTAGGCGGGCGCGCCGGGCCCGCCGTTGAGGTACTTGTAGGTGCAGCCGACCGCGAGGTCCACCGCGTCCGCGTCCAGCGACACCGGCAGTGCGCCCGCGCTGTGGCACAGGTCCCACACGGCCAGGGCACCGGCCTGGTGCAGGGCCGCGGTGATTCCCCGCAGGTCGTGCAGCCGCCCGGTGCGGTAGTCCACGTGGTTGACCAGCGCGACGGCGGTGGTCGCCCCGGCTTCCGCGGCGATCTCCGCGGCGGGCACGGCCCGTACGGTGCGGCCGGTGAGCCGGGCCGCGGACTGCGCGATGTATCCGTCGGTGGGGAAGGTGGCGGCGTCCACCAGGATCTCGTCACGGCCCTCGGGCGCCATCCGCACGGCGGCGACCAGCGCTTTGAAGACGTTGACGCTGGTGGAGTCGCCGACCACGACCTGGCCGGGTGCGGCGCCGACCAGCGGGGCGATCCGGTCGCCGATCCGTTCCGGGGCCGTCCACCAGCCGCTCTCCTCCCAGGAGCGGATGCGCAGCTCGCCCCACTCCCGGCCGACCACCTCGGTCAGCCGCGGCAGCACGCCGGTGGACAGGGCGCCGAGCGAGTTGCCGTCGAGATACACGGTCCCGTCCAGCACGAAGCGGTCCCGGACGGCGGCCAGCTTGTCGGCGGCGTCCAGCTCGGCGGCCCGGTCGGCCAGGGCGGCGTGCCTGTCGGCGGCGTCCGTGCCGGTGACGTCCCCGCCTTCGGTGTCCGTGCCGGTGGCGTCCCCGCCAGTGGTGAGCGGTTCAGACATGGCTGCGGGCCGTCCACAGTTCGGGGAAGACGTTCTTGGCGGCGCGCTTCTCCAGCCAGGCCACCCCCGCGGAGCCACCGGTGCCGGCCTTGGCACCCATCGCGCGCCGGGTGGCGACGAGGTGGTCGTTGCGCCAGCGCCACACGAGTTCGGCCACGTCGGTGAGGGCTTCGCCGAGCCGGATCAGCTCGGAATCCTGGTCCTCGTCGGCGTAGACGCGCTGCCAGACCGCCTCGACCCCGGGGTGCGGGTCGTAGCGCAGTGCCGGGTCGCGGTCGAGGACTTCGGCGGGCACCGGGTAGCCGCGGCGGGCCAGCAGCCGCAGCACCTCGTCGTAGAGGCTGGGCTCGGTGAGCGCCTTCTCCAGTTCGGCGTACGCGCTCGGGGTGCCGCGGTGGGGCACCAGCATCGACGTGGACTTGTCGCCGAGCAGGAACTCCAGCCGCCGGTACATCGCGGACTGGAAGCCCGAGCCGTCGCCGAGTGCGGACCGGTACGCGTTGAACTGCGCGGGGGTGAGGTGCGCGATCGGCTTCCAGGACGCGTTGAGCGACTCCAGCTCCGGCAGGCTGCGGCGCAGCGCGGCCATCGTGGTGGGCAGGTCGTCGCGGCGCAGGGCGGCGGCCGCGGTGCTCCACTCGTGGACGAGCAGGGTGAACCACAGCTCCATCACCTGGGTGGTGACCAGGAATGCCATCTCGCCGGGTTCGTCGGAGAGGGGGTGCTGCATATGGGTGAGGACGGACGCCTGCACGTAGTCCTCGTAGGGAGTCGTGCCCTCGAACGAGAGGTTCGGGGTCGCCGCCTCGTCGGTCGGGTGGTCGGACATGGGGTTACCTCCTGAGCGAGCGGTCTGGGGTCACCAGGCCGTGCCGAGATCATCTGCGGTGCGCGGCGATCCGGCAAGGGGGCTCAGGCGGTCGGCGGGCCGCTGATGTAGTGCCCCTTGCCGTCGTACGGCCAGGCGTTGGCGAGGCAGCCGTCCAGCCCCTTGATCTGCTGCATCATCACCGGCGCGAGCTTGCCGCGGCCCGGGCAGCCCTCGTGGCCGTGGCCGATGCGGTGGCCGACCTCGTGGTTGATGATCAGCGCGCGGTAGTCGTGGATCGGCCCGTCGAACTCGGGTGAGCCCAGCTCCCAGCGCTTGAGGTTGACCACGACGGTGGCGCCGACATCGCAGTTGACCTCGCCGCGGGTGAGGAGGCCGGCCGCGCCGCAGATGGCGTCCACCGTGTCCGGGGTGGCGATCTTGATGACGAAGTCGGCACTGCCGGAGCTGACCAGCTGGAAGGCGTCGTGGCCGTCCGCGGTCCAGCCGCGCGGGTCGGCGAGGATGCCGGCGATCTCGTGGGCCGCGTCGGTCGCGGAGAGGTCGATGCCGCCCTCGACCTCGACCTTGTAGCGGCGGACCGTGCCGTGCCCTGACGCCTTGCCGGACGCCTGCGCGGTGCCGAAGCGCCCGGTGCCGCTCTTCGGGACGGCGGTGACCTTGGGGCTCGGCTTCGGCGACGCGGTGGTCGCCCTGGGGCTCGGCGTGGGCTTGGTGGTGCCCGTCAGCGGCCTGCCCGTCCCGGCGTCGGCTCCGCTGCCGCCGTGCGCGGTCGTGGTGGCGCTGAGCGGGGCGTCGATCGCGGCCGCGGATTCGCTGCCGCCCTTGGTCACGTGCCAGGCGTATCCGGCGCCGCAGCTCACGGCTATCACGCACAGGAGAACGAGCGGTCCGGTGATCGCGGCCCGGCGCTTCCCCCTGCGCCTGCCGTGCTGACTCTGACCTGACAAGACGTTCCCCCTGGGGCGGCGCAGCCGCTCCCCCGGCCTCCCCGGGCCGCCCGTGTGCGTGCTGCGTATCGGCATGACGATGCGCGGCGCGCCCGTCGTACGACCGCCCCAGGTGCGGTCGGCACCGGGGCGGCATCGGACAGAATCGCACGTCTATATGAACGATCGGCGAACCGGGGTCCTCTGTGGCAGAACCGCGACAGCGGAGCCCGGCGGCACCGCGACAGAGGACCCCGGCGGCGCGGCCGGCGCGGCTGCGGGGAGAGCAGGCTCAGGTGAGGGTGTCCGCCGCGGTCGGGGAGCTGTCGCGCAGGAAGACGGTGCAGCGCTCGTACTCCTCCTGCTCGCCGATCGCCTGGGCGGCGCGGGCCAGGGCGTGCAGCGCGCGGAGGAAGCCGCGGTTGGGCTCGTGTTCGAACGGGACCGGGCCGTGGCCCTTCCAGCCGGACCGGCGCAGGGCGTCCAGGCCGCGGTGGTAGCCGGTGCGGGCGTAGGCGTAGGACTCCACCACGCGGCCGGCCTCGAAGGCATCGTCGGCCAGCTGCGCCCAGGCCAGCGAGGAGGCCGGGTACTTGGCGGCGACCTCGGCGGGCGCCGCGCCGGAGGCCAGCAGCTCGCGCGGCTCCGGGTCGTCGGGCAGATGGGTCGGGGCGGGTCCCCCGAGCAGGTTCTCGTGATTGGCCATGGGCTCCAGTCTGCCCGAGCCGGTCGGCAAGAGGCCCCCAGCGGCTGCCGGGGGCCCTGATCCGCCAACGAGGTTGACGCGTTGTGCCTGCTTGACGCGCGCGGGGTGACGCGGGGAGGAGTCCCGCGGGCCGCGCGGACGCCTTACTTGCGCTTGTTGCCGGCCGACCGCAGGTCCTGCGTGGCGACGACCACCCGGGCGGCCATGCCGGCCTCGGCGGACTTGCCCCACACCCGCGGGTCGTAGGTCTTCTTGTTGCCGACCTCGCCGTCGACCTTGAGCACGCCGTCGTAGTTGCGGAACATGTGGTCCGCGACCGGCCGGGTGAAGGCGTACTGCAGGTCGGTGTCGATGTTCATCTTGACGACGCCGTTCTCCAGCGCCTCGTCGATCTCCTCCTTGGTGGAGCCGGAGCCGCCGTGGAAGACGAAATCGAAGGGGCTGGGCTTGCCGTACTTCTGCGCCACCGCCTCCTGGAGCTCCTTGAGGATGCTCGGGCGGAGCACGACGTTGCCCGGCTTGTAGACGCCGTGCACATTGCCGAAGGAGGCGGCGAGCAGGTAGCGGCCGTGCTCGCCGAGGCCGACCGCCTCGACCGTACGGAAGGCGTCGTCCACCGTGGTGTAGAGGTTGTCGTTGATCTCGTGCGAGATCCCGTCCTCCTCACCGCCGGTCGGGGTGATCTCCATCTCCAGGATGATCTTCGCCTTGGCCGCCTCGGCCAGCAGTTCCTTGGCGATCTCCAGGTTGTGGTCCAGCGTCTCCGCGGAGCCGTCCCACATGTGCGACTGGAAGAGCGGGTTGCGGCCGGCCGCGACCCGCTCCTGGGAGATCTTCAGCAGCGGGCGGACGTAGCCGTCCAGCTTGTCCTTGGGGCAGTGGTCGGTGTGCAGCGCGATGGTGACCGGGTACTTCTCGGCGACGATGTGCGCGAACTCGGCGAGCGCGACCGCGCCGGTCACCATGTCCTTCTTGTACTGGCCACCGAGGAACTCGGCGCCACCCGTGGAGATCTGGACGATGCCGTCGCTCTCCGCCTCGGCGAAGCCGCGCAGCGCGGCGTGCAGCGTCTGCGACGAGGTCACGTTGACGGCCGGATAGGCGAACTTGCCGGCCTTCGCCCGGTCGAGCATCTCGTTGTAGACCTCGGGGGTTGCGATGGGCATCGTGTCCGCTCCTCATGATCTGCGGGTGGTACAGCTGGCTACGGCTGGCGTGGCGACGTCATCGTCGCGCCTATCCTCCCAGACGCCAACGGATACACCACCTCGGCAGGCGCGGGGCATACCCCGGCCCCGGGGATGTTTCACGTGAAACATCCCAGGGGCCGGAAAGCCGCAGGTCAGACGGCCGCACGCGGAGCTGCCCGGACGGTCCGTCAGGCGAGGTCCAGGTCGGCCAGCGAGTAGGCGGCGAGATACGGCAGACCCGCGTCCGTAATCTTCCGCTCCGCTCCACGGTCCACGATCACCGCCACGGCCACCACCTCGCCGCCGGCTTCCCGCACCGCCTCGACCGCGGTCAGCGGCGAACCGCCGGTGGTGGAGGTGTCCTCGACCACCAGCACGCGGCGGCCCTTCACCTCGGTGCCTTCGATACGGCGCTGCAGGCCGTGTGCCTTGTTTGCCTTGCGGACCACGAAGGCGTCCAGCCGCTGACCGCGCGCGGCGGCGGCGTGCAGCATCGAGCCGGCCACCGGGTCGGCGCCGAGCGTCAGCCCGCCCACCGCGTCGTAGTCGAGGTCCGCGGTGAGGTCGAGCATCACCTGACCGGCGAGCGGCGCGGCCTCCCCGTCCAGGGTGATCCGGCGCAGATCGATGTAGAAGTCGGCTTCCAGACCGGACGAGAGGGTCACCTTGCCGTGCACCACGGCCTTTTCCTTGATGTGCCGCAGCAGGGCAGCGCGTACGTCGTCGCTCATGGGCACGAGATTAGCCGAGGGCCCGGACCGGGCCCCCGGCCGTCCGTGCGGCTCCGCATGCGGCCGGACCTGCGGGTGTCCGTGCGGCTGTCCGTGCGGCTGTCCCTGCGCCGGACGTGCGGCCGTTCGTGCCGGACGCTCGCTCCGGTCCGGTCCGGCTCAGCCGATGCGGTGCCAGGTCCAGGTGGTGGTGATCTCCAGCGGTTCGATCGGGGTGACCAGCCGGGGCAGGGTGTTGAGGCCGTTCGGGGGACCGGACTGCGGCTCCACGCAGACCGCCTCGGGCTGCTCGGTGTAGATCACCGCCCACTGCGCCGGGCTCTCCACCTGGACCCGCATCTCGCCGGGCCAGGTCAGGGTGACGTCCACGCCGTCGGGCATCCCGAAGCAGTCGTCCCAGGGACCCGGCTTGGGGTCGATCCGGTTGCCGTTCGGCAGGTGGTTCTCGCCGCGCTCCTCCTGCCAGGCGGCGCTGAAGGCGAGTTCGACGTCCTGGCCGCCCTGGCCGAGGTTCCGCAGCCACCAGGGGTGCCAGCCGGCCTGCGCCGGGAAGGAGTCGCCGGCCGCCTCCACGGTGAGAGTCAGTTTCACCGAGTGCGGGGCGAGCTGGACCGTCTGGGTGACCCGGCCCGGGTAGGGCCACGGGTCGGCGAGGTCGAAGTAGTAGGCGGCGGTGGTCTCGGTCGCGGGCGCGGCCTGCTGCCAGGCGGTGTGCCGGCCGGTGCCGTGGATGGCGTGCGGGGGTGCGTCGACCGGGAGCTGGTGGGTCACTCCCCCGTTCCGGAACACGCCGTTCTCGGTCCGGCCGCACCACGGCACCATGATGAAGGCACCGAATTTCTCGCCCTGGCGCAGGAGTTCGGTCCCGCCGACCTTCAGCGAGGCGATCCGGCAACCGGCTTCCGGCTGCAAGGTCAGTTCGGCGTCGCCCGCCGTCAGCTTCTTCTCGTTCTCCACGGGACGAGCGTAGCCGCCGTCACTTGCGGCGGCGCAGCACCCGGCCGACGACCACCGCGGATGCCAGCAGGGCGGCGGCCGCGGGGGCCGCCCAGCGCAGGGTGGCGGTGGCGGTGCCGGCCTCCGGGGCGGGGATGGGGGCGTAGCGGCCGCGGGGTGGGGCGTGGTCGACCTCTTCCGCGCTGCGGCCGATCATCGTACGGCGGGCGTGCGCGGCTTCGGCGGGCGGGACGAGGTCGTCGAGCGCGGCGGCGCTCTCCGGGACCTCCACCTCGACCTCGACCAACTCGAACTCGGCGAGTTCGGCGGGGGGCAGGGGTTCGCCGAGGTCGTCGACGACGTCGGACTCCTCGACGTCGTCGATGTCCTCTTCGGCGTCCCCGGCGTCCACCGGGTCCTCACGGTGCCCGGCGTCTGCCGGGTCTTCACCGCGCCCGGCGGCCCGCGCGTCCGTGGCGTCCGCGACCTCCCCGGCGTCCTGGCCGTCCCCGGCGTCCTGGGCGGCCCGGGCGGCTCCGGCGTCCGCCGCGCCCTTGGCGTCCGCCGCGTCCCGACTGGCTGAGGTGTCCGAGACGGCTGCCGAGTGCTCAGCGTCCTCGGCTTCCTGAGCGGCTCCGGCGTCCCGGGCGTCCGCGGCGTCCCGGGCGTCCGCGGCGTCCCGGGCGTCCGCGGCGTCCCGGGTGTCCGCGGGGTACTCAGCCTTCCCGGTGTCCGCCGCGTCCCGACTGGCTGCGGCATCTGAGACGGCTGCCTGGTCCCCAGCGTCCTCGGCATCCCGAGCGGCTCCGGCGTCCGCGACATCCCGGGCGCCCGCCGGGTCCTCAGCCTTCCCGGCGCCCGCCGCGCCCCCGGCGTCCGCCGGGTCCTCACGGCGCGGCGCGACGCCCGGCTCGGCCGGCGTCCCCGGTGTGCCCGCCGGCGCGTCCGCCGCGTCCGCCGCGTGGGTGGCCAGTTCGCCCGCGAAGCGGTCCAGCAGGCGGCGGACCGCCGCTTCGACCACGCCGTCCTCGTAGCCGGCCAGTCGGCCGTCCGCCTGGGCGGAGCCCTGCCAGGTGAGGGTGGAGCCGGGTTCGGGCTGGTGGGTCCCGGCGACGCTGACCTGGGCGGTCGCCTTCACCGTGCCGGTGCCGCGCACCTCCGTGCCTTCGGCGGTGACCGTGAACTCCGGGCCCGCGCCGGTGACACCGACGGTGCCGCGGTAGGTGATGGTGGAGCCGCCGACCCGCAGGCGCAGGCGGCCCGCGACCGGCGCGGTACCGGCTTCGGCCGGGCCGGCCGGCTCCGGGGCCGCGCCGGGCTCGTCCGGCTGCCAACCGGGCAGGCTCGCGGCCACCAGGCCCGGCGTGCGGAATGCCCGCAGCAGCCGGGCGGGCGGGATCGGGACGAAGGACTCGTGCTCCATGCGGCGGAGCCTACCCAGGAGTGCGGCGGCTTGACGTGTGCGCGGGTGTCATTTTTCCCGTCCGCCCGCCCTTTTGCCCACAATTGCGGGCCGCGCGATCGGCCCGGACGCCCACCTCGCCGAGGCCCTACAACCGCGGGTGCAGCAGCGTCGAGGGCCGGGGCGCGGTGGGGGGACGGGTGCGGGTGGCCGCGTGGCCGGCCGTGCGGAAAGCGGGCGGCAGAGGCGGACGGGAGGCGGCGGAGAGCAGGAACGGCCAGGTGGCGGGGGCGCGGCGCAGGCCAGGGGGCGAGGGGCAGGCGGGGGTCGGGAGGAGGTACGGCGTCGCGGGGAGGCGGGCCGCGTGCAGGGTGGCCGCCACCGTCCACAGGGACTGGGCCGCGTGGACGGCGAGCCGGCCGGTGGGGGCGAGGGTGCGGGCGGCGAGCCCGTAGAACTCCTGGGAGTAGAGCTTCGCGCTGCTGGAGACGCCCGCGTCGGGAAGGTCCGCGAGGATCACGTCGTAGCTGCGCGGCGCCGCCGAGGCCGCCGCCCGCAGCCAGTCGAAGACGTCCGCGGTGGCGACCTCGACCCGGGGGTCGGCGAAGGAGTGGCCGTTGAGCGCGGTGAGCCCGGGGTCGGTGCGGCCGAGGCGGAGGAGTTCCGCGTCGGTGTCCACCACGGTGACCTGCCGTACGCCGGGGAAGCGCAGCACCTCCCGCAGGGCCAGCCCGTCCGCGCCGCCCAGGATCAGCACCCGCACATGCGGGCCCGCCGTCATCGCGGGGACGGCCAGCGCCCGGTCGTAGGCCACCGCGTCCGCCCCGCAGACCCGTAGCCGGCCGTCGAGGTAGAGCCGTAGCGACGCCGCCGACCCGGGCCGCCCGGCGAGCACGATCTCCTGCACCTCGGTCTGCTCCGCCACCCGCACCGAGCCGCCGTACATCGCGTGCCGCGCGGCCCGCTCGAAGGGCGCCGCGGTGAAGGAGGCGCAGGCCAGCACCGCCAGCACGGTCACGTTGGAGACGACCAGCCAGCCGCGGGCGCGCCGTGACAGGTCGCCGCGGAAGAGCCACAGCACGGTCGCGCCGCCGGCCACCGCGTTGACCACGCCGGTCACCAGCGCGCCCGTCAACTGCCCGAACCGGGGCAGCAGCAGGAACGGGAAGGCGAGCCCGCCGACCAGCGCGCCCACGTAGTCGGCGGCGAAGAGGTCGGCGACCGCGCCGCCCGCGTCCTGCCGCCGGATCCGCTGCACCAGCGTCATCAGCAGCGGCACTTCGGCCCCGATGAGCACCCCGATCGCGAACGAGCAGCCCACGATGGCCGGTTTGGCCTGCCCGTACCAGGCGAAGACCGCGTAGAGCGCCATCACCGAGAGGCCGCCGACCAGCGCGAGAGCGGTCTCGACGGCGGCGAACCCGAGCGCGGCGCGGGTGCGCCAGCGTTTGGCGAGCAGCGAGCCGCAGCCCATCGCGAAGACCATCACGGAAAGCACGACCGATGCCTGGGTGACCGAGTCACCGACCAAGTAGGAGGCCAGTGCGACGAGTTCCAGTTCGTAGACCAGGCCGCAGGCGGCGCAGACGAAGACCGTGGCGAGGACCAGCGCGCGGGCCGCCCCCGCGGGGACGGGCAGCGTCGCGGCGATCCGGGGTGCCTGGGTGCGGCCGTGCTGGTCGATCATGAGTGCACGCTAAGTCAGGTGGATGCGGCGGAGAGTCACCCACAAGGGTGCAATCAGCGGCGGTTGACGGCTTTCGCGTGCGCGCGGCCTGGCGTCCGCGACCGGGTCGTGCGCCCCCCACCGGCCCCCCACCGGCCAGCGACCGCCCTCCCACCGGCCCCCGCCCGCGCCCAACCGGGCCCGCCACCGGCCCGCGGCCGCACTCCGATCACACTCCGGCCGTCCCCCGCCGGCGACCGCGGCCGGCCCCCGAGTGCCGGGCCGCTGCCCGCACTTCACCCCAACGCGCCCACGCTCACCCGCGTCCGTGTTGTCACCAGCCGCCCCTCCTGCGGATACGCGTGCCAGGTCCGCCACCGCACGCTGCCCTCGGCGCACTGCACCAGCAGCGCGGTGAAGGCATGCGGGTCGCCCGGGAAGGTGCCGGCCAGGCCGTGCGGATGCTCGGCGACCAGCGCCAGCAACTCCTGGGCGCGGCCCGCGAAGGAACCCTGCGAGAGCGTCTCGATCCGGGCCGCGAACTCGTAGTCCCACGGCCCGACCCGCTTGGCCACCCCGAAGGGCAGCGGCGCCTGGCTGCCGGGCATGCAGGCGACCGTCTCCGAGCAGTCACCGCGCCCGGATTCGACGAGCACCTGATGGGAGGCGCCGAGCAGGCGTAACGCGACCTTGGCACGCAGACCCCGGTCGTCCCCGACCTCGACGTCGAGCACCGCGAGGGCGGGCAGGGGTTCCTTGCCGAGACACCACGCGAGGTCTCCCGCGCGGGTGTCCGTATAAGCGGTCTGAAGGCTGGTGAGCATGGATCGGCTCCGCAAGCACGCAGTGGATGATGGGCCGGCCGCACCGTTCCCCGTACCGGGGAGGCGCGTCGGCTCGTGCCCACGTGGGGTCCGTGGAGCTACGGAATCATGAAACTCCGTTGCTCTTCAGCGTTTTTACCCATCTGTGCCCACTTTCCATCCCTTGGAGCGCTTACGGGGTCAGGTGTTCAGGTGGGGGGTCACAGCCGCCGCGCGGTACGGAAAGTGCTCGCGTAATAGCCGTTCCCGTCGAGCCGTGACGTGCCCCCCTTGTCGCCGATGGTGGGGCCGTCGACCTCCTCCCGGCTGGAGATGAAGATCTTGTGGCCGTCGGTGTCGTTGCCGAGGTAGATCCCGATGTGGTCCAGCCGCTGTCCTGTCCGCGAGTCCAGCTTGAAGATGACCAGGTCACCGGGTTGCAGCAGGTCGATCTGGGTGGGACGGGTGTACCAGGGTGCCGCTCCCTGCAGCGGGATGACGGTCACGCCCTCGTGGGACCGCGCGATGCCGTTGGCGGTACGCGGCAGCCCGTCGCCCTTGGTGTCGGAGACGGCCAGCGGGTAGCGGCCGCGGAAGCCGAAGACGGTACGGACGAAGCCGGAGCAGTCGATCGCCCGGTAGCGCTCCTTCTCCGGCTGCATGGTGGTGCCGTCCCGGAAGGTGTACGGGATGCCCAGGTAGTCGAAGAAGTCCGACTGCTCCTTGCGCAGGTCGTTGCCTATGCTGCCGCCGGGGTTGATCGGTCCGAAGCGCGCGTCGCCGGCGTACGGCACACCGTTCTCGTCCTTCTTGACCGGCGCGCCCTGGACGTACTGGAAGGCGTACGCGAAGAGGTCGTCCTCCTCGCTGCCGAAGTACTTCTTGAACCAGTCCTTGAACCACTGCGCCTGCTCGGCGCCGGCCTTCCACTTCTGGGGCATCAGCCGCACCCAGCTGTCCGTGATCACCCGGGACTTGGTGTTGGCCGGCTCGGAGAAGGTACGGCTGGGGCCGGTCAGGGTCGCGGTGCGGGCGCCGTCGGTGAAGGTGCCGAGCACCTGCCCCTTGGCGTCACGCAGCACCGACCGGGCCGGGCCGGACAGCCGCTCCCAGGTCTGGGCCCCGGTCTGGGCGCCGAGAGTGGCCGAACTGAGCACCGGTTTGTCGGTGATGGCCTGCACGGCCGGCGCCTTCTGCTCCTGGTCCTTGCGCAGCGCCACCGTCAGATAGCCGCTGGCGGCCAGCAGTACCACCACCGTGGCGGTGTTCAGGATCTTGCGGGACCGGCTGGGTCGGGCCGCGGGCATGGTGTCTCCTCTTCTTCGCGGCAGGGTTTCGGCGTTCTTCTGGTGAGCGGTCAGGCGGCCGGCATGACGCCGAGCAGGATCCCGGCGGTGAGCACCACATAGGTGGTGAGCGTCGCGGAGCCGGTGGCCAGCAGCGTCGGCCCCTTCGGCTGCCGGACCAGCTGGTACGCGATCAGGCCCGGTACGACGAAGCCGAGGGTCTCGTTGGTGTACATCAGCGGGTACTCGTGCTGGAGCGCGATGATCACGGTGCCCTGCAGGATCACGCCGATCAGTACGACCGCGGCGAACAGCCGCTTCCCGTAGAGGATCACGTACCGCTGCACCAGCAGGGTCAGGACGTAGGTGAGCACGGTGACACCGACCACCATGGCGGCCCGCTGGAGGTCCTCCACCAGGGTCAGGGCCAGCCAGCCGGGGGTGATCATGCCGCCCGGGGAGAGATTGGTCGTCAGATAGCAGACCAGCGAGGCCAGCAGGCCCAGGGCGATGCCGATCGCGGCGATCTCCGGGGTGAGTGCGTCGGGGATCATCGGTGGCTCTCTCCTGGGTTCTGCCAAGCGGTGGGATCGGTCGGTTCGTGCTGGTCGCCTGCCGGACGAGGACCGGCATAGGACGCGGGGTGCGGCTGGGAGTCGGGCTGGGGATAGGACCGGAAGTCGGGCTGGGAGCCGGGCCGGGAGCGCTCTTCGGGGTGCGGCTCGGGGTGCGGCTCGGCGTACTGCGGCGGGTACGGCTCACGGGGGGCGAAGGCCCAGCCGGGCACGCGCCGCTCCTGCGGCCACGGGTCGGCGGCGAAGTAGTCGTACGCGGGCGGCGCGGTGAACGCCTCCGCGAGCTCCTCGGCCGGCTCCGTCTCCTCGTCGGCCGGGAGCTCCGCCAGCCGGTCGAGGAACAGCTCGCCCTGCCCGTGGATGTTGCCGACCGCGACCAGGGAGGAGTCAGGACCGAGCCGTTCCAGCACCTGCGCCAGCACCTGCCGCGGGTCCCGCCGGTCACCGCCGAGGTCCACCGCCCGGTCCCGCCACTGCGCCGGGATGGCGTCGATCGCGCTCTTGGCCGGATGGCCGATCACGAACACCTGGTCGGGGGCGAGTTCGGGCACGATCTCACCCATCTGGCCATTGCGCTCCACCCGGTCGGGGCGGCAGTTGATCAGCACGTTGAGCGGCCGGTGGACGGCGCCGAGGTCGAGCAGCTGGTTGACGTTCATCAGCGTCGACTCGGGGTCGTTGGCGGCGAAGACGTTGGCGAACCGCAGCCGCTTGCCGTCCTCGGTGCGGTAGCGCTGCACCGAGAGCACACCCGGGTCCGGCGGCGCCTCGTACATGCCGCGCAGCGCGGTCTCCCGTGCCACGCCGAGGAGTTCGGCGACCTTCAGCGCGATGGCCACGTTCTCCTTGAAGGTGAACCAGCTGAAGCCGCGCAGCTCCTCGTCGCTGACGGTGTCCGGATCGGCGAAGATCAGCTCGCAGTTCCGGGACGCGGCCTCCTCCTGGAGGATCGCGAACCGTTCCACCTCGGCGGTGACGCACACCCCGCCGACCGGCATCGAGCGGGAGAGCGAGCGCGCCACGTCGTCCAGCGTCGGGCCCATCTCGGCCAGGTGGTCCTCACGGACGTTGCAGAGCACGCCGATGGTGGACTGGATGAGCTTGCTCTGGTTGATCTCCTGGAGCGCCGGCATCACCGCCATGCACTCGATGACCAGCGCGTCCGGCTGATACGCGGCGGCCCGCCGGACGATGCCGATCTGCTCGACCACGTTGGCGATGCCGAACTTGCGGTACACCGGCTCCTCGGTGGCGTCGGGGTGGATGAAGCGGGCCGCGGTGCCGGTGGTCTTGGCGACCGTGGTCAGCTCGCCGCCGCGCAGCGCGCCCGCGCACAGGCGGGTGATGGAGGACTTGCCGCGGATGCCGTTGACCAGCACCCGCACCGGTATCTGCGCCAGGTTGGCGTTGTGCCGGCGTTGTTCGACGATGCCGGCGATCAGCAGCACGACGCAGCTGACCACCAGCACGGTGTAGAGGAAGAGCACGGGGTCAGTTCCTTCCGGCCGGCTCGGCGGCGGGCTTCTTGCGCTGCTCCTGCAGGCGCTGCCGGATGAGTTCCAGGCTGCGGGTGACCGCGCCCACCTCGTCGTGGTGGTGCGGGAACAGCACGGTCCTGCGGTCGCCGCCGGCCAGCGCCTCGGCCTGGGCGGCCAGCCCGCGCAGCGGGCGCACCACCACGATGTGCAGCCAGCCGAGGCAGGCCGCCGCGGCGGCCAGGCCCAGCAGGCCGGCGAGCGTGGTGCGGTGCTGCAGCCGGTACTCGGGGATGTCGAGGCCGGCGGCCGGCTGCCAGCTGACCACCGACCAGCCCAGCGCCTTGGCCGGGCCGCCGCCGACGAAGGGCGCCGACGCGGCGATCTGCGCCTTGCCGTGGTGCCGGAAGACCACGCTGCCCGGGTGGGCGCTGGTGCCGACCTTCATCGCGGACGCCTCGACCAGCTCGTCGAGACCGTCCGAGGGCAGCCGCTCGAAGGCGCGGTAACCGGTGTTGCCGGCGATCACCCGCTGCTTGGCGTCGACCACCCGGATGGTGCCCAGGCCCGGCCGCTTGAGCAGCGAGTTGAGGAAGTCGATCCGGAACTCGCCGACCAGCATGGCGCCGTCGCGGCCCGGTATCTCCGCGTAGCCGGCGATCACCGGCTGCCGGCCGGAGGAGTTGACCACCGCCACCGTGAGGTCACGGGGCTTTTGCCGGTCCAGCTCGCGCGGCTTGTCGCCGGAACGGGCCAGCACCCGGCCGCCGGAGCCGAGCACGTACAGCGACTTGTAGCGGTCGTGGTCGCCCAGCGTGCGGTCCAGCACCGCGGTCATCTCCGCCTCGGGCGTCCTGTTGCCGATCAGCGAGGCCACCGAGGAGAGGTCGGCCTGGCCCTCGTTGAGCGCGCGGCGCACCCGGTCGGTGAGGGTGTCGGTACGTTCCCGCTGGTCGCTGACGATCTGCTGCGGGATCGTGACGGTCGCGTCCGCCCGGTTGAGCAGCAGCAGGAGCGGGGCGGACCAGGCGAGCAGCAGGATCGCGCAGACCGCGATGACGCTGCGGGAGCCGAAGCGCGGCATCCGGCGGGTGAGCTGCGCCGGCTCCGGGATCTCCTGACCGCGCAGCTGCAGCCGCAGCCGTTCCAGCGCCCGGCCGATCCGCGCGGTCTCGCCGTAACCGGGCGCGGCCACCGGGCGGGTCAGGTCGCCGCGGTGCAGCCGCCGGCTCTCCAGAAAGAGCTTCAGCAGCGGCCGCTGCACGGTGCCCAGCAGGACCGCGACCGCCAGCGCGCCGAGCAGCAGCAGGACGCCGGCCGCGAGGACGCCGAAGAGCGGGTGGTCGCCGCGCGGCGGGTCCTCGGAGACGCCGACCATGGCGACCACCCGCAGCCCCAGGTCGGTGGCGACGGTGGCCTCGCCGGGCTGCGGGCCGGTGAGCGTGGCGTAGCCGGCGATGGACCGCTCGCCCCGGTACACGGTGCCGGTGAGGCTGCCGCTGTTGCCCAGGAAGCCGCCCTCACCGGGGTCCTTGGTGGTCAGCGGCGCCTTCGCGGTCCGCTCGGTGACGACCTTGGCGAAGTCGGCCAGCTGCGCGTTGGAGTGCTTGACGTCCTGCCGGTCGGCCTCGGTGAGCACCTGCTCGGGGGTGGGGATGCCGTCCTCGGAGAGGATCTCGCCCTGGGCGTCGAGCACCGCGATGGCCCGGAAGTCGCCGAGGCTGATGCCGGGGAACTTCAGGCTGCTGGAGGCGATCAGCAGCTCCTGCGGCTTGTCGGGCCAGGAGAGCAGGGCGAAGGTCAGCAGCCGGGTCTCGCCGTTGCGCAGCTTGACCATCCGCGGCGCGAGGCCGTTGGCGCCGGAGAGCGCGGCGCGGTCGATGGCGGTGAGCGGCACGTTCTCACCGCGGGCGGCCATCAGCTTGCCTGAGCCGATCTCGATGACGGCGGTGCCCAGCCACTTCTGGTAGACGCTGCCGATCTTGTCGAGTACGGCGTCGGCGGCGACTGGCGGACCCGCGTCGAAGAGCTCGGCGGTCCGCTGGAGGTCGGTGACGCTCTCGTCCAGCGACGCCCGCAGCGCGATGGCGCCGTCCTCGGCGAAGTGCTGCTGCGAGGTGAGGACGGCCTTGGACTGGCCGGAGTTGTGCACCTGCCCGATGGTGAGCGCGGTGATGCCGGCCAGCGCGAGCAGCGCGGCGGCGAGTGCGGCGATGGGCGGCCTGATACCGCCCAGCAAGGACATGTCGGCTCTTCGCCGTGCCTTGTGGCCCCGTGCTGTCTGCCAGACGGCCAACGGAGGTCCCTCCCCTTTGGTCTTCTTCGGTCGTGATGTCGTGATGTCGTGATGCCGTGACGCCGTGATGCCGTGCGGGTGTGCCGCGGCGCGTGGCGGTGCGCCGTGGTCGGTCATCACGGTGGTGCGGCTCGTTGCGGTGGTGCGGCTCGTTGCGTGGTGCGTCCGGTGTGCCGCTCATCGCGGTGTGCGGCTCGTTGCCTGGTGCGGCTCGTTGCGTGGTGCGGCGCGTCGCGGTGTCCGGCGCGTCCGGTGACACGTGACGCGCCGCGGCGGGCGCGCCTGTGGCACGCCCCGGTGTCCGGACCGATCCCCCCGGGTCAGTCCGGCACGTCGAGCAGGGGCGTCAGGCCGTCCTTCGCGGCCCCGCGGTTGAGCAGTGTGCCCCGGGTGCGTTCGAAGGCCAGCTGGTAGCGGGCCCGTTGTTCCTTGCTCAGCGTCTTGTCGTCCCGCAGCGAGCGGGCGATGTCCACCAGCCGGGTGTCACGTACCGGCTTCACGATGGAATCGGGGTCCAGCGGGTCCGGCGGGTTCGACGGCGGCAGCCCGGCGTCCGAGCCGGACCCGACCACCGGGTCGTCCGTGTCCGGCGGCAGGTCCACGAACGTGGGCACGTACTGCGCCCGCACGTCCCACCTGCCGTTGTGCTTGGTGAAGGTGAACCAGCCGATGATGCCTTCCTCGGTGAGGCCGATCGGCACGTCGTGACGGGCCACCTGGTTGCCGAGGCTGTAGGCGATCCAGGTGCCGTTGACCTTCTCCATCGGCTGCACGACGTGCGCGTGGTGGCCGATGACGAGGTTGATGTGCGTCTGGGTGGCGATCTGCCGGGCCAGCTCCAGCTGCGCCTGGCTGGGGTTGGGCCAGTCCTCCTGCCCCCAGTGGATGCTGAGGATGACCACCTCGGCGCCGGCCGCGCGGGCCCGTTTCTCGGCGGCCTTGATCGCGCCGAGGCTGGTCTTGTTGACCAGCCACGGCTGGTTCTTCGGCACGTCGTGGGTGTTGTAGCCGAACGCGAAGGAGATCTGCGCCACCTTGACGCCCTTCACATCGATGATGTCCGGGGCGTCGTGCTCCTGCTTGGTACGGGCCGAGCCGGTGTGCTTCAGGCCCGCCTTGTCCAGGGCGTCCAGGGTCCGCTTGACCCCGGCGTAGCCGTCGTCGAGCGAGTGGTTGGAGTCCGTGGAGCAGGTGTCGTAGCCGATGTCCTTGATCGTGGTGGCGATCTGCGGCGGCACGACGAAGTCGGGATAGGACGACCAGGGCCCCCGCTCGGTGCCGAGGACCGGCTCCAGGTGGCAGATGGCCAGGTCGGCCTTGCTGATCACCGGTTTGACGCCGGCCATCAGGTCGTCGAAGTACGGCCCCTTGACGTGACGGCGCTGCGCGTCGAGCATGCCTTGCTCGGTGAGCTGCGGATGGATCAGGATGTCGCCTGCTGCGGCTACGGTGAAGGTGGGCTCGTTCTGCCCGCTCTTCCCGTCCGATCCGGATGCGCCGGCCTTGCCTGTGCAGCCGGCGGCGGTACTGAGGGCCAGCGCCAGCAGGGTGGCGCCGAGCACCCGCACGGATCGGTTTGAACTTCTCATCACCAGGGCATTGTCAGGCTTTTATGGAAAGAATCTCCCCTCCGCGCATAACGATTGTGGCAACGGCGATGGTTGTACTGATCGGGGGACTTTTTTTCGGCGTCTTCCGGAATGGGTTCTTCCATTCGAACCACCGCACCACGGAGGGTGACCGCGTGCACTCCACCACCCCGACGGACGCCGTTGACCTGGAGCGTCGCGTGACGGATTTCACTACCGGGTTCGGGCAGAGCGGGGGTTACCGGCCGCCCACTAAAGCGGAACGCTCCATTCTGGCGGAGGGTGTCGGTCTGCTTGTCGACCGGAATATCCCTGCCGCCAAGGAGAAGTTCGCCGAAGTCGACTACGTGGTGCGCACACTCACCGACAACGCCAATGGGCGCCGCTACGCCGAGGTCGCCGACGCGGCCGACGGCGCCGAGGGGCGGCGCGCGAACCGCGGCTGGGGCCGGGTCTACCTCGACCTGACCGGACCCGTGCGGTGGTCGGTCCAGGTGCCGCACCCGATCGCCGACGAGGACAGCGAGAAACTGGGCGTGGGCGTGCTGCGCGGCACCCCGGGCGGCGTCATGGTGCTGGCCGGCGCCCACCGGCGGGCCGGCCAGGGCAACTCCGCCGATGTCGCCCACCGCGACGACACCGTCTTCGACGCGATCTGCGCCGAACTCGTCCGGCACGGCCTGCCGGGCGTCCAGGTGCACGGCTTCGCCGACGCCACCGAGCCGGACTACGACGTGATCGTCTCCACCGGCAGGGGCGACGACGGCCTGCCGGCCGCCCGGGACCTGGCCACCGCCCTGCACGGCGCGGACCTGGACGTCTGCCGCGCCTGGGTCGACTCCTGCACGCTGGAGGGGCGCACCAACGAGCAGAGCGGGGTGGCCGCGACCGCGCACGTACCGTTCCTGCACGTCGAGTTCAGCCGTACGGTCCGGCGCAGCGACAAGCGGACCGCCCGCGCGGTGACCGCGCTGAGCACCGTCACCGCCGCCTGGAACCGTACCGGCGGCGCTACGCTCGGCTCCTGACCTGGAGGTGGCGGATGCGCGGGTTGCTCAACCGGCGGCTGGACGGGCTCGGTACGACGATCTTCGCCGAGATGTCGGCGCTGGCGGTCTCGACCGGGGCGATCAACCTCGGCCAGGGGTTCCCCGACACGGACGGCCCCGCCGCCGTCGCGGAGGCCGCGGTCCGCGCGATCCGCGAGGGCCGCGGCAACCAGTACCCGCCGGGCCCCGGCATCCCCGAACTGCGGACCGCCGTCGCCGGCCACCAGAAGCGCTTCTACGGGCTCGACGTCGACCCCGACACGGAGGTACTCGTCACCGCGGGCGCCACCGAGGCCATCGCGGCGGCGATGCTCGCCCTGCTCGAACCCGGCGACGAGGTCATCGCGTTCGAGCCCTTCTACGACTCGTACGCGGCGTGCATCGCGATGGCCGGCGGCGTCCGAGTCCCGCTCACCCTGCACGCCCCGGAGTTCCGCCCCGACCTCGACGCACTGCGGGCTGCCGTCACCCCCCGCACCCGCCTTCTCCTCCTGAACAGCCCACACAACCCGACCGGCATGGTCCTCACGCGAGACGAACTGAGGACAATCGCCGAACTGGCCGTCGAGCGCGACCTCCTCGTGGTCACCGACGAGGTCTACGAACACCTCGTCTTCGACGGCGAGCACGTCCCGCTGATCTCGCTCCCCGGCATGCGCGACCGCACGGTCTCCATCTCCTCAGCCGGCAAGACCTTCTCCTTCACCGGCTGGAAGGTCGGCTGGGTCAAGCCGTTTTCACCTGCCTATTGGGCGCTTGCCGCGTAGGCGTGCTGCCGTACGTCGGCCAGGATGGACCTCGGACGATCGGTACCCGGGTTGAGGACGGTGGAGAGATGAGCGGCAGGCCGCTGCTGAACCGCAGGCTGGACGGGCTCGGGACGACGATCTTCGCGGAGATGTCGGCGCTGGCGCTATCGACGGGCGCGATCAACCTGGGCCAGGGCTTCCCGGATACGGACGGCCCGGAGGAGATCCGCGAGGCAGCCGTCCGGGCGCTACGGGACGGACGCGGCAACCAGTACCCGCCAGGGATGGGCGTTCCGGAACTGCGCACGGCGATCGTCGACCACCAGCGGCGCTTCTACGGGCTGAACTTCGACCCGGACACGGAGGTGCTGGTCACCGCGGGTGCGACCGAGGCGATCGCGGCGGCGATGCTCGCGCTGCTCGAACCGGGCGATGAGGTCATCGCGTTCGAGCCCTTCTACGACTCCTACGCGGCGAGCATCGCGATGGCCGGCGGCGTCCGCGTCCCCCTGACCCTCCACGCCCCCGACTTCCGCCCCGACCTCAACGCCCTGCGCGCCGCCGTCACCCCGCGCACCCGCCTTCTCCTCCTGAACAGCCCGCACAACCCGACCGGCATGGTGCTCACCCCCGCCGAACTGACCGCGATCGCCGAACTGGCGGTGGAACGCGACCTCATCGTGGTCACCGACGAGGTCTACGAGCACCTGGTCTTCGACGGCGGCGCCCACACTCCGCTGATCTCCTTGCCCGGCATGCGCGACCGGACGGTCTCCATCTCATCGGCGGGCAAGACCTTCTCGTTCACGGGTTGGAAGGTTGGCTGGGTTACCGCCTCCGCTCCCCTCCTCGCGGCCGTCCGCACCACCAAGCAGTTCCTCACCTACGTCGCCTCGGGCCCCTTCCAGTACGCCATCGCCGAGGCCCTGGCTCTCCCCGACTCGTACTACGCCGCGTTCCGCGACGACCTCCAGGCGAAGCGCGACCTCCTGGCCGACGGCCTCACCGCGGCCGGCTTCGAGGTCTACCGCCCCCAGGGCACGTACTTCATCACGACGGACATCGCAGCCCTCGGCGAGAAGGACGCCCTCGCCTTCTGCCGCTCCCTCCCCGAACGCTGCGGCGTCGTAGCAGTCCCCAACTCAGTCTTCTACGACGACCCCGACGCCGGCCGCACCCAGGTCCGCTTCGCCTTCTGCAAGAAACAAGACATCCTCGATAGGGCCGCCAGCCGCCTACAACTCCATGGGTAGCCTACCCACGGGCTGGGACGCGAGAACGACTGCGCAGAAGCGGCGGCAGGCGAACTCGACCTCGAGCTGGCCGCGATCACTTCCCAACTCGGAGCCTGACCAGTTCTGCGTGAGTCTTGCCGAGCACCACGTCCGCCGAGGGATAGGTGGTGCGGGTCTCGTTGTCGGTGACCACCAGTAGGGTGACAACACTGTACGGAATCGGCATGGGAGGCTGATCGGCTATGGGGCTGGGCGCGAAGCCAGTTAGAACGCTGCATACCGGCACCGAAGGCCTCGTGGACATTGCGAGGGACATCAAGCGTGGCGAGGTCCTTCTGCCGAAGTTCCAGCGCGAGTTCGTTTGGAAACGTCGACAGGTCCTCGATCTACTCGATTCGATCGCCCGAGACTTTCCCATCGGCAGCGTCCTGCTGTGGGAAAGCCGGGAGGAGCTCGCGAGCGACCGCACCATCGCAAATCTCCCTGTGGATGAGCCACGTGACGGATACCCTCGCCGCTACCTGCTCGATGGACAACAGCGGCTCTCCACCATCTGTGGCGCGCTCTACTGGATACCCAATAACGACCCAAGCAGCTACTGGAACATCGTCTACGATCTGGAGATCGGCGCATTCGCGCACGCGACGAGCCTCGCTACCCCACCCGATCACCAAATTCCGACACGGTTGCTTGCCGATGCGGCCGAGTACTTTAACAGCCCTTGGATGCGGAACGCCAAATACAAAGAGCAAGCGGACACGCTCTATCGGCGCTTTCAGAATTACAAGATCGCCGTGGCAACGATCAAGGACATGCCCGCCGACGAGGTCGCCAAGGTCTTCTCCCGTATCAACAGCACCGCAACGACCCTCACCATCGCCGATTTGATCCGCGCGGCCACCTGGACTAGCGACTTCGATCTCGCCGATCTTCTCGACGGGGCAGCAACTGACCTGGCACCGAAGCAGTTCGATAGCGTCGACCCGCCCACTCTGTTGCGCGTCGTTGCCGCGACTGCTGGGCATGGATACTCAGGCGAGGACATCTACAAGCTTCGCGAGCACGCCCCGACAGAGCTGCGCGAAATCGTGAAGCGATCGGCCGAGGGCGCGCGCCGCGCGGCCGACTTCTTGGCCACCGATCTGGGCCTTCCCGGGGAGAGGGCGCTGCCATATCAGAACCAGTTCGCGGTCCTCTCCGATGTGTTTCAGCGGGTTGAGAAGCCCACGCCGCAGCAGATCGCCGACCTCAAGCGCTGGTTCTGGCGCACCTCATTCAGTGGCTACTTCACTAACTGGGCCGGCGCCCAGATGATCGCGACCCGTGAGGCAGTCAAGGCATTCGCGGCTGGACACGGCGCAGCCATGCTGCCTGGTGGGAACCTGCCTGGAAGTGAGACTTGGGAACGGACCCGGTTCCGCCAGGGCGCCGCCTTCTCAAAAGCACATGCCCTGCTCCTGGCTCACGAACAACCGAAGGATTTGCGGTCCGGTCGGCCGATCGACATCGGCAAGGCTCTATCCTGGAGCAACGACAAGGAATATCACCACTTCTTCCCTCAGGCCTATTTGAAGAAAGAGGGGCATAGCGAGACGGAGATCAACTGCGTAGCAAACATCATCATGCTCAGTTCGATCACTAACATCTACATCTCGGATCAGCGGCCCTCGGAATATCTCCGGGAATTGATCGATCTGCACGGCGAGGACACCGTTCGAGCATACTGCTCAGCGAGCCTCATCTCGCCAGACGCCTTCGATGCGGCACTGACCAACGACTACGACGCATTCCGTCGTGCCCGGGCCGCTCACCTTCACCGGAAAGCTATGGACCAGATCGCCGCTCAGCCTAAAACTCCCCAGTGAATGCGGCGTTCAGCATAGCTGTGCGGGCAGCCTGAATCTGCGTGTCGAACGCCAGCCCGTAATCTCGAGAAATCACCTCTGCAGAGAGCAACATGCGCGCTATCCGCTGCTGTTCACTCAGCGACGGCAACGGGATTATCTCGGCCCCAAACGGCTTGATGCCAAGAGTCCTGTTCCTACCGGCTCCGCCTGGCGAGCAACGGCGCAGAATTTCGAGACCAGGTGCGCTGAGGAAATAAAAGCGTAGGTAGTCTGCATCCGCGATGGACGGATCCACGACGTATGTCATAAAGCGGTGCGAACCAACTCGGTTCATCTCTGCTGCACTGGCGCGCGCAACCGCACCTTCCCAGGCAAACACGCTGCTGAATAGCAGATCGCCGGGCTCGATCCTGAAGATCTTCTTCGTTCCAAGCTCAGCCCCTGAAACTGGCGGCTTATGAAATACACCACGCCCAAAGGAACGCAAACCGATCTCTCGGTACGAGGCAGACGCACTCACCTCGACGGATCTCCTGGTGAGGGTCATCACGGTTTCGAGCGCACGCTTCGTTACCATGCTTGCCTTAGAAATCAACGACTCCCGCAATGCATTACGGACATGCGTTGTGGACTGTCTCAATTCCTCAGCGCGGGCTAGTTTGACCATCCCGACGTCGAGCCGCGCAGCGACACGGCGCTGCTCTGCGAGGTCGGGGAGGGGCACCTCCGTCGCGAGGAATTTTTGAGGACTGATGCGCTGCCGTCTAGATCCCATACCTGTCGTGCCACCGCGCAGTCGTTGGTGGAGTGTCGGCCATGCCGCAAGATGGGACAGATATCTGAAGTCTACCTGCGCTGCATCCAGCTCGAACGTAGGAAATTCCGGCGAGGCACATCGGCCTTCATGCCTCTCCCGCACGACAGCCAGCGCACCTTCCCAGCCGAACAGCTTACTGAAGATGAATTGACCCGCGTGGAGACGGTTAAATACACGGTACTTTGTTTCTGATCCGTCAATAGTAGGGCGCTCGATAATACCGCGACCGTAGCTATAGATACCGATCGTGTCATATTTCCCGCCTGCCTCGACGATCACCGGATCGTAGGTGCGTGTGAGCACCTCGCCGAACGGCCTTTCTGGGTAGGTCACTTTCCACCTGCGAGTTCAGACTGGATCTCTTCGAGTAGCCCGAGGATCTCATGTTCGGTCTTGATCAATCCGGCAACGAGTTCCGCGGGATCCTGGTGGGCAAGCTCATCGGCGATGTGCGGGTTAAATAGATTTAGATTGAGACCACCGTCCCGAAGAT
Organism: Streptomyces sp. NBC_01476; assembly: GCF_036227265.1. NCBI lineage: Bacteria > Bacillati > Actinomycetota > Actinomycetes > Kitasatosporales > Streptomycetaceae > Streptomyces > Streptomyces sp. NBC_01476. The sequence goes on along the minus strand of NZ_CP109446.1, from coordinate 4,464,557 downwards.
CCTTGATCGGCACGCGCCAAGCCTGCGCGGTTGTAGCGCGGCCTTCCCGTGACGGCCCACCCCACCAGGCCTGACATTGAGCGAATTCGTCGTAGGCGAGCGGCTTGCTCTTGGTGTAGCTACGCCGCCCGTCGGGGAGCGGTAGCTCGTAGTACCAGGTCTCTTCAGTTGGCTTTCCCTTCTCGAAGAACAACAAGTTCGCCGGGATCTCCGTGTAGGGCGCGAAGACGCCCTGCTGGAGCCGGATGACGGTGTGCAGATTGCATTCGGTCAGGAGTTTATCTTTGATATTCATCGCGAAGATGTCGTCGCCGAAAAGAATTCCGTTAGGCAGGACGATGCCGCAGCGACCATTGTCCTTGAGCTTCTCAATGATGACATTGAGGAACAGCCAAGCAGTCTCTCGACTCTGGAACCCTTCATCGAAAGCATTTGTGACCGAGGCTTCCTCCTCTGCACCGAAAGGCGGGTTAGTGGCGATGACATCGACTTTGTCACGCTTGCCCATAAGTCGCATCATCACAAGCGAGTTTCCTCGGCGAATCTGCGGCCGAGGTACATCATGGAGGAGCATATTCATCATGCTCAGCAAGAACGGCAAGGACTTCTTTTCGATGCCTCGAATATCGCTATAGAGCGCGCTGATCTGCTTGGTAGTCTTAGCCTTGGGCCTCAATTCCTCAAGCGATTCGACCAGGAAGCCCCCGGTTCCGCAAGCCGGGTCAAGAATCTTCTCGCCCAATTCCAAGAAAAGCTGTTGCGTCATAAACCGGATGACTGGTCGCGGAGTGTAGAATTCACCCGAGTCGCCGGCCGCATCGCGCATCTCACGCAGGATGCCCTCATAAAGCAGGGCCATAGTATGTACATCGTCCTGCTGAGTGAAGTCAACCTTGTGGACCTGGTTTATCACGTCGCGTAGCAACGCGCCGTTGCGCATCCGGTTTGTCAGATCTTTGAAGACAGAGGAAATGACCAAGCGAGGGTCGAAGCCCGTGCGCTTCTCGTCCTCCTCTTTCACCTCCTGATCGAGGTTTGCCAGATAGGGAAATAGTTTGTTGTTCACGAAGTGCAAGAGAGCATCTCCGGTCGGGGTCGACGGATTCGCCCCCCATACCTTCCACTGATACTCCGGTGCGATGGCAGGCTTGAAGGCTTCGCCCTCAAGCAGTGCTCGCTCGTCTTCCTTCGCGTCGAAGCAGCGCAAGAACAGCAGCCAGGCGAGCTGCGGGAGACGGTCAAGATCACCGTTGAGGCCCTCGTCGGTGCGCATGATGTCGCGTGCCGACTTGACGATCGCAGACAAGCGCGCCTGGGTGGTCTGTGGCGCGGCAGGCTTACGCGGAGCCCGCTTCCGGGCCTTGGGCTTTGCCGTTCCGGGTTGGTTTTCGAACAGTGCTACCTGATCGTCCGCGCTCATTACTGTCCGACTCCCGGATCGCTTCGCCTACATGGTCCCGCCCACGATGTCTGAAGCCAGCGGGCGTTGCTCAGTCTACGGAAGTTACCCCGCGAGGTCGTAGAGGCGGGCAGCCAGGCCGTCGATCGCCTCGTGCAGCCCTCTGCCGCCGCCGAACCGGCTGGCCAAGCTCGTCACGCTGCCCATCTGCTTGAACTCGGGCGTCTGCAGCGCCTCGGCTGACACCTCGGTGATGCCGTCGCGCTCATACCTGTCCAAGAGACTCTCCAGGATTTCGCGGGCCTTGACAGTGAACTCGTCAAGAAACGCTCTATGTTCCGCACGTACCCGCTGAACCCGTTCACTACGCGTGACCAGCGCAGTGCCATACGCGAGGTTGAGCAGAAGGTCGATCTCATCAACCTCCTCGTGCCCAGTGTGCTTGTACACCTCCGCGGAATCGATGCCCGCATCGCGAAACAACATCGTGAGTTCCCGGCGAGTGGCCGCACGCGCCCATTGTGCGCGTAGGTTGCTCGGCGTCAACTCCATTTTTCTTACCTGCTCGCCGACAAACTGCCGATACTCGATGAGCTGCAATTCCTGAGTCCCGGATTGCAGGAGGTAGAGTGACTCGTTGAATTTGAAAACCTCTACACCATCGACGTAGTATTTCGTCGGTGAGTTCCGGATTCTGGCGTTAAGCTCCGGATCCCGGACCACACCACCGGCGTCCACGCCGGTTCCCATGGCCGTCTGTTCTGGAGTGGTTGACGAGAGTTCGCTCTGGTCGCTCCTTCCCTCCATTGGTTCTGGGAAGTCGGGATCGGGCTCCTCTTCGTTCAGGTGGCCCTGTTTATCTGTCCTCGTGACTGTCGGACGCCCCAAAGGGAGTCCGTCGAAATCGGGCCGACTGAAATGCTTGGTCGCGTCGCAAAAATCAACGATGGTGAAGACCAGCTTGTCCTCTTCCTCACACAGTCGGGTACCGCGGCCGATAATCTGCTTGAACTCGGGCACGGACTTCACCGCACGCAGGAACACTACGTTCCGCACGGTCGGCATATCCACGCCGGTGCTCAACAGCTTTGACGTGACGGCGATAACGGGGCGCTTGGTCTCGGTCTTACGGAAGATGGCCAGTTCGGCCAGGCCGGAGTCGCCATCCGCGGCCGTGATCCGGAAGACGTAGTCGTTCCTAGGCCCGGCCATGTCACTGTTCAGATTCGCCATGGCAGCGCGCATCCGACCTGCATGTTCGATGTCCTGGCAAAAAACCACCGTCTTGGCCATCGGATCGGTGCGCTGGAGATAGTCAGTCAGCGCACGCGCTGCTTCCTGAGTCCGTTCGAAGATAACTACAAGGCGCTCGAATTCCTTTGGCCCGTAGATCTTGTCCGGGATTTCATTGCGATATATATCAAGCTGTCCGGGGGTTGGCTGCCATCCCTCGACATCCACGTTGAGCAGGATCTTATTGACTCGGTATGGGGCGAGGTAGCCGTCTCGGATTCCGTCGCCGAGCGAGTAAGTGTAGACCGGGGCACCGAAGTAGCCGCTCGTGCTTCGATCGCTGTCTTCAACTGGAGTCGCAGTCATCCCCAGATGGACGGCAGAGTCAAAGTGATCCAGGATCTCACGCCATCGGGATTCTGCAGCGGAGGAGCCGCGATGGCACTCATCCACGATGATCAGGTCGAAAAAGTTTCTCGGATATTGCAGAAACAGCGCGGCCTCGTCACCAGTTTGATCCAGCGACTGATAGAGGGCGAAGTAGAAATATCGACTCATGACCGCGTTGCCCTGACCAAGCTTGCAAACTGCGTCGTCACCGAACCCTGGGATGAAATACTCATCCTTTGGTTGGTCCACCAGCATGTTGCGGTCGGCGAGATATAGCACGCGCGGCCTATCATTGCCCTGCGGCCAGTGGCAGTCCCAAAGTTTGCCAGCCAACAGGTAGGCTACAAAGGTCTTCCCTGTTCCTGTTGCTAGAGTCAGGAGGATTCGTTTGTCCCCACGCGCAATCGCGGCCAATACCTCATCAACCGCCGCCTTTTGGTAGTAGCGAGGCCGCTTGATCGTCCCGTTAAGATTTCGTAGGTCCTGTTTGAACGGCGTCCTACGAAATTTCATCGCAAGATCGTCATCAAGCCCTTTCGCGTCAACGAACCGCTGCCACAACTCCTGCGGAGTTGGATAGCCACTGACTTCGGTCTCGCTGCCGGTGGTCATATTGATCTCGCGGATCACGCGCCCGTTCGTTGCATAGGCCACCGGCAGCGCCAAGCCGCGCGCATAGCGCTTGGCCTGTTCGACCCCCATCTCTGCCGGATCATTTTCTGGCTTTGCCTCGATAACAGCAATTGGGAAGCCCGGCTCGTACTCGAGCACATAGTCCGCGCGTAGCCTGCTGCCGCGATAGGACTGTCCTCCGGTGTCCACGATCTGACCGTCACCGACCCAGAATTCCCGCCTGATCTGGGACTCCGCCCATCCGGCTTGGAGGAGTACAGGATCGATCAGATCCGTACGAGTGGCAGCCTCGTCCCGCCCGCTCATCGAAGTCGACATACCTCATTTCTATAGGACCGCCCGCTCTTGCGGGTACTCATCGCAAGATCACCTCTACGTCGCGTGCAGTGGCACCCGTGCTGCGCGCTACCGGTGACACGTGAAACGGCAGGTCGACGGCCTGTCTCCGCTAGATCCCCGTCCAGTGAGGTTTTCTCAGCGAAGATCATTTCCAGATTCCGTTGAGGACGAGTGCGGCGCGGGCGATATCGCCGATCCGGCTGGGGCTGAGGGAGACGTGCTTGAGCGTGCGCCAGCGTTCCTTGAGTTCGGCGGCAGCGCGTTCGCCGAGAGCGCGCAGGTCTCTGATCAGGGTGTTCGTGGTGCGGGTGTCGGCGTGGAAGGCTTTTCCGGACTTGCCCTCGGGGCGGCGGACCGGGACGTGGATGCCGATGCCGGCGCCGATGTAGCCCTTGTCCGCGAGTGTCGGTAGGCCGTTGGCGGCGGCCTTGTAGAGGGCAGGCAGGGCGTGGATGCGGGCGGCGGTGATGTCCGGGGTGGAGCCGGGCTCGACGTCGGAGACCCACAGCGGGGTGCCGTCCGGGGAGGACAGGAACTGCACGTTGCCGCCGAACGCCTTGTGCTTCTGGCTGAACCAGAGGTCGTTGCCGTTCTCGCGGACGCCGGCCAGGCGGTCGGATCCGATGAGGGTGCCGTCGAGGATGACGTGTGTCATTCCTTCCCGTCGGCAGCGGTTGAGGACGTCGTGCAACTCGGGGGCCCGGTCGGCGAGGACGTCGATGCCTTCGTGGAGGTAGCGGTAGCCGGTGGCCTGGGAGATGCCGGCGTCGCGGGCCAGGCAGTGCACGCACGCCTGCTCGCGGAACCAGCGCAGGACCAGCACGGCCTGGCGGAACGGGCCCAGGGCCCGTGAGCCCCGCGGAGTGCGCAATCGTCGGCGGTGGGCGGCCAGCAGTCGTGAAAGGTGGTCCACGACGTGGCGTGGGACATCGAGCGTGGCAACATGGGTGACCAACGTGAAGCCTCTGGTGGTTCGGACGAGATCTTGTGGTGAGACCTGTCCTACCAGGGGCTTTACGTCTGCCTACAACCAGGATGAGTCCGCCCGATACGTCCAGGGGCGAGCGGTTCACAACGTTTCGCGAAGATCATTTCGCTGAGAAAACCTCAGTGCCAGCAGCTCTGTGCTACTCCAGCGACTTACGCAGCGCCTCCACCAACGATGCCGCACGCACGTCGTCGCTCCCGCTGATGATGTTGTTCATCGCGTAACCGAAGGCGACGCCGTGTTCCTGGTCGGCGAAGCCGAGTGAGCCGCCGCGGCCGGTGTGGCCGAAGGAGGTCGGGCCTGTCATGGGGGTGGACTCGGTGGAGAGCATGTAGCCCGAGCTGAAGCGGCTCGGGATCAGCATTACCTGGTCCTTGCCGGCGGCCTGCTCCTTGGTCGCCGCCTTCAGGGTTTCCGGAGCGAGCAGGCGTACGCCGTCGACCTCGCCGATCAGGGCGGCGTACATGCGCGCCAGGGCGTGGGCGGTGCCGATGCCGTTGGAGGACGGGAGTTCCGCGGCTTGGACCTCGGGCGAGTCGAAGTCGATCTCGGCGGGGTCGGTGACCGCGAAGGCGCGGTTGCTGAAGGAGTTCGGGTCACGCCAGGCAGCGACCACGTCGCGGAGTTCCTCGGGAACCGACTCGGCCGGGATGGTGGTGAGGTCGACGGCCGGTCGCTGATACGACATGCGGCTGACCCGACCGCGTTCGGCGACCGGCAGCCCGATGAAGAAGTCGAGGCCGAGAGGGGCGGCGATCTCTTCGGCGAAGAAGCGGCCTGGCGTCCGGCCGGAGACGCGGCGGATCACCTCGCCGACGAGCCAGCCCCAGGTCCGACCGTGGTAGCCGTGTGCCGTGCCCGGCGTCCACAGGGGGCGCTGGGCGGCCAGCGCGGCCGTCATCGGATGCCACGCCAACGCCTCGTCGAGGGGAACGGGTTGGTCCAAGGCGATCACGCCGGCAACATGGGAGAGCAGCCACCGTACGGGGATGTCCGCCTTGCCGTTCGCGGCGAACTCCGGCCAGTACGTCGCCACAGGTGCGTCAAGGTCCAGGACACCGCGTTCGGCCAGCATGTGGGCCGCAGTCGCGGTGGCTCCCTTGGTGGCGGAGTAGACGAGTTGCAGGGTGTCCCGCGTCCACGGCCTACCAGTCTCGGCGTCCGCGACGCCTCCCCAGAGGTCGACCACCGGTCGGCCGTGGTGGTAGACGCAGACCGCCGCGCCGATGTCCCTGTGCTGGGAGAAGTTCTCCGCGAACGCGTCACTCACCGGCTCGAACCCAGCCGCGACCTCACCATGGATCGTCGTCATGCGGTCCATCCTGGCACCGGGTTCGTGAGACCGGAGAGGTGGGCTCGATCACCACGAAGCGCACGGCCGACGATCACACCGCGACGGGCAGCGCTTGAAGCCGCTCGCGGAACTCACGGACGGCAGGGACGGATTTGCGCGGTTCGAGCCGCGCGGAGAATTCCTTCAAACGGTCCAAGGCTCGTACGGAACTGACGCTGCTCTCCAGGAGCCCGGCGCCGTAGTTCGCGGCGTCGAGCGCCCCGTCAAGGTCGCCGCCGGCGAGGCGGGCCTCGGCCAGGCGGCTGGAGCGTACGGCCTTGTCCCGGGGAGCCGCGCTCCGCACGGAGGCTTCCAGGGAGCCCGTGGCGCACTCCACCTGCCCGGACCGCAGCAGCACCTTACCCTCGGTCGACCGCAGTTGGGCCTCGCCGTACCAAGCCAGCCAGTCCGGATTCTCCTCCGTCCTGCGCTGGTCCCAGAGGGATACGGCGTGGTTGAGCGCTGTTCCGGCCTGGCGGTGGTCGCCGTCGCGGGACAGTGCCTCGGCCTTGTGCAGGTAGAGGAAAGAACGGGTGTACGGCGACAGTGCGCGAGGAGCGTTGTCGATGGCGGTCGTGATGAGGTGGACGCGGTCGGCGGTCCGCCCGGCCTCGGAGACGTGGACGCCCATCTCGGCGAGGACGAAGGCGCCGAACGCGTCGTCTCCTGCCGTGCGGGCACCGCGTAAAGCGCCGACGTAGTAGCGCTGTCCGACGGACCGCAGCCCTGCGTCGTAGGCCATCCAGCCGGTCAAGTGAGACACCCGGGCAGCGAGAGCGTAGAGGCGGATGCGGACGTTCTCCGTGCATCGGCCGGCGCTCAGGAGGCCGGTGACGAGGGCGAGATCGCCGCGAGCCTGCTCCAGGAGCGTGCCACCGCCGAGCTGGTCGTCGAGGGTGCGGAGTGTGCTGATGCGCTGCTCGATTGTCGCGACCATCGTGTCCGTGACCTGGTCACCGTCGAGAGCTGCGGCGAAGGCGGACGGCGCGTCCACCCAACTCGCCGCGAGACCGGTCAGGGCGGCGCCGGTGATGGTGAGGAAACCCCGGCGGTCCATGCGTCCGCTTCCCACGAGTTCGGACAACGCCTCGACCGTACCGGCCTCGGTCCACGGAGCGGAGAGAGTCGTGACCTCCCAGACCGGCAGCCAGCGGGGCCACTCCTCCTCCCGCGTCCGCTCGTACGGGACACGCAGTAAGTCGGCGAGCACGCGTTGGGCATCAGCGTCCGGTTCCTGCCCCTGTTCCCACTTCCACACGGTGGTGCGGTTGGTGGCGAGCGGGATGCCGAGTGATCGCCCGTGTGCCTGCATGAGCCTCGCGAACTCGGCCTTACCCCATCCGCGCGTCTGACGAAGAAAGCTCAGCGGGTGGACCGCCAACGACTCACCAGGCATGTGATCACTCCCGTCATCGCCTCACGGCGTAGAGGGGAGGCTACTTCGCGTGGCCGTGCGCGGGTAGGGCGTCATCAGGAGGAACCCCCTGGAAACGTTCCGCCCCGCTCACCGGAGCCGTTCACTGAGTATCAGCCGTCGAGCGAGCCCGCGCAGGGCGTCAGTCGGACGGCTTCTCAGATCGGCGGCTCCGCCCCTGTTCCCCCGTCGGGGACGGGGTCGCCCTCCCACTTCTCGGAGGCGTCCGCCATGCCCACACTCGTCCATCGCTTCGTCCTCGCGGGCGGGGAAGGGGAAGTCTCCCTCGCCCGCCGCAAGGTCGTCGACAGCGTGCGCGCGTGGGGCGTACCACTGGATGCCGAGACAGCGGACACCATTCGCCTTGTCGCATCCGAACTCATCACCAACGCGGTGGTCCACGGCGAGGGACCGGTCACTGTCGAGCTGCACCACCGGCCGGGCCGCCTGGTGATCGATGTCCTCGACGACAACCCCACTGCCCCGAGTACGAGTTGGGCCCGCGATGACGACGAGAACGGGCGCGGTCTGGCATTGGTCGAGTGCTTGGCGTCACGGAGCGTCTGGGAGCCCGCCGGCCGTGGGAAGCGCGTTCGGGCCGAGATCGCTCTCCCCACGGCGACGCCCACCGTACGAGGAGTTGCGCGGCGTGCGCTGGTCGCACTGCGGCCGAGGCTCGGAACCGTTGATTCGGCAGCGGTCGAGCCGGAATCGCTCAGTTCGGTGGTCGCGTAGTGGGACGACACGCGTTACGCGCGAGCCGGCTTTCCGATCCCGACCTTGTCTTCCGTCCCACTCGGCGCGACATCGACCCGGCCGCCTGCAAGCCGACGGCGGACGCGCTGTGGGACCGCCACGAGTGGCGGACGCACGGAGCGTGCTGGCTGTGGTGCGGACGCGACGACATCGAGGTCACCTGGATCGGGCCCGTACGGTCGAGCGGCCTGCATGCCGCCCTCCACGCCTGCCGTGCGTGTCTCTACGAGCTGGATCAGCGCGTTCTCGAGACGGTCATGCGCCGGGACATGGGCGGCCTGACGGTCGACCGAGATCCTGACCGGTCGCCGGCGGGTGACCGCGGAGCAGTGCGCCCCCAATGACCGCCGCCCCACGGCAAGCCCTGCTCCCCCCGCCGTGGGGCGGCCGGTGACCTCCCGCCGGAGCCCTGGCGGGAGAACCAAAGAGGAAGGAGCACGACGTGACAGAACCCATGACACCGCCTCCGGCCCATAGCGGCCTCCTGGTCGCGGTGGAGGAACTGACCGCCGTCCACGACCGGTACGACAGCCTCCGGTCGGACAACCAGGGAAGCTCCGGCGACGCGCCGTGGCCGGGCGGCGACGGCAACCTGCACGACAGCGAGTAGGCACCAAGCGGTGGGGGCCAGCGCGGTCGCCGTACCGGCCCCCACCGCGTCCGCATCACGTGGTCGAACCCATGGAGGACGCAGCGATGGACCATCGATTGATCAACGCCATCGAGACGGCGCTCGGATGGAGCGGAGCCGAGGAACTGGGCAAGGGCTTCGTACGCGGAAGCCTGGACGACCCCGCGCTCGTCTCACGCATCATGACTCCGAACCGCCTGCTCGACATCGCGATGCGAAGGAGCCTGAACCGCCCGCAGTTCCGGTGCTTCCAGAAGGGAGAGGAGGTCCACCCGGCCATCTACTACACCGACAGCGTCAGCCCTCGGGGCCAGAGCATCCCCATGGTCAACATGCGCAGTCTGGGCAGGCTCCTCGATGAGGGCGCGACAGTGATCATGGACCAGGCCAACGTCTTCGATCCGACGATGGAGGTCGCGTGCCGAGCACTCCAGTGGTGGTCCCGCGAGCGCGTCCAGGTCAACGCGTACCTGACCACGAACGACGCCTCCGGCTTCCCTCTGCATTGGGACGACCACGACGTCGTCATCGTCCAGCTCGCGGGTGAGAAGGCGTGGGAGGTCCGCGCGACCTCGCGGAACGTCCCGATGTACCGGGACGCCGACCCCAACGCCACTCCGAGCGACGAGATCATCTGGTCCGGCACGATGCGGACCGGCGACGTCATGCACATCCCCCGTGGCCACTGGCACCGGGCGACGCGTACCGGCAGCGGTTCGGGAAGGAGCCTGCACGTCACCTTCGGCATCACCAAACGGACGGGCGCGAGTTGGCTCGCGTGGCTGGGCGACTGGTGCCGCGAGCGCGAGGTCTTCCGCCATGACCTCGACCGTCGGGAGAGTGCGGACAGCGCGGCTCTGACCGAGGCCGCCGTCCAACTGGTCCGTGAGCGCTCGTCGGCCGATTTCCTCAGGGCGTACGAACAGGAGGTGGCGCTGCCTCGTCACGTGCCGTTCCTCGACATCTTCGGATCGCTCGACGCCGTCGTGTGCACGACCCACTTCCCGCCCCGAATTAACGAACTCGGGGAGGCCGTCGACGTGGTGGCCTCCGGGAAGAAGCTCACCTTTGCGGCCAAGGCGCTGCCCGCCCTGCGCCTGCTGCTCAGTGGTCGGCCGGTCGTGCTGGAGCAGGCAATAACCGTCGCAGGTACCGAAGTGGCGGACATCGCCGAGATCCTGGTCAAGGAGGAGCTGTGCGCGGTGCTGACCCCCGAATTGTCCTCGGGCTACACCGGTCTCGTCACGAACGCCGTCTCCTGACCGGGGCTCTCGACCTCGGCGTCACCGCGCTCGACACCAGCAGCAACTACTTCGGTTTCCGTTCGCATCGAGTCCTGGCGGAGATCGCCGGCGACCTTCTGCCGAGATTCACGATCTCCACCAAGGTCGGCTACTTTCCGGGGCCGGACGGGGCGGAGCACGGTCTGGACCTCGTACGCCTGCGAAAAGCCGTAGAGCAGACGGTCAAAGACCTCGGGCGAGAGCCGGACCTGGTGTTCCTGCACAACCCGGAGCATTCCCTCGGCGAAGATGCACCCGCGCGCCAAGCTGTTCTTGCCGAGGCGTGCGCCACCCTCAACGCCGCTGTGGCGGAGGGGCTTTGCGCTGCGTGGGGCATCGCCTCGTGGACTCCGTCGACGCTGCTCGGTCTGGTCGACGCGACCGTACCCAAGCCGAGCGTCCTGATGACGCGCGCCGGTCTGCTCGTCGGCGCTGGGCAGTTGGATGCCTCGGAGGGCCTCGCCAGGGTGTGGGGCATGAGTGACAGCGAAGTGTGGGGAATGAGTCCGTTCGGAGGCGATAGCCGAGCCCCGGTGTGGGACAGGGTCGACCCACGGGTCTTCCTCCGGGATGGCAACCACCTGTCACGCGTACAAGCCGCGTTCAGAGCTGCCTATCACCTGCCACAGGTCGGCTCCGTCGTCGTAGGCACCGATGAGCCCGCCCACCTGGGCGACCTCGTCGGCGCCTTGGCCGACGAGGTCGACGAGCGCACCGTCCGGAAGTACCGGCGGCTTCTTCGGGACCGCTCGCCCGGTCAGTGAGTCCGAAGCTCCGCGATGACCTGTTCGGCTGTGCGCCTGGCGGGTTCCAGCCGAGGGTCCTCGGGATGTGCGTACGGTCCGAGGATCTTCGAGCAGGCGAACAGCGTCATCAGCCTGCCGTCCCGGCTCTCGACATCGGATCGACGCTCATGCAGAACCCGACCGGCCAGGGCCGGGACGGCGAGGGAGCTCGCCCACAGCGATGCCGAGTCCAAGCCCAGAGGCGCGTTGCCCCAGTCTTCCCAGTCAAAGAGGCAGAATGTCGGCGCCGTCATGTTCGCCCAATTCAGGTCCGCGTGGGCCGGCACCCACCGCTCCACGGTCGTGTCGAAATCGTCGGAGAAAACATCGCGGATGGACTCGGTGACGAGGGCCTGCGTGATGGTGACGGTGTCCGGTGTGGCAACCCGCGTCGTCCGCTGCGCCGCCAGCGCGTCCAGGGACGCGTTCAGCGCCTCCCACCACTCCTCCGGAAGGATCGGGGCCTCGCTCAAGATGGCGTTCCCGACCGGAGCTCCCGGCAAGAGAGCGGTCTCGTCGGCCCGCCACATCACCGGCATCCCCGCCTCCCGCCAGACCAGGCATCCGCGCCATTCGGGCTGAGCGACGCCTCCCATGCGGGCGGCTGTCTCGGTGCCGTTCCACCCCTGTTCGGGGATCTTGTCGAGCAGGCGGCGCTCGATCCGCACCCAGGTGTCGCGATCTGTCCTGCCGCCAACGGACCGGCGCTTGCGGACCAGCGTGTCCCGGACGATGTGCGTCTGCAGGGACCGCTCGACATGATCAAGGACCTCATCGACCGGCTGTACCCGTAGATCAACAGCCTGACTCGTGGAGACCGAGAGCGTCATGGAGGCGACCGTAGCAGTGGCGCGGTGGCTGATGGCGGCGGCTCGGGGCAGCACAGATTCGACCAATTGGTACTCCGCGGTCGGCCCTGTGCCTCCACCTGCTGACAGCAGCCCGGCACGTCGGATCTGGGAATGGCCGAGGGGCGGCGGTGATTGACCGCGTCCCCTCGGCCGGCCTTCCGGCTTATGCCTCGGGTTCGGGTGCGGGCGGTTCGTGCCACTGCCCATGATCTTGGTAGGTGTCGAGCAGTGCGGCCTGGACCGTGGTGGGGTACTTCTCGAAGGCGGCTATGAGCTGGGGGAATTCGCTGCTCAGCGGGTCGACGGGCTCCTCGTGCTCGGTCGTCCACTGTGCTGCGAAGGCCGCGGCCCGCATCTGGATGAGCGGGACGAGGGAGCGGTCCAGCTTGAGGTCGTCGCAAGTCGTCACGGCGAGGGATTCCAGAGCTTCCAGGAACGTCACGTCATCTTGCACCGCCCAGTAGGTCACGGCGATGAGGTCATCGACTGCGGCTTCGATGCGTGCGCGCGTTTCGGGGTCGGTGAGCCAGAAGGGCGGGGACGTATGGGTTGCGGAGTTCGCGGTGTTCGCGGGCTTGATGTCGGCGGGGCTGTTCATGTCGTTCGTTTCCTTTGCCGGGTGCGGTGAACGGCGGGGAAGGTCAGTGGTGGTGGGGTCCTCCTCGGGGTGGTGTCGGAGTGGCGGCGCGCGGTGGGGTGGGCGTCTGCGCTGGGGGGTTGGCGTGGTGGGCTGTGGTGCGGATGCGGGCTGCTGCCGCTCGGTGGTTGGGGATGGGCTGGTGGCCGAGGTGTTGGATGCGTAGGGCGAGGACGGTGGCGGGGTTGCGGGCGGTGTCGAGTTCGCGTTGGCGTGCTGCCTGGCGCAGGAGTTGGCGGGGGTCGTGTCCGCGTTGGGCGGCTTCGGCCAGTGCTCCGGCCAGGGCGGCCCATTGCGGGTCGGCGGCGATGCGTGTGGCGTGCTCGGGTACGGCGGCGGCCAGGTCGCGGGCGAAGCCCTGTTCGGTGCCGGGTGGGGGCGCGTGCTGGGCCAGTGTGGCGAGGGGGCGTTGTGCGGCGTGGCCGGCCGCTTGCTGGAGATCGGTGACGGTCTGGCGGGCAGCGTCGGCTTGCTGCTGGTGGTGGCGGCGGGTGTGCCATTGCTGGATGAGCTGGACGGCGAAGATCGTTGCGGCCAGCGCGACGGCGATGGCGCCCTCGCCCGGGGTGGTGCCGCTGGTGGCGAGGTAGACCAGCTCGCGGGTGGTTTTACGGAACTCGCGGGTGGCCTGGTGCTCGGCCTTGGTCTGGGAGACGGTGGCCCGCGCGAGAGCCCGTTCCGCTTCCCGGAGTTGCTTCCGTAGCTCGGGAGGGACCTGCCGGACGAGAACGGTAAGGCTTTCGTGGAAGGCGACGATGTGTGCTTGGGCGGCGCCGTCGTCTCCCGCGTCGTCGGCGAGGGCGGGGATGAGGTGAGTGTCGATGGCGTCGGCGTAGGCGAACAGCGGGTGTTCGGGCCGGGTACGGCGTGCGGTCGGGTGCTCCTCCGGGGCCGGGTTCGCGGCCAGGCGCTCGCTCACCTGAGGCCAGGACAGGTCCTTGGCCAGGTCGGATGCGGTGAACCAGACGGGCTTGCCGTCCCTGTTCACGTCGTCGGGCTGGTTGGCCTTGTAGCCGGCGATGTCTCCTGACTCGGTGAAGCGGCGGACGTGGACGTTCACGCCGAGGCCGGTCTCCAGCAGGTCGAAGAGCCCCTCGGGCGTGGTGGCGTGCGCGAGCGCCGTGCGGATCTGCTCGCGCAGCCACTCCCGCGACGACTGCTCCCAGCCGTGCCGCGCCGCCTTGTACTTCTCCGCGCTGAAGGGCCGGCGGGAGGCGGTCCTGTCGCCGGACTTCAGGCGCCGCAAGCCCAGTTCGCGTTCCAGCTTGCGGCACTCGTCCTGGGCGCGCTGGGCGGCGCCGTGGTCCCGGGGGGCTCGGCCGTCCTCGCATACGTAGGTGGCCATGATGTGGATGTGGTCGGCGGCGTGGCGGACCGCGATCCACCGGCAGGCCGTCTCGTCACCGTCAGGGGCGATGCCGGTGGCGTGCACGACCCGCCGTGCGACCTCACCCCACTCCGCGTCGGACAGCTCGCGGTCCCCGGGCGCGGTACGTACCGGGCAGTGCCACACGTGCCCGCCCCTGCGTGAACGGCCCTCGGCGCGATGCCGGTTGACTGGCACGTCCAGCAGGTCGGCGAGCCGGGTGAGCGTCGCGTGCTCGTCGCGGCCGGGATCAGGTACGCCCCGGTCCAGCCAGGCGCCGACGAGATGCGGGTCGAGGTGCTCGTCCTGCTTGCCGGGACCGTAGAGGTAGCCGAGCAGGCCCCGGCTGTCCGAGCCCAGCTTCCGCTGAATGTCGGGAACCATCAGGCGGCCTCGTTCAGGCGAAGGGTCACGTCGTGGATCTCAGCCAGAACGTCGTCCAGCCGAGCCAGCGTGTGCTCCACCCGGGACGGCTCGACCGGAATGTCCATATGCCCCTGACGAACGAGCTGGTTGAGGTTGTTGCCGACCTTGCCGAGCGCGTACAAAGCGCGGCCGAGCTCTTCGCCGAACGCGCGCAGGGCACGCTCGTGCGGGAGGAGGGCCGCGACGCGATTGGTGGCGACCGCGACCGCCGCGTCCGCGACGAAGCCGGAGAACGACGGGCCCCGTTCAGCAACCGCCCGCTCGACAACGGCGATCTCGGAGGCCGCGAAGCGGGTGGAGCGGTGCCGGTCACGCGGTTCGGCGCCGCGTGGGCGCAGGCGCCGGGGTTTCATCGGCCGGCTGTCGGGGTGATCGACCGACAGGCGTGGGCGGTCCAAGGCGGCGACGCCGTCATGAAGGAACGCGGCGAGGTTGACACGGTCGGCGTCGAGCTCTGGTGTGTTCGGCTGATCGGTGTCGGCGCGCGGCGTGACGAACGGGTGCGCGCACGTGGGCTTGTCCGAGTCGCGGCAGCCCCCGGCCCTGACTTCCAGGTCCGGCGCCCCCGCCGGACCCGCCTCCGCCCCTGGGGCGGAGGCACCCGTATCCGTGCCGCCAACGGTGGCACGGATGCCCAAGCTTGCTCCCCCGCAAGGCTGGGGGTTGGCTACTCCGTTGCTGGTCAGTGTACTTGGCGGGGTGTGCTCCTCGCCTGCGTGATCGTTGGCGTCGTGGTGGCGGGACATGCGGTTCTCCGGAGTTCATTGAGCGTTACGGAGGCGAAGGCGAGCAGCCGGCGGGGATGACCTGGTGTGGCCACCCCTCGTGGCCGGTTCAGTCGTTGCCGGGGTGGGGTCGGGCTTGCTCGCCGGGCTGGAGGGATTTGAGGGCTTCGGCTATGCGTTCGTTTCCTGCGGAGATTCCTTGGGCTTCGATGGCCGCGCGGGCCATGGCGCGGGTGGCCTGGCCGGAATCCGGGTACGCCCGGCGGATGATGTCGGCGAGCTGCTGAATCGACGCCTCGGCCTTGCGTCCGCCACGGCCGGTATGTGCGTGTTCGCCGGAAGGGCTGTTCAGTTTCTGAACAGGGCGTTCGTCGTCCTGGCCGGTGATGCCCGCCAGTTCGGGCGGGGTCCCGTCTTCTGTTCCGGCCGCAGTGCCGAGCCGGGCTGCGGACTGCCCCGACGGCTCGTCCTCCGGAGGCGTGGTGTGCTCTTCGGCCGGAATCATGGTCGGGTCCGCCGGAATCATGGTGGGAGTTCCGGCGGCCACGGGACGGTTGCTGCTCTGGCGGCCGATGAGGATGTGCATGTGGGTGGCTCCGGCCAGGGCCAGCGGGGCTATCGCGGACAGTACGGCCACGGTGTGGTCGCCGAGGGTCAGGGTGTGGACGCCGGGTTGGTTGAGGCGGACGGCGTGCAGGGCGTTGGCCCACAGGCTGGCCGCGGTGGCTGTGCCGAAGAGGGTCCAGGCGTAGGCGCGGGCGGGCCAGGGTGCGTCGCGCAGGACGAGGAGCGCGCGGACGCCGTACGCGATGAACCCGTCGATGACCAGGGGGAAGAGGTAGGCCAGGTGCGCACGGATATGGACGGCGATGGCAATCTGCCGCAGGGCGTCGTACGACAGGGCCACCGCCGGCCAGGCCGAGCACGATGAGCGTGAGCGGATCCCACCAGGATGTACGGCGGGCGGAGGCGGGCTCGACCGCCGAGGTCTGGTGGGCAGGGGACGGTGGTGCGGTGATGGACATGGAGGCTCCAGTCAGGGACGGGCTGATGGCAGGGTGCCCCGAGGCATGCCGGAGGGAGGCAGGGCGGGGAGGGGGCACACGGGCGTGTCGGCTCAGGTGGGAGCGACCGGCTGACCGCTACTGGCGCGGGTCGGGGCGCGGACGTGGGCGCGCGGCGGCCTACCGTCCGCTGAGCGCGGTGGCGGCGGACGGCGCAGTGGCGGGGGTCAGGCTCTGGCGGGAAGGACTCGACCCGGGCCGGTGTTCAGGGCGGCGCGGACCCTGGCCCTGCCACGGGCGGCGATGCTCGCGCGGCCCGCCATGTCCTCGGTCTGTCCGGGCTCACGGGCGAGACCCGCGCAGGAGCGGCAGACGCCTTCGTGCGGGATCGGGCGGGCGCACGTGCCGCACTCGGACCAGCGCGGCGTGGCCGGGACGACCGGCTCTGGTGCCGGAGGGAGCTTGCGGGTGAGGCGGTCGCGCAGGATCGCAGGGGCGCTGTGGACGCGGTCGGGCAGGCCGCCGAGGAGCGCCTCGGCCAGGTCGCGGTGCCCGTAGCCGCGCTCCAGCCACGGGGCGACCAGCGGCGCCAAGGCCATGGCCTCGACGGTGCCGAGCCGCAGACGCGGCTCCGGCCGCAGCACCCGGAACAGCATGGAGACCGCTTCGCCGACAGCGGCGTCGGCCGGACCCGTCGTACCAGTCCCGTCGGGCTGGGCAGTGGGCGGCTTCCCCCGCCCGTCCTCCCCCACGGCTGACCCGGCGTCGGCGGGGCGTGACCGCTGGAAGGGAAGGGTGGGTACTTTCCCACGGTCCTTTACGGGGTGGGCGCCACGGGCATCGGCTGCCGTTTCACCGGATCCCGGACGGATGAGACCCGGACGGAGCTGCGGGGTGTCGTACACGTGACTTTCGCTGACGAAAGTGCCGTCCGGGCGGCGCACGGTAGTAACCGGCGGCGGTCAGCTCGCGCAGGGCCTTCGCCACGGTGAGGCGGCCATGGGGGCTGGTGTCGGCCATATGGCGGCCGTCCTCGCGCCAGCCGTCGGGGCGGGAGAGGAGGTCGGCGAGCAGGCCGCGGGCGGTGTAGGACAGCCGCCGGTCCTGCAGCAGCGTGTTGGGCAGGACCGTGAAGCCGCGCTCATGGCGGCTACGATGAATCTGCATGGGGAGTGCTAGCTCCTTGTGCCGGACCCCGGAGCGTTCCCGCGCTGCCGGGGTCACCTTATTGAGTTCTTCGGTGACAGAACGTACCACGCAAAGCAGGCCCAATCGCCCTGTTCGCGAAAGCAATTGATCACGCATCAGACGCTGGCGATCGGCCGGGTCCAGTTCTCGCCTACACCGGACGCAGGCGCCGGAAAGGGCCAGTGGAAGGGCGTGATCAGCAGCGCGATCATGGTGGGAGTGGATGGGAAGTCCGGAGAGCGTCGGCCGCTTGGGGCAAGGAGAGCGCGAGGGCGTGGCACGCGACGGTCGGGACGTAGGCTGGTACACAGTGCCTCCTCACTCGGGCGCCGCATCGGCTGGCAGGCCAGCGGCGCCGGTAGATCGTCTGGGCGGTCGTCCGGGAGTCCTCTCGGCCCTTGGTGCTCCAACACCAAGGGCCACTCCCGTATCCAGGCCCTGGTCAGGCTGCCTGGACGTAGGTCGTGCTGGAGAGCAGGTCAGCAAGCCGGGCGGCGCTGCGCGGGCTGATCGTCGTGACGAAGCCGGCGCAGACACGTTGCAGCGCGGCCTCCCGTGCCTCGTCTGTAATCGGACGGCAGTCGGAAGCAGTGGGCTGGATCGCGGCAGGCCGCGGCTGGGGTTCGGGCATAGGTGTGTCCTCGGAACGGCACGAAGCTGGCAGGCCGTGTGCCGTGGGGGCGAGCGGGCGGGCGGTCGTCATGCGCTCCGGCGGGTGGCGCTCCAACACCACCGGGCCGGGCAGCCGTCGGCTGGAGGTCTGGCGAACTCCGTGCGGCGGATGACAACAAGGATCCGCAGAAAACACGTTTTGCCTGACGGTACTTTCCGGGCTATACGGCGGACCGGCACGCCGCGTTCCGTGAGTCCACCGTCTTTCCCATCGATCTCACGCTCCCTGGCTTGCCATCGGACAGCGTCGTTCAGCACGTGAAACCCAGGTCCGGCTCGCGCACCGGAGCTGACAGTGCCACGCCACCGTGGACTGGGTGAGGCCGCGAGACCGTGATAGAAGCCGACGGCCCAGCCCTGACGGGCTTCGTTCACGTTCGGTGGCTCAGGTCAGCTTCAGCGAACTGGCCGCAAGCGATCCGCCCCGCGCTCGAATAAATCCGAAGCGGCGGAGGGCGGGTGGTTCGTATGATCACGAGCGGGATGGGGCTCGTAGCGCAGGGGTTGTCGCGCCTTCACCGCATGTGGGAGGACGCCGGTTCGAATCCGGTCGGCCCCATCCCTCTCCTGCGTGGGGTCGGCCTCTTTCCGATTGCCGCACCGGGATCCAGGCAGCGCTCGTTCCCGGCTACTTCAGGAGTCGGAAGCCAGGCTGCTGTACCCAAGCCCTGAGGAAATCGGCTGAGCCGTACGCGGCAAGCCACGGATCGATCACCGTCGTGACGATGCCCGGAAGGCCGGCCACGACGGGTACCTGGTCCTCCCGTAGTTCGACGTTGGCGATGCCGCCGATCAAGTCCATGACGGCGGCGGTCAGCAGAGCCGTCACGACGTGGTCGACCGGGCTGTTGCAGAACGCGACGATGTCGACAGCGTGGGTCGGGACGAAGCCGATAAGGGGTTCCTGATCGACCTCGTCGGCATGCTCGGCCTCGAAGAGAGCCTCGTCGCCGACGCCGGGCCTCATGAGGGAGACCAGGACGGGGCGTCGTCCGTCTTCGTCCCAGGTGTCCGTGACACCGAGGCTCTCCGCGTTGATGTGCACGTCGTACTCGCCGAGCCGCGTCTCCTCGCAACGCACCGACGAGCGGAGCAGGAACTCGCGGACCCGCAGGATTGCCGCGCGCGAGGAGGCCTCAGCCAATGCGATCATCAACACGGGTCCGCTCATGGCTCGGAGCGTAGCCAGGGGGGATCACCATCCACAGTGGATTTCTCAGCATGCACGCTTCTCAAAACCCGAGCCAGAGCGCGAGTCGATCGTGGCTCACCTTCCGTGATCCGTGGCTGTGCTTCACCGGTCAGATCCCGAAGAGCGCCTCTTCTTGCGGCGGGACCGGGGGGTCGAGGACATCACGGAGGCGGGTGATGTCCTGGCGCCATTTCCGCCCATCCGCAACGTCGTCCCACAGTTCGGCGACTTCCGACGACTCAGCCACCACCTGGTCCAGGGCTTCGACAGCGAGCGTCCGGAGGTCCGCCGGGAACTCCGGCAGCGGCTCCGACGGACCGTAGTTCGAACACGCGGGCTGGCCGCCAGGGTGCTGCGCGACGACCAAGGCTGCCGCGGCAACGGCTCGCATGGCGTCAGGGGTCTCCAGAAAATCGTGGCATCGGCGGCGCGTTTGAGGACTCTGCGGATCATGGGCTCTCGCTCTTCCAGGGCTGCCTCGTCCAGGTCGCCGGCGAAGTCAGCGGCGGTGTCGTTGTCGAAGGGGCCTATGTCCCAGGGCTCCGGCAAAGTCGTTGATCACGCTGCCAGGAGCAGGTTGATGGGGCGGTCGGTGTTGCGGGCGTGATGGCGTAGGGCGGCGGCGATGTTCTGGTGTCAGTCCAGGCGGAGCAGGGTGATCACGGTGTTGCACAGGGCGGCCATGATGCGGGGTGCGTTGCCGGTTCGGATCTGGGAGCGGTCTTCGTCGAAGGTGACGTCGCGGACCCAGTGCAGGCGGTTCTCGATCTCCCAGTGCGACTGCACCCATGCGGCCAGGATGGCGGGCGGTGCGTCATGGGCGTCGGCGCTGGTGATCAGGTAGACGATCTCGACGGTCCGTCGGCCTTTCCGGGTGACGGTGCGCCGCAGCTGGGCGACCTGCCTGGCCCCGCCGAACTCGACCCATGCCGGCACGTCAACGACCTTGATCGTGCGGGTGACGCGGCGTCCATGTCCTCGATCCGTCCTCGTGACGGCGGGCATCGAGGCCCAGGGAAGCGCCTTGAGCTGCGCGTACAGCGACTTCTGATTGGCCTTCACGGTCATGACGTAGTCACCACCGGACCCGGTCACCAGGTCCGCCGTGTCGTGCTGGGTGTGCAACGCGTCCATCGTGACGACCGTGCCGTCCAAGTCGAGGAGTTGAAGCAGCTGACGGGCGGCAGGGATCTCGTTGCTCTTCTCACTCACCGCGACCTGGCCCAGCACCGCCCCGGACCCGTGCGCGAGGGCCGCGACCAGGTGCGGGGCTGAGGAACCGCCGCCGCGCGCACCCCGGACGGTCTTGCCATCGACAGCAATCACCCTGCCGCCCGCGACGAGTGCGGTCCTGGCCAGGGCCCAGGCGCCCAGCACCACATCGAGACGGTCCGCATCGAGGCGGGCGAACAGGCGCCGCAGCGTCGATTCGTCCACGCCTCCGCCTTGCAGCCCCAGCCGTTCCAACGCGGCGCCCCCGGCGTCCCGGGCCCATTCCCCGATCGCGGTGAATCCCCGGGCTCCGGCTACCACCGCACACACCGCGACCGCGATGAGAGCGCCCACCCGATGACGCACCCCGCGCCGCCGACGCGGATCAGGTAACCCGGCGAGCAGCTGGACCAGGAGCTCATGTTCCGGGACGGGCATGCGAACGGGCGCAGGGATGAGGGACGATGACATGGCGCGGGCGTGATCCCCTGGTCGGACGTGAAGGCGTAGGAACCTCCATCCAACCGGACCGGAACACGTCCGCGTACCTCTTCCACCCACAAAACCCCACGTCACAGGACTACAGAACGACTTTGCCGAGGCCCTGGCCTATGTCCCAGATGCCCATGTGATCTCCTCGCGTAGCATTCCGGGAATCCTCGCAGTGGCCACCGACAGCTGAGCCCGGGCGGTGCCAGCGCCGTACGGCGGCCCCCGGAGCTGGGCGGTCGCTAGGCTCCCGCCATGTCTGACGATCTCGGCTTCA
Organism: Streptomyces sp. NBC_01476; assembly: GCF_036227265.1. Taxonomy (NCBI): domain Bacteria; kingdom Bacillati; phylum Actinomycetota; class Actinomycetes; order Kitasatosporales; family Streptomycetaceae; genus Streptomyces; species Streptomyces sp. NBC_01476. Next base: position 4,443,334 of record NZ_CP109446.1, on the reverse strand, counting down.
CATGCTCACGCTGCGGCGACCACCATGCAGAGCCCCCCATGGGCTACTCGACCCTGGCTCCCGACGTCTGGGAGCCCCGCTTCGAGAATGACCCGGACAGCATGCTGTCGTCCGACCAGTGCGTGATCAGGGGCCAGCACTTCTTCATCAGGGGCCTGATCGAGATACCCGTGATCGGCAGCGAGGACGTCTTCTCATGGGGCGTATGGGTCTCCCTGAGCAAGGACAACTTCGCCCGCGCCCTCAAGGTCTGGAACACGGAGGGCCGCGAGGCCGAGAAGCCCTACTTCGGCTGGCTCAGCACCGAGCTCGCGCTCTACACCGAGAGCACGACGGACTTGAAGACCAACGCCCATACGCGACCGGTCGGCGCGCGTCCCTTCATAGAACTGGAGCCCACCGACCACCCCCTCGCCGTCGAACAGCGCACCGGAATCACGCATGACCGCGTGCGCGAGATCGCCACGGCTGTGCTGCATCCGGCGTGACCGCTTATTTGCAGGCCCGAGCGTGCCCCGGCCCCGCACCACCTGACCCACGCTGCGGTGCAATGGAGTCTGCTCCCCACCAGTAGTTGGGAAAGCAGAGAGCCGCTTCGGGCAGGATGGGCGGCATGGCGGGTGGGAAAGACGAGCTCATGGGGCTGTTGCAGCGTGCGGGGCTGGAAGTCGTAGGGGGCCGGCAGATCGAGGAGGTACTGCCGCCCCGAGCAGCTTGGCGACCGGTCATCTCGGGCAGCGCCAAACCGACCGTGGCCGTGCGGGACGACCTGCCCGACCTGATCGCCGAGCTCAACGCACAGTGGCACCGGCTGGCGGCCGACAGCGGGGTCATGGGCGAGGACGGCGTATTCCTCATCGATGTCGCCGGCCGCTGGACAGGAAGTGCCCCCAGGCGCTGGACACGGGTGCGGCTCACTGGTCAGTGGGACCTCGCCGGAGTCCTCGGTGAGCGGCCCGGACAGCCGGAGTTCGTCACCCTCTCGACGGACGGCAGCGTCCTGATCGGGGTTACCACCGAAGAGGACGAGATCTGGTTCACCCTGCTGGACCACATCGCAGAGCGGCAGGAGGCAGCCGCTCGGGCGGCAGCCCAGGAAACCCCTCAGGAACGGGAAACTGCTTGGGCAGGGCTGCTTCAAGGACCGAAGCCCTCAACGAGACTGCGCGAGAAGTGGGCGCACGGGCTGGCCCTCAACCTGGCCACACCCGATGACCTCCGCGCCCGCCTCCTGGGCCTGTCGCACTACCTCCTGTGGCGCCCCCTGCCGACGGCGGTCGTCGAGGCGGCCATGGCCCACCCGGAGTGGAAGCTGCGGCAGCTGCTGGCCGAGGCCCAGCCGAACATCACCGCTGAACAGTGGGGCCGCCTGATCCTGGGAGAACAGGAATCCCGGCACCGGTGGATCCTCACCATGCTCGCGGCGGACCGGCATGCCGAACTCAGCGGCTCCGCGTACGAGCAGCTCGCTACGGACCCTTCCGCGCGGGTCCGCGAAGAGACCGCTCGCCTTCCCGGCCTGCCCGTACGGATACTCACCGCCCTGGCCGCCGACGTCGACCCGTCCGTGCGAGCCTCGGCCTGCCGGAGGGCTTGGCCTCATCTGGACACTCCGGCCCGGCACGCGCTGCTGAACGATTCCTCCGGCAAGGTCCGCGTTGAAGCGCTGCTCCAATACCACCAGGAGCACCCGATGCCTCGGTCGGTCTTTGAGACCACGGAATTCACCGACCGCGCGCTGGGCGCATGCCGTCTGGAGCACGGCCTCGCCGAACACCTGGCCCACCACGGCAATCCGGCTCAGCGTCGCTCCCTAGCGGGCAATCCGCACCTGGAACCGGACCTAGTCAGCCTCCTTTCCCATGATCCCGACGCGAGCGTTCGGTCCGTGGTGGCCGTACGCTCCGACCTCACCGAGGAACAGCGGGCTTCCATTCCAATCGACTTCGACTCGCGCGGCCACCACTACCCGCTCGACTGGGTCATGGCACTTCACCAGGATCCCGACGCCATGCGCCGTTTGGCCGCCTCTACCCACCCCCTCGTCCGCAGGAGCGTCGCCCGGGCACAGCACCTCCCGTCGGACGTCGTCGAACGCCTTGCCGGCGACGAAGACCGTGTCGTCCAGCTCTTTCTCGCGGAATCTTGCGACGACGCGCCCGCGGACATGCTGCTCAGGGTGTGGCAGTGGTGGACCGGCAGCCTCAGCACCCCCGACCGCCCCCACGGTCATCCGAACTTCCCCCGCCGCGACCTGCTCCGTCACGCCGACGACGCGAACCCACGGATGCGCCAACTCGCCTTGGACGACCCGGAGTCGACAGCCGTTCTGGTCGAACGGTTCAGCCGGGACAGTGATGAGGAAGTTCGACACCGAGCCGCCACCGACCCTCGGCTGACACCCGAATCGGCGGTGCGCCTGCTTGACGACCCGCACGAACGCGTACGCCACGCGGCCGCCCAGCACCCCAGCCTGCCCGCACAGGTGCTGATCCGGCTGCTGCGGGACACCGACACCGCACAGACGGCAGCCCGGCACCCAGCATTGCCCACCACCGTCATGGAGCAGATGCTCCAGTGGGTCCAGCCCAGCGCCGCAGCGGGGCCATGAGCCAGCTGCGTGCAACTGTCCACTACAGCGGGTTCTGCTCGATGCTGATCCGGTCCCAGTCCATGTAGCGGCCGAGCTTCTTCGGTTCGGCGATGACAACACCGGAGAACAGGAACCTCAGCACGGCGTTGCGACGCTCGTCCGTCATCTCCTCGGCGTCCCAGGCGGCCCGTGCGCCCGTGCCGGTGAGTCCGTCGAGGAGCACCATCGGCCGGACGACGACCTTGCGTTGGGCCTTGGCGATACGGTCAGTGATCTCCTTGCGCATCTTCCGGTACTCCGCCGTGGACAGCTCCTTCGCCGTCCACATGTCGTTCAGCTCGGCGAGCTGGCGCTGGTCGTCCTCCACCTCCTCGGCCACACCCTCGGAGAGGTTGCTGCTGGCAAGCCGACCGTCCACCCGAAGCTCGCCAAGCAGCTTGACGGCGGCGTCGCTGACGAAGTCCTCCAGCGTCGGGGCCACGATCGCCCGGGAGCACTTCTTCTCGTCGTTCCGCCCTCGACGATTGCACTGATACGCAGGGCCCGCCGTCTTGACCGTGCCGGACATCAACGTCCCACAGCGCCCGCACATGACCAGGCCGCGTAGGAGGTAGTACCACTGCCGGGGCCTGCTGAGCGCCTCCTTGTGGGCCGCCGACCGGAACTCGCGCCGAGCCCTCACTTCCGCCCACACTCCTGCGTCGATGATCGCGGGCCAGGTCCCGGGACCGACCTCCTCGCCCTGGTGCATGCGGATGCCGGCGACGTGCCGGGAGTCGAGAAGGCCACGAATGCTCCCGGCGGTCCAGGCCTTGCCACCGGCCGTGGGGATGCCCCGGCGATGGAGGTCCTTCGCGAGCGGGGCCGCGCCCTCGCCCTTCAGGTAGCGGTCGAACACCTCCCGGACGATCTCCGCCTCCTCCTCGACGATCGTCATGCCGCCCTTGGCGTAGCCGAACCGCCGGACACCGCCCTGCGGCTTGCCCTCCCGAGCGCGGTCCTGCATCGCGGACTTCAACCGGCGCGAGGTGTCGTCCGAGGACCGGCAGGCGTGCGCGACCTCGATCCGGAGAATGAACCGGTCGTCGGGGTCGGAGAGGTCCCGCCGGTTCGCCTCTCCGTGGAGAGTGATCGCGTGGTCGTCGGAGACCTGGAGCAGCTCCTCCAGGTCGCGGGGCTGCCGCATGAGCCGGTCGGGGTGGTAGGCGATGATGTGCCGGAAGCCGCGGTCACGGGCGTCTTCGAGCAAGCGGTCCCAGCCGGGGCGCTTCCGCTTGCGGCTCCAGGCGGAGCGGCTGTTGTCCACGAAGACGTGGGCCGGGTTGATCACCAGCCCCCTGCGCTCGGCAATCTCCCGGCAGATCCGCTCCTGGCGGTCGACGCCGGTCTGGTCGTCGTCGTCCGCCTGGGATATGCGGCAGTAGACCGCCGACGGCTCACCGGCGACGTCGTGGCTGGTGGTGCCCCTGGCGGGCCTGGTGCGCGACATGCGAATGAGTGTATGAAAACGGAGTGGCCTGGGTGACGGCGTCCGCTCCCTTGGTCGCCGCCGTCCGCACCGCCAAGCAGTTCCTCACGTACGTCAGCGCCGGCCCCTTCCAGTACGCCGTCGCCGAGGCCCTGGCCCTCCCCGACACGTACTTCACCGGCTTCCGCGACGGCCTCCAAGCCAAACGCGACCTGCTGGCCACCGGCCTGCGAGACGCCGGCTTCCACGTCTTCGAGCCACAGGGCACGTACTTCATCACCACCGACATCGCCACCCTCGCCCCCGGCGTCGACGCCCTCACCTTCTGCCGCACCCTCCCCGAAAAATGCGGCGTCGTCGCCGTCCCCAACTCCGTCTTCTACGACCACCCCACCGCCGGCCGCACCCAAGTCCGCTTCACCTTCTGCAAAAAACCCGATATCCTCCAGGACGCCGCCGAACGCCTCCGCAAAGCCTTCAACAACTGAGCATTCAGCAGAAGAGACAACTCATCCGGGGCTTCCACGAACTGACCACCCTCATCACAGGAGACCCTTCAGTTTGGCCCAGTTGATGAACTGTCCTCGAGCGCACGGATATCTGGCACCCGAATCGATCATCGCGTCGACCAGGGCTGCAGCAACGTACGGGGTGGTATAACCCGAAGAGACAGACTCGGCCACGACCCGTAGAGAGCCCCAGACATCGAGCCCTTCCCTGCGGCCGATACGGCGAGCGTCGCCGTCATCAATAACGGCTTTTCCGCCATGTATCTCGGCCCAGGCTAAAACCGTGGCCTCGCCGTGATTCGACTTGGCTCCGGAGACCCGACTCATCCATGCGACCAGAGCTTCGAGTTCGGCCAGGTCGTCCACGTGGACGACCTCCAGCCATTCCATGTCGGCCAGCGACAGCCGGTAACTGTTGATCTCACTGATGACGGCCTGGGTGGTGACGTTCCGGCGCGCACAGCCCTGCCCGTTCTGAGCGATGTCGCCCAGAATCTCGATCTTGCCGGCCTTGATGGCATGAAAGACAGGAGACGTGTCCCAGACGAGCACCGGAGGAGACGATGTCGCCGACTGAGAGGCAGACGTCACGGCAGACTCTCCTCCAGATTCCGACCGGGGAGCTCGCTCTCCGTTAGGGCGCCATAAAGAAGTTCGACCGCCCGAGGCGCCGTGACAGCACCTTGAGACCAGGCGGACAGAGTCGCCTGCCGCCATTGCGTCCCGGTCACGCCAATTTCCAGGTCAGGAATCGGCTGGCTTCCGTGGGCCGCCAAGAAATCACCACGTACCGGCGCATCCGCCTTGTAGCGTCTGGCCTCGTCCGGATCAATCAAATGCAAGTGGCGCGCCCGGCGAACGACAGCGCTCCAAGAAATCCGGTACGAGGCAGACAAGTCGATCATCGTCGCCCGAGGCGTGCCGGCGGACTCCTGACTTCTCCAGAATGCACGCATGTCGGCCGCAGGCAGCAGGAACTCTTCAACAAACTGGTCGATCAGACGTTCACGCTCATCGCGCCCGGCCGCTACGCCGGCATCACTGTGATACTCGTCCTGCATCAAGTGATGCCCAAGCTCGTGGACTGCGGTCCAACGGCGCCTGCCCGGCTGCGCACGGCCGCTGATCACAGCCACTCCGTAACCCTGAAGCAACAGCGACGCGCCTTCGGCTTCTTCGTCCACTGCGGTCAGATACAGGCCCATCCGCTCAAGGACATCGGCCATTGCCCCCAGAGGTCCGGAGGGGCAGCCCGCCGCCCTTCGAGCAGCAGTGGCCAGAGCAACGGGATCGATGGTGTCCGCTGTGCGCTGCACGGTGAGATCAGGCACCGGAGGGGAGAGGAAGCCATGGTCAACCAGCCATTGGGCGCGGCGAGCATGCTCCTCAAGCCGCGCATCCAGGCGGTACCGGTCACGCGATGCCTCGTCCGGGGTCTCCTCCAGTGCGCTCCGGCGAGAGACGAGTGTTTGCGGAGGACGCGACACGAGGTGAGCCAGCGGTACGCCCAAGGCTTCAGCCAGGCGAAAGAGCTCAAGAGCTGTGATGCGTCGGTCCCCGGCCTCTATACGCACGATCGCGGTGCGATCGAGGTCTATCCGCGTTGCGAGGTCGCCTTGACTCAAACCCGCGGCCAGGCGCGCTTCAGCGATGCGCTCGCCGACCTCGGCCCAGCTCTTCGCAGCATCCATGTGTGTGATTTTTGCACACCTGGGGATGAGAGAGCCAACGCCCGGCCGGTCACTGGTGCCGTCGCGCCGCAACGGCTGCCGGGCCGCCTCGACCTCGCCGTCGAGCCGGGTGAACGCGGCGGGGGCACCTTCTTTGACGGCCCCCCGGCTCAGTTCTTGAGGACGCCCGCGTCGCGGGCTGCGGTGAGCCACTGGGGGAACTCGTTGAGGAGCTGGTCGTAGAGGTCCGGGTCGGAGATGGCGGTGGGGGTGGTGCCGGCCGCGAAGAAGCCGGCGTTGTCGACGACGCGGGTGTGGGGGACGGGAAGGTCGTCGAGTTTGTGGAGGAAGCGGAACTCGTCGTCGCCGAAGCCGACGAACTGCCAGAAGATGGGGAGCCTCGCGGCCGTGCACAGGACGTGCTCCGCGGCCGTCTTGGAGGTCGGGGAACCGTCGGTCTGGAAGACGACGAAGGCCGGGTCGGTGGCGCCGGAGGCGGCGTAGTGGTCGATGACCGCCTGCATGGCGACGTGGTAGTTGGTACGGCCCATGTGGCCCATGGACTCGTGCAGCGGGTTGATGCGGTTGCGGTACGCGTCGAGGCTGATCTCGGCGGTGCCGTCGATACCGGTGGAGAAGAAGACGACCGGGACCACGCCGTCGTCGTCGAGGTTGGCGGCCAGGGCGAGTGTCTGTTCCGCGAGGTGCTGTACGGAGCCGTCGCGGTAGTACGGGCGCATGCTGCCGGAGCGGTCCAGCACCAGGTAGACGGCGGCCCGCCGGCCGCTGACCCGGTGTTTGGCCAGCGAGACCGCGGCCGTCTTGTAGAGGTTGACGAGGCCGGGAGCACGGTCGGCGACCTTCTCCAGGCTGATGGCGGCGGCGGGCGCCTTGGGACGCTTGCGGTAGTCGATGGCCATGCGCCGTGATTGTCCTCCGGCGGGGCCCCGGCGTCCGGACTTTGCCCAAGCCGGTCCTCCCGGAGGGCACCTGGCGCTCCGGGCCGCCGCCGGGGTCTGTCTCCCGGTGTGCCGGGCCCGCCGGCAGGGCGCCCGGCGTTCCGGCTGCCGCCCGCCCGAGCGGGCGAACCGCCGGGAATCCTGCGGCCGGGGATCAGGGGCGGGGTGGGATCAGGCGCGGGGTGGGGTCAGGGGCGGGCGGGGGTCGGTGGCGAGGCGGCCGTGGACGTGGGAGTCGTGGCGGATGCCCTCCGGGTCGAGGAAGGACTCACGCGTCGTGCCCTCGGTGCGGAAGCCCGCGGCGGTGGCGACGTGGCAGGACGCCTCGTTGGTGAGCGAGTGGTCGAGGCTGATGCGGTGGAGGCCGAGACCGCCCTGCGCGGTCGGGGCGAACGCCCATGCGGCGACCGCGTTCAGCGCCCGGGCAGCCACCCGGCGGCCCCTGGCGGCCGGGGTCACCCAGTACGCCGCCACCGCCTGGCCGGGCGTCCGGTTGACGTCGCGCAGGCTCACGTAGCCGAGCAGGTCGCCCCCGGCCAGGTCGGTGATCCCGAAGGGCGCGGTGCCGATGGACCAGCCGGAGACGCGCGGCAGCAGCCAGATCCGGGCCCGTTCGTCGGGCGGCGCCGCGTTGACACCGAGGCCGGCGGCCCAGCGGAGTATCCCCGGGTCCGTCATCGCCTCTGTTACCGCCGCCTTGTCGCTCTCGCGCAACGGCCGCAGATGGAGGTCCCCGTCGACGTCGAGGGTGAGCGGGCGGAGGGCGGAGGTCTGCGCCGGAAAGCCCAGCGCACGCGGTGCGGAAGCCATGGCCAGAGCCTATGACGGGGACGCGGGCGCCCGCCCCCGACTTTCGGCGCCCCACCTGAGACCCCCGCCGTCACGAAGGACCTCCGCCGCCTTGGCCCATGCGGTCCCGAAGGACCCCCGCCCATCTCGGCCCCGCCACCTCGAAGGCCCATGCGGTCCCGAAGGACCCCCGCCCATCTCGGCCCCGCCACCTCGAAGGCCCATGCGGTCCCGAAGGACCCCGCCACCCCGGTCACGTCACCTCGGCCCGCGCCACCCCGAAGGACCCCGCCGTCCCGAAGCTCCCCGCCACCCCGGCCCGCGCCGTCCCGAAGCCCCCCGGCACCTCGAAGCCCCCGCCGTCACGAAGAACACCCTCCACCTCAACCCGCGCCACCCCCGAAGGCCCCACCACCCCGACCTCCACCCCCCACCCCCCAAACCCCATCCGAGCGACCCCCTCGCGTGTCTCCCCGCCCCACCACCCCCCACCCCCGATAGTCGTTTTGTCCGATCACAAAACGATATGCACCCACCCCCCTCACCCACCCCTCCCCCACCCCCTCAAGGAGCCCCCGCTTGTCCACCGCAGGCCCGGTCGCCGACCCCCGCACAGAACCGGCGCCCGGCCCTGCCCTCACCCCGCCCCGCCGCGGCCCGCGCCCCCTGCCGCCGCCCGCCCTCACCGCCGCCGCCCGCCGCGCGCTCCCCGCCCTGATCGTCTTCACCGCCGCCCGGCTGGCCGGCCTCGTCGTCGTCACCCTGTGGGCCCGGCACCGCGGCGAGCACCCCCGTAACCTCCTCGGGCTGGGCTGGGACGGCCTCTGGTACCACCGGATCGCCGACTGGGGCTACGGCACCTTCATCCCCAGCTGGGAAGCCCCCGGCATGCGCTACAGCGACCTGGCCTTCTTCCCGCTGTACCCGATGACCGTGCGGGCGGTGAACACCGTGCTGCCGGTCGGCTCGGTCGCCTGCGCCCTGCTGGTGGCCTGGGTCAGCGCGGCCCTGGCCGCCTGGGGGATCTTCGCGGTCGTCGACCACTGCTACGGGCGCCGCCTCGCCACCGCCCTGGTACTGATCTGGGGTCTGCTGCCGCACGCGGTCGTGCTGTCGATGGCGTACACCGAGCCGATGATGTGCGCGCTGGCCGCCTGGGCGCTCTACGCCACGGTCACCCGCCGCTGGCTCACCGCCGGCCTGCTGAGCGTCCTGGCGGGCCTGTGCCGGCCGAACGCCGCCGCCGTCGCGGCAGCCGTCGCCGCGGCCGTGCTCGCCGACGCCTGGCACCGTAAACGCGGGGGACTGCGGCAGCAGCCGCGCGCCTGGCTCGCCGCGGTGATCGCACCGCTCGGCTGGTTCGGCTATGTCGGCTGGGTCGGCGTGCGGACCGAGGGCGGGACGCACGGACTCCTGCACGGCTACTTCGAGGTGCAGCGGCGCTGGGGTTCGACGTACGACTTCGGGCTGTACGCGATGCGGTACGTCAAGCACCTGGTGCTCTTCCCCGACACGCTCGGCGCCTACGTCGCCACCGCGCTGTCCGCGGCGGCGGTGGTCCTGCTGGTGCTGGCGCTGCTGGACCGGATGCCGCTGCCGCTCTTCGTCTACTCGGCGGTCCTGGTGGCCATCGCGCTGGGCGGCGCCAATTTCTACTCCTGCAAGCCGCGCTTCCTGCTGCCGGCCTTCCCGCTGCTGGTGCCGTGCGCGGCGGCGCTGGTCAGGGCCCGGCCGCGCGCCGCCGCCGTGGCGGTGGTCGCGCTGGCCGGGACCTCACTCGGCTACGGGGCCTATCTGCTGACCGTCGTCACCGTGCCGCTGTAGGGCGGCCCGCGGTTCAGTCCTCCGCGGGCCCGTCGCCCTCGCCCTCGGCGCTGTCCGCGTCCTTCTCCAGGCCGAGCGTCTCGCCGACCCACTTGTCGAACTCGATCGACGCGCGCACCCAGCTCACCGTGCTGGAGACGAAGTGCTCCAGGCTGACGCCCATGCCGATCACGGTCTGGGCCTCGCCGATCAGCCGGACGCTGCCGTCGTCGTGGGTGTGCGTGTACACCTTCGGCCACAGGGTGCGACGGTTCCAGTCGTCGATCACCTCGTGCAGGTGCGGCTTGTCGTCGACGCTGTACTGACGCTCGTAGAACGTCCGCACCGCGAAGACCGCCTGGTCGCCCTCACCGCGGAACATGAAGTAGGTGCGGAACTCCTCCCAGGGCGCCGCCAGGTCGCCCTCCTCGTCGACGAGGTACTTCAGCTCCATCTGCTCCAGGAGCTGCTTGACCAGCTCCTGGTCCGGGATGACCACGCTGGGGGCGGCTCCGGGCTGCTCGGGGTCCGGCTGGCCCCCGAAATCAGGAATCGAGGACGGATCGATGCTCACCGTGAAGTCCCTTCGTGACGTTTCCCTTGCCATCCTCCCCCATCCGCACCCACAAGTGACAACCCCCGCCGATACGCGCTGGGCGTATCGGCGGGGGTCGGCGGTCCCGCGGCGGGATCCCGGCGGCATGTCCCGGTCCTGGACCAAGGCACGCACCGGTCCTGGACCAAGGCACGGACCGGGCACGGACCAGGCGTCGGCCGGCGGCCGGCGGCGCTACTTCGTGAGGTCCGGACCGGTGGAGGGCCCCACGATCAGGCCGTCGGCGGCCCGGTCCACCCGTACGGTCTGGCCGTCGACGATCTCGCCGGACAGGATCGCCCGGGCCAGCGGATCGCCGATCGCGGTCTGGATCAGGCGGCGCAGCGGGCGGGCGCCGTACGCCGGATCGTTGCCTTCGGCGGCCAGCCAGTCGAGCGCCGGGTCGGTGATCTCCAGGGTGAGCCGGCGGTCACGCAGCCGGGTCGCCAGCCGGTCGGTCTGCAGCCGGGCGATCCGGCGAAGCTCGTCCCGGTCGAGGGCCGAGAAGACCACGATGTCGTCCAGCCGGTTCAGGAACTCCGGCTTGAAGGACGCCCGGACCGTCTCCAGCACCTGCTGCTTCTTCTGCTCCGCGCCGATCGTCGGGTCCACCAGGTACTGGCTGCCGAGGTTGGAGGTGAGGATCAGGATCACATTGCGGAAGTCGACGGTACGGCCCTGGCCGTCGGTCAGGCGGCCGTCGTCCAGCACCTGGAGCAGTACGTCGAAGACCTCGGGGTGCGCCTTCTCCACCTCGTCGAGCAGCACGACGCTGTACGGGCGGCGGCGTACCGCCTCGGTGAGCTGGCCGCCCTCCTCGTAGCCGACGTATCCGGGCGGGGCGCCGACCAGCCGGGCCACCGAGTGCTTCTCGCCGTACTCGCTCATGTCGATGCGGACCATCGCCCGCTCGTCGTCGAAGAGGAAGTCGGCGAGCGCCTTGGCCAGCTCGGTCTTGCCGACGCCGGTCGGGCCGAGGAAGAGGAACGAGCCGGTGGGGCGGTCCGGGTCGGCGATGCCGGAGCGGGAGCGGCGGACCGCGTCGGAGACGGAGCGGACGGCCTCGGTCTGGCCGATCAGCCGCTTGCCCAGCTCCTCCTCCATCCGCAGCAGCTTCTGCGTCTCGCCCTCCAGCAGCCGGCCCGCCGGGATACCGGTCCAGGCGGCGACCACGTCGGCCACGTCGTCCGGGCCGACCTCCTCCTTGACCATGGTCTCCTTGGAGGCTTCCTGCTCCTCGCGGGTGGCCTCCTCCAGCTCCGCCTCCAGCTTCGGCTTCTCGGCGTAGAGCAGCTTGGAGGCGGACTCGAAGTCGCCGTCGCGCTGGGCGCGCTCGATCCGGGTCACGACGTCGTCGAGGCGCTCCTTGAGCTCACCGACCCGGTTCAGGCCCTGCTTCTCCTTCTCCCAGCGGGCGTTGAGGCCGCGCAGCTCCTCCTCGCGGTCGGCGAGGTCCTTGCGCAGCTTCTCCAGCCGCTGGACGGAGCCGGGGTCGGTCTCGCTCTTGAGCGCCATCTCCTCCATCCGCAGCCGGTCCACCGCGCGCTGCAGCTCGTCGATCTCGACCGGCGAGGAGTCGATCTCCATCCGCAGCCGGGACGCGGCCTCGTCCACCAGGTCGATGGCCTTGTCCGGCAGGAAGCGGGAGGTGATGTAACGGTCGGAGAGAGTGGCCGCGGCGACCAGCGCCGAGTCCGCGATCTGCACCTTGTGGTGGGCCTCGTAACGGCCCTTGAGGCCGCGCAGGATCGCCACCGTGTCCTCGACGCTCGGCTCGGCGACCAGCACCTGCTGGAAGCGCCGCTCCAGCGCCGGGTCCTTCTCGATCCGCTCGCGGTACTCGTCCAGCGTGGTGGCGCCGACCATCCGCAGCTCGCCGCGGGCCAGCATCGGCTTGAGCATGTTGCCCGCGTCCATCGCGGAGTCGCCGCCGGCGCCCGCGCCGACCACGGTGTGCAGCTCGTCGATGAAGGTGATGATCTGGCCGTCGCTGTCCTTGATCTCGCCGAGTACGGCCTTCAGCCGCTCCTCGAACTCGCCGCGGTACTTCGCGCCGGCCACCATCGCGCCGAGGTCGAGCGAGACCAGCCGCTTGTTGCGCAGCGACTCGGGCACGTCCCCCTTGACGATCCGCTGGGCCAGGCCCTCCACCACGGCGGTCTTGCCGACGCCGGGTTCGCCGATCAGCACCGGGTTGTTCTTGGTGCGGCGGGAGAGCACCTGGACCACCCGGCGGATCTCCTGGTCACGGCCGATCACCGGGTCGAGCTTGCCCTCCCGGGCGGCCGCGGTGAAGTCGGTGCCGTACTTCTCCAGCGCCTTGTACGTGCCTTCCGGGTCCTGGCTGGTCACGCGCTGCCCTCCCCTGGCGGTCTCGAACGCCGACAGCAGCGCCTTGGCCTTGGCGCCCTGTCCGGCCAGCAGCTCCGCGGCCGGGCCGCCCTTGACGGCGATCCCGATCAGCAGGTGCTCGGTGGAAATGTATGCGTCCCCGAGCTCCTTGGCGCGCTGCGCGGCGTCGGCGATGACCGCGAGCAGGTCGCGGTTGGCCTGCGGCGGCGCGACGGTGGAGCCCTGCACCTTGGGCAGCGTCTCCACCAGGCGCCCGGCGCCGGTGCGGACTTCCTGCGGGTCCGCGCCGACGGCGGTCAGCAGGTCCAGGACGTTCTCGTTCTCCGTGCCGCTCAACAGGGCGAGCAGCAGGTGCGCGGGCGTCAGGTCCGGGTTTCCCTCGGCGACGGCCCGGGTGTTGGCAGCGTTCAGTGCTTCCCGGCTCTTGTTGGTCAGCTCGGCGTCCACGGGCGTGGTGTCCTCCCTCGTACGGTTCCTGCCATCATCAGCATGCAGTAAGTTGAGTCTATTCCACTCAAGGCTGGTTCGGGTGCGATTCCGGCCCCCGGGCACGGCGGTGGCGCCGCCCGGCGGGCTCAGGGTCCCGTGACCGGTGTCGGATTTTGTGTGATCGTTGAAGAAATCCTCGCCCCGGTGCAAGAATGCGGCCACAACTCCGCGGGAGATCAACGGAGTTCCGCGCGCCCGTACCTCCGTACGTCCCCGCTCGTGAGGATTCCCATGACCTCTGCGCACACCATGGACCCGTCCGGCGCAGCCGTCCACGCGGACGCCGACGCGCTGCGCGAGGCGGCGGCCGCCTGCCCGGTGATGCTGCCCGACGGCGTACCGGGCATGGTCGTCTCCCGCTACCAGGAGCTGCGGGACTTCCTCGCCGACCCCAAAGTCGCCAAGAACGCCCGGCACTTCGCCGCCTATCAGGAGGGCCGGATCCCGGCCCAGTGGCAGCTCAACGCCTTCGCCCTGGTCGAGGGCATGACCACAGCCGACGGCGACGACCACCGGCGGCTGCGCGGCCTCGCCACCAAGGCGTTCACCCCGCGCCGGGTCGCCACCATGCGCCCCTGGATCGCCAGACTCGCCGGGGAACTGCTGGCCGCCCTGCCGGGACACACCGACGTGGACGGCGTGGTCGACCTGCGCGAGCACTTCGCGTACCCGCTGCCGATGGGCGTGATCAGCGAACTCCTCGGTGTCGGCCTCGACCACCGCGACGAACTCCACGCCCTGACCCACACCCTGGTGAGCACCTCCAGTACGGCCGCGGACGCGATGGCGGCGCAGGCCAGGATCCACGACGTGCTCGCCCAGGTCGTCGCCGACCGCAGGGCGGCGCCCGGCGAGGACCTCACCAGCGCGCTGATAGCGGCCCGCGACGACACCCTGGACGGGGGCGCGGAACGGCTCGACGACGCCGAACTGACCGGCACCCTGCTGCTGATGATCGTCGCCGGGCACGAGACCACCCTCAACCTGATCACCAACGCGATCCGCGCCCTGTGCGCCCATCCGGAGCAACTCGCCCTGGTGCTGGCCGGCGAGGTCTCCTGGGACGCGGTCGTCGAGGAGACCCTGCGCTGGGACAGCCCGGTCGCCAACTTCCCGTTCCGCTACCCCACCACCGACATCGAGGTGGACGGCGTCACCGTCCCGCGCGGCACCCCGGTGCTGGCCGGGTACGTCGCCGCCGGCCGTGATCCGCGCGAGTACGGTCCGGACGCCGACCGCTTCGACATCACCCGCCCGGCGAGCCGCCACCTCTCCTTCGGCCACGGCGCCCACTACTGCCTGGGCGCCCCGCTGGCCCGGCTCGAAGCGGTGATCGCGCTGCGCGAGCTGTACACGGCCAACCCGGGCCTCACCCTCACCGTCCCGGACGCCGAACTGCCGCCGCTGCCGGGCTTCATCGGCAACAGCGTCGCGGCGCTGCCGGTACGGCTGGGGCTGCCCGTACGGCAGCGGCGGCGCCGGCGCCCTTAAGAGCGGCAGGGGCGCCGGGGGTGCCGGGCGCCCGTTGCCGGGATGCTCGGGGTGCCGGGCGCCGCGCAGCACCGGCCTGCTGGCTGTACCGGCACGCCCGGCCGTACCGGCGCCCCGAGGCCCGGGGCGCCGGCGGTTACCGTCGTCCTCATGGCACCTGTTGATCCGCGCGCCCCCGAAGACGGCTACCTCGCCTTCTGGCGCGAGCACCACCTCTGCACGCTCACCACCCCGCGCCTCGACGGCACCCCGCACGTCGTCCCGGTCGGCGTCACCTACGACCCCGAGGCCGGGCTCGCCCGCGTCATCACCAACCGGGCAAGCGCCAAGGCCGCGCACGTCCGCGCGGCCGGTCCCACCGGCACGCCGGTCGCCGTCTGCCAGGTCGACCGCCGCCGCTGGGCCACCCTCGAAGGGCTCGCCACGGTCTGCGAGGACCCGGCCCGCGTCGCCGACGCCGTCAGCCGGTACGCCGACCGCTACGGCCGCACCCCCGCGCCCAACCCCGACCGCGTCGTCATCGAGATCGCCCTGACCCGGGCAATGGGCAACGCCTGACACAGCGTCTGCGCAGCGTCCGCACGGTGTTCGTTCGGCGTCCGTTCGGCGTCCGCGGTGTCCATGGAGGCGTGTGGCGTACGTCATGTCCCGGATTCCGGCGAAACGGGAATGCGGGGGCGACCGCGCCTCTTTCAGCTACCGGGACCGGTACGCCGGTCCCTGGTTTCGCGTGCGCTGAGCGATGGGGCTCCGCGCGGACCCGGACGGGGGAGGGCGGGATCCGTGCCCTGATGCCCCCGGAACGCCGCTGCTCACCCGGAGGTCTCCCCGCCATGCCCTTGGCCCTGCTCGCCCTGGCGATCGTCGCGTTCGGCATCGGGACGACCGAGTTCGTCACGATGGGTCTGCTGCCGCAGATCGCCGACGGCGTCGGTGTGTCCGTCCCGCACGCCGGCAACCTGGTGTCCGCCTACGCCCTCGGGGTCGTCGTCGGCGCCCCGCTGCTCACCGGAATCGGCGCGCGGATCGCCCACAAGCGGATGCTCCTGCTGCTGGCCGGCCTCTTCGTCATCGGGAACACCGCCTCGGCGCTCGCCCCCAACTTCGGCACGCTCTTCGCCGCCCGGGTCCTCGCCGGGCTGCCGCACGGCGCGCTCTTCGGGGTCGGCGCGGTGGTCGCCTCCCGGCTGGTGGCGCCGGAACGGGCCGCCCGTGCGGTGTCGATGATGTTCCTGGGACTGACCGTCGCCAACATCGTCGGTGTCCCGGCCGGCACGGCGCTCGGCCAGCACTTCGGATGGCGGTTCGCCTACTTCGCGGTGGGCGTGATCGGTCTGATCGCGCTGGCCGCCCTGGCGCTGCTGATCCCGCTGCAGCCGCGCGGCCAGGCGGCGGGCATCCGGCACGAGTTGCGGGCGATGGCCAACCGGCAGGTCGGCATCGGCCTGGCCACCGCCGTGGTCGGCTTCGGCGGCACCTTCGCCGTCTACAGCTACCTGGTGCCGATGCTCACCCATCTCACGGGCATGGCCGAGGGCTCCACGACCCTTGTGCTCGCCCTCTACGGCGTCGGCATGACGGCCGGCACCCTGGTGGCGGGGCCGCTCACCGACCGGGCGCTGCGCCCGACGCTCTACGGCGGCCTGGTCATCATGGCGGCCACGCTCTTCGCCTTCTACTACGGCGTGCATCTGCTCGCGACCGCGCTGATCTGCGTCTTCCTCATCGGCGCGGTGGGCGCGCTGATCACCACTCCGGTGCAGATGCTGCTGATGGCCAAGGCCGAGCAGGCGCCGACCATGGCCGCCGCCTCCAACCACTCGGCGTTCAACCTCGCCAACGCGGGCGGCGCCTGGCTCGGCGGCCTGGTCATCTCGGCCGGCTGGGGCTGGGCCTCGCCCTCCCTCGTCGGCGCCGCCCTGGCCGTCGCGGGCCTGGGCCTGGCCCTGGTCGGCGGGGCGCTCGACCGGGGCACGACGGAGCCGTCGCCGGTGGTCGCGGAGAGCGCGGCGGGCGCCACCGCCCACGCGGCCCCTGCCCCGCTCCCCGAAAGCTCCTAGGACACGGCCCCAAGAGCCCCACGGCCCCAACACGGCATCGGCCCGCACCCCCTCAAGGGGTGCGGGCCGATGCCGTGCTCAGCAGGCCGGCCGGTCAGCCGTCGCGCTTGGGGCGCCAGACCACCAGCGCGCTGGTGTGCTGGACGTCCTGATAGGGGACCAGGTCGCGGCGGTAGGAGGCGTGGACCGCCGCCTCCCGCTGCTGGATGACGGCCGCGGCGCCCTCGACCGCGGCGGTGAGCTCGGCGACCCGCGCCTGCAGCGCGGTCACCTGGTTCTCCAGCTCGATGATCCGCTTGATGCCGGCCAGGTTGATGCCCTCGTCCTGCGACAGCCGCTGCACCTCGCGCAGCTGCTCGATGTCGCGGGCCGAGTAACGCCGGCCGCGCCCCGCCGTACGGTCGGGCGAGACCAGGCCGAGGCGGTCGTACTGGCGGAGCGTCTGCGGGTGCAGCCCCGACAGCTGGGCCGCGACCGAGATGACGTAGACCGCCGACTCCTCGGTGAGCTGGTAAGGATTGCGTCCCCGGGGGCTTGCCGGGCCCCCACCACCCATACGGCCGTCGATGCTCATCGCGTCACGCTCCCTTTGCGGCCTTGAACAGCTCCGCCCGCGGATCGGCGTCCGCGGTGGCTTCCCGATAGGACTCCAGTGCGTCGAGCGCCTTGCCCTCGGTCTTCTCCGGCACCGCCACCTCGACGGTGACCAGCAGATCGCCGTGCGAACCGTCCTTGCGCAGCGCGCCCTTGCCACGGGCCCGCAGCGTACGGCCGTTGGGGGTGCCCGGGGGCAGCTTGAGGGTGACCGGCGGCCCACCGAGGGTGGGCACCTTGATCTCCCCGCCGAGCGCTGCCTCGACGAAGCTGACCGGCACGGTCACCGTGAGGTTCGCGTCCTTGCGGCCGAACACCGGGTGCCGCCCGACGTGCACCACGACGTACAGATCGCCGGCCGGGCCGCCGCGCTCGCCCGGCGCGCCCTTGCCGCGCAGCCGGATCCGCTGCCCGTCGGTGACCCCCGCGGGGATACGGACCTGCATGGTGCGCGAGCTCTTCGCCCGCCCGCTGCCGTGGCAGACCTCGCAGGGGTTCTCCGCGATCAGGCCGCGGCCCTTGCAGTCCACGCACGGGTCGGTGAGGGAGAAGCCGCCACCGCCGCCGCGCGAGACCTGTCCGGTGCCGACGCAGGTCGGGCAGACCCTGGGGGTGCCGTTCTTGTCGCCGGTGCCGGAACACGCCTTGCAGGCGGCCTGCGAGGACATCCGCAGCGGGACCGTGGCCCCGTCCACCGCCTCGGTGAAGCTCAGCGTCACCTCGGACTCGATGTCCTGACCGCGCCGCGGCTGCACCCGGGTGGTGCCCCCGCGGTTGAACAGGCCGCCGAACACGTCGCCGAGGCCGCCGCCGAAGCCGCCGCCCTGACCGCCGGTGCCCGTACCGCCGGGGCCCTGGGCGCCCCCGAAGAGGTCGCCCAGGTCGAAGTTGAAGCCACCGGGGCCGCCCGCGCCCGGCCCCGGACGGAACCCGCCGTTGCCGAAGAGCGCGCGGCCCTCGTCGTACTCCTTGCGCCGCTTGGCGTCGGAGAGCACGTCGTTCGCCTCGGAGATCTCCTTGAAGCGCTCCTCGGCCTTCGCGTCGCCCTTGTTGGCGTCCGGGTGGAACTCGCGGGCGAGCTTCCGGTACGCCTTCTTGATCTCCGCGTCGGTGGCGTCCTTCGGGACGCCGAGGACCTTGTACAGGTCCTTCTCCAACAGGTCCCTACTGATGCTCATCCCCGACGACCCTCCTCTCCGTTACCACCGTGTCCTGCTGTCACTGCGTCAGCCCTCGTCCGGGCCACCGGGCTCGTCCGTGTCGGGCTTGGTCTCCTCCACCGACTCCTCCTTGCCGTGGGCACCCGGCTGCGGTTCGGCGACCGCGACCCTGGCGGGCCGCAGATTGCGCTCCCCGATGCGGTACCCGGGCTGGAGGATCTGCACGCATGTCGTCTGTGTGACATCCGGCGAGTAGCTGTGCATCAGCGCCTCGTGCACCAGCGGGTCGAAGGGCTCGCCCTCCTTGCCGAACTGCTGCAGCCCCAGCTTGGCGGCGACCGTCTCCAGCGACTCGGCGACCGACTTGAAGCCGCCCACCAGTTCGCCGTGCTCCCGGGCCCGGCCGATGTCGTCGAGCACCGGAAGCAGCCCGGTGAGCAGGTTGGCGACCGCGACCTCCTTGACGGCGGCACGGTCCCGGTCCACCCGGCGGCGGTAGTTCTGGTACTCGGCCTGCAGGCGCTGCAGGTCCGCGGTGCGCTCATTGAGCGCGGTGCGCACCTGGTCGAGCTGTGCCCGCAGGGCCGTCACTTCCCTGTCGTCCCCGCCGGGGGCCGCCGGGCCCGCCTCACCGGTGTCCCCGGTGTCCTTGGCGGTTGCGGGCTTCTCGGCGGCCTCGGAAGGGACGTCGGGCTCCTCGAAGCCCTTCGGCTCCTCCGTCACGCGGCACCGTCCCTCTTGTTGTTCTCGTCGTCGACGATCTCGGCGTCCACCACGTCGTCATCGGCCGGCGCGGACTGCTCGCCGTTCGGCGCGCCCGCACCCGCGCCCGCCGCGCCGCCCTCGGCCTGCGCGTTGGCGTACAGCGCCTGGCCGAGCTTCTGGCTGACGGCCGCGACCCGCTCGGTGGCCTCGCGGATCGCCGCGGTGTTGCCGTCGTCCGAGGACTCGTTCTTCAGCTTCTCCTTGAGGTCCGCGATCGCGGTCTCGACCTCGCTCTGGACGTCCTCGGGGAGCTTGTCCTTGTTGTCCGCGATGAACTTCTCGGTCTGGTAGACGAGCTGCTCACCCTGGTTGCGGGTCTCGGCGGCCTCGCGGCGCTTGTGGTCCTCGTCCGCGTACTGCTCGGCCTCCTGGCGCATCCGGTCGACCTCGTCCTTGGGCAGCGAGGAGCCGCCGGTGACGGTCATCCGCTGCTCCTTGCCGGTGCCCAGGTCCTTCGCGCCGACGTGCATGATGCCGTTCGCGTCGATGTCGAAGGTGACCTCGATCTGGGGCATCCCGCGGGGGGCCGGCGGCAGACCGGTGAGCTCGAACATCCCGAGCTTCTTGTTGTACGCGGCGATCTCGCGCTCGCCCTGGTAGACCTGGATCTGGACCGACGGCTGGTTGTCCTCGGCCGTGGTGAAGATCTCGGAGCGCTTGGTCGGGATCGTGGTGTTGCGCTCGATCAGCTTGGTCATGATGCCGCCCTTGGTCTCGATACCGAGGGACAGCGGGGTGACGTCGAGCAGCAGGACGTCCTTGACCTCGCCCTTGAGCACACCGGCCTGCAGGGACGCGCCGATGGCGACGACCTCGTCCGGGTTGACGCCCTTGTTGGCGTCCTTGCCGCCGGTCAGCTCGCGCACCAGCTCGGCGACGGCGGGCATCCGGGTGGAGCCGCCGACCAGGACCACGTGGTCGATCTCGGACAGCTGGATGCCGGCGTCCTTGATGACGTTGTGGAACGGGGTCTTGCAGCGCTCCAGCAGGTCGGAGGTCAGCTGCTGGAACTGTGCCCGGGTGAGCTTCTCGTCCAGGTGCAGCGGGCCTTCGGCCGACGCGGTGATGTAGGGCAGGTTGATCGAGGTCTCGGTGGACGAGGACAGCTCGATCTTCGCCTTCTCCGCGGCCTCGCGCAGCCGCTGCAGCGCCATCTTGTCGCGGCCCAGGTCGACACCGTGGCCGGACTGGAACTGCTTGACCAGGTAGTCGACGACGCGCTGGTCCCAGTCGTCACCACCGAGGTGGTTGTCACCGTTGGTGGCCTTGACCTCGACCACGCCGTCGCCGATCTCCAGCAGCGACACGTCGAAGGTGCCACCGCCGAGGTCGAAGACCAGGATGGTCTGGTCGTCCTTGTCCAGGCCGTACGCCAGCGCCGCGGCAGTCGGCTCGTTGACGATGCGCAGGACGTTCAGACCGGCGATCTCACCGGCCTCCTTCGTCGCCTGGCGCTCGGAGTCGTTGAAGTACGCGGGGACGGTGATCACCGCGTCGGTGACCTTCTCGCCCAGGTACGACTCCGCGTCCCGCTTCAGCTTCTGCAGGATGAACGCGGAGATCTGCTGCGGGTTGAAGTCCTTGCCGTCGAGGTTGATCCGCCAGTCGGTGCCCATGTGGCGCTTGACCGAGCGGATGGTCCTGTCGACGTTGGTCACAGCCTGGCGCTTGGCCACCTCGCCGACGAGCACCTCGCCGTTCTTGGCGAAGGCGACGACGGACGGCGTGGTCCTGGCGCCCTCTGCGTTGGTGATGACGGTGGGCTCGCCGCCTTCGAGAACGCTGACGACGGAATTAGTCGTGCCCAGGTCGATGCCGACCGCACGTGCCATGGTGAATCCTCCAGCAGACAGCTGAGTTGAGTGGAACTGACTCAAGAGTGCCCCACTCCGGATCTTCTGTCAACAGAGGTGAGTCAACCTGACTCAACTTACCGGCGTGGGCTGCGCGCAGCCGGGCGCCCGGTGCGGGCAGAGCGGCCGATCGGTCCGCACCGCCAGGAAGAGCCGGCCCGCGTCCGGCTCCCGGACCACGCCCCGCTTGACCATCGGAACGGTCCGGAAGGCGATGCCGTCGGCCGGCAGCTTGCGCAGACTGCCGGCCAGTTCGTACAGCGCGGGCAGCGAGCTGAGCCCCGGGTCCGCGGTGAGCGAGGAGGTGGCGGTGTCCAGGAAGCCGTAGAGCTGCGCCGGGTGGGCCAGGGACCCGCCGTGGGCGTCCAGCGGCAGCGCGCTGAGCAGGTCGCCCCTGCGGTCAAGGGTACGGCCGCCGACCGCCCGCGCGATCTTCTGGAAGCCGGCCACGTCGACCACCAGATGGTGGTCGATCCGGATGCCGCTGAGCCGTTCGAAGGCGCGGATCGAGCAGGCGGTGCCGCCGTCGCGGAAGGCCACCGCGAAGGGCTCGTAGGCGGCCGGCACCGCGCCGCCGCCGGGCTTGCTGCAACTCGGCGCGGCCACCATCAGCTCCCGCGGTACGCCGACGGCCGCGGCCCGCTGCCGGTCGGCGGACAGGTGCAGCAGGACCGCCGCCTCGGGCTCGCCGTTCCCGCCCTGGGCGGCGCTCGCCGTCCCCATCACCAGGATGTTGCGGGCGCCTGGCACCAGCACCGGCGGCCGCTCCCCGGCGTACCGCTCCAGCACCCGCTCGGCGGCGTGGTCGGTGTGGATGTTCCCGCTGAACTTGCGGTAGGCCGCCCACCCCAGCCCGGCCGTCACCACCAGGGCGAGGCCGGCCACGATCGCCGCCCAGCGCAGTACGGCGCGCATCCGCGGGCCCTCCTCACGCTAGGTTGTCGGCTATCTCCATTTTTGTCACGATCCCGACCGCTTCAACCGCGATCCGGGCCGCGACACAGATCACCCGCAGGAAGCTTTATGGGCCCGGGGTTCCCGGGTAACCTCAGCCGAGAGCGGAGTAAGTTACCGCTTAGTAAGTCCCAGCTCGCGCAGGCCCGAGGAGCCCTCATGCAGCTCGCCGCGATCATCGTGTCGCTGGTCCTCACCGCGGTCGGCGTCGCGCTGATCAGCCTCGCCGTCGCCCAGATCTACCGGTTCGTCACGCTCGGCCAGCCCGTCCCGGCCGGCAGCCGCACCGACGACCCGGTGGCGCGCACCAAGACGCTGGCCAAGGAGTTCCTCGGCCACACCCGGATGAACAAGTGGGGCGTCATCGGCGTCGCGCACTGGTTCGTCGCGGTCGGCTTCCTGACCCTCGGCCTGACGATCGTGAACGCGTACGGCCAGCTCTTCCAGGCCGACTGGATCCTCCCGGTGATCGGCACCTGGCCGCCGTACGAGGTCTACATCGACTTCATCGCCCTCTTCACCACCCTGGGCATCCTCACCCTGATGGCGATCCGGCTGCTGAACCTGCCCTCCCGGGCCGGCCGCAAGTCCCGCTTCGCCGGCTCCACCGCCTGGCAGGCGTACTTCGTCGAGTACGTCATCCTGGTGATCGGCCTGGCCATCCTCACCCTGCGCGGCCTTGAGGGCGCCATCCACGGCGTCGACCACTACGAGGCGTCCTACTGGGCCTCGTACCCGCTGGTCGTCGCGTTCCGCGGCCTGAGCACCGGCACCCTCCAGACGCTGATCTACCTCACCGCCATGATCAAGCTCGGCGTCACCATGACCTGGGCGATCACCGTCGGCCTCAACACCGGCATGGGCGTGGCCTGGCACCGCTTCCTGGCCTTCCCCAACATCTGGTTCAAGCGCGACGCGACCGGCCCGGTGGCACTCGGCGCCCTCCAGCCGATGACCTCCGCGGGCGTACCGATCAACTTCGAGGACCCGGGCGAGGACGACGTCTTCGGCGTCTCCCAGGTCGAGCAGTTCTCCTGGAAGGGCATCCTCGACTTCTCCACCTGCACCGAGTGCGGACGCTGCCAGTCGCAGTGCCCCGCCTGGAACACCGGCAAGCCGCTCTCCCCCAAACTGCTGATCATGTCGCTGCGCGACCACGCGCACGCCAAGGCGCCCTACCTGCTGGCCGGCGGCGGCAAGACGACGGAGGGCGAGGAGAAGGCCACCGCGGAGCAGCTCGCCGGGGTCCCCGCCGCCGCGCTCGCGGAGGCCGAACGCCCGCTGATCGGCACGCTGGAGGAGAACGGCGTCATCGACCCCGACGTCCTGTGGTCCTGCACCACCTGCGGCGCCTGCGTCGAGCAGTGCCCGGTCGACATCGAACACGTCGACCACATCGTCGACATGCGCCGCTACCAGGTGATGATCGAGTCGGCCTTCCCGTCCGAGGCGGGCACGATGCTCAAGAACCTGGAGAAGAAGGGCAACCCGTGGGGCCTGCCCAAGAAGCAGCGCCTGGCCTGGGTCCAGGAGGTCGGCTTCGAGGTCCCCATCGTCGGCGAGGACATCGAGGACCTGACGGACGTGGAGTACCTCTACTGGGTCGGCTGCGCCGGCTCCCTGGAGGACCGCGCCAAGAAGACCACCAAAGCGTTCGCCGAACTGCTGCACATCGCGGGCGTGAAGTTCGCGATCATGGGCGGCGAGGAGAACTGCACCGGTGACTCGGCCCGCCGCCTGGGCAACGAATTCCTCTTCCAGCAGCTCGGCATGGAGAACGTGGCCATGCTCAACATGGCCTTCGGCGAGGACGACGACGACCCGTCGACCGTGAAGCCCAAGGCGTCGAAGAAGATCGTGGCCACCTGCCCGCACTGCTTCAACACCATCGCCAACGAATACCCGCAGCTCGGCGGCGAGTACGAGGTCATCCACCACACCCAGCTGCTGCAGACCCTGGTGGACGACGGCAAGCTCGTCCCGGTCACCCCGGTCGAGGGCCTGATCACCTACCACGACCCCTGCTACCTGGGCCGGCACAACAAGGTCTACACGCCCCCGCGCGAGATCATCGCCAGTGTGCCGGGGCTGCGCAGCGAGGAGATGCACCGCCACAAGGAGCGCGGCTTCTGCTGCGGCGCGGGCGGCGCCCGGATGTGGATGGAGGAGCGGATCGGCAAGCGCATCAACAACGAGCGGGTGGACGAGGCGCTGTCGCTCAACCCCGACATCGTCTCGACCGCGTGCCCGTTCTGCCTGGTGATGCTCTCCGACTCGGTCAACGGCAAGAAGAACGACGGGGCGGCGAAGGAGTCGCTCCAGGTGGTGGACGTGGCCCAGTTGCTGCTGGATTCGGTCCGGGTGCCGGTGGGGGTGGGAGCGGCGGCGGAGAGCGCCGGCGCCCCGGAGGCGGACACGGGGGCCGCCGGCTCCGCGGGACCCTCCGGCGCCGGCTCGGCCGACCTCAGCGGTCAGGCTTCGTAAGACGCGGGCACGGCACGGCGCGGGCCGGCTCCCCCGTACGGACGCGTCCGCTGTCCTCCGTACGGGGGACAGCGGGACGTTGCCGGGCGTGTCACAGGTTGGCAGCAATGGCCGGGAGCCGCAGCAGCCGCGGTACGGGACCCGGGCACACCGGGTACGTTCGAAGACGTGGCAGGTTTTAAGGGACGACAGCGCGAGGGCGGCCGGCAGCAGGGCGGATATCCGCCGCAGTACGGGCAGCAGGCCCCGCCCGGGCCGTACGCACCGGGTCATGGCGGGCCGGGTCACGTGGCCGGCGGCGGGGCGGGTGCCGGGGCGCCGTACGGATCTCCGTACGGGAACGGCCACGGCCAGGCGCCCTCGGGCGAGCCGGAGTACTACGCGCCCGCCCCCGGGTACGACGACGGGCCCGGGCACACCAGGGCCTTCACCTTCGGCGGGGACGCGGGGGTCGCCGGCCCGTACCCGGCGGGCGCGGACCCGTACCCGGCCGGTCCCGGGGCCCCCTACGGCGACGACAACGTGGCCACGTACCGCGCCGGCCAGTCCGCGACCCCGCCGGCCGGCCCGCGCCTGCACTGGAAGGACCTGCTGCGCGGCATCGTGCGGCACCCGAACCGGACCTTCTGGCAGATGCGGGACCACGCGGTGTGGGCGCCCGCCCTCATCGTCACCTTCGTCTACGGCCTGCTCGCGGTCTTCGGCTTCGACGCGGCACGGCACGACATCCTCGGCTCCACCCTGTCCACCAGCGTCCCGTGGGTGCTGACCACCGGTATCGCGGTGGTGATCTGCGGCTTCACCCTCAGCGCGGTCACCAACACGCTGGCCCGCCAGCTCGGCGGCGACGGCGCCTGGGCCCCCACCATCGGCCTGGCGATGCTCATCACGTCGCTGACCGACGCCCCGCGGTTGCTCTTCGCGCTCTTCCTCGGCGGCGGCAACGGCTTCGTGCAGCTGCTCGGCTGGCTGACCTGGCTGGCCTGCGGGTGGCTGCTGACGTCGATGGTGAGCAAGTCGCACGACTTGCCGTGGCTCAGGGCGCTGGGGGCGGCGTCGATCCAGTTGGTGGCGCTGCTGATGCTGTTCAAGCTGCCGCTGATCTGAGGGGGCGCCTTCGGCGTCGGGGGCGGGGGGGCTTCGGCCTTTTTTGGGGGCCTTCGGCGTCGGGGGGTGGCGTCGGGCCTGGCCGGGCGGGCGCCGTCCTCGGCATCGCGACCTCAGGGCCGTGACCTCGGGGCCGTGACCTCGGGACCGTGACCGCAGGGCTGTGACCTCGGGGCCGTGACCTCGGGGCCGTGACCGCAGGGCTGTGGCCTCGGCGTCCGGACCGTGCAAGGAACGTACAAGACCGGGGCGGGCGGGCGGCCCGAGGCTTGGCCGTATGACCACCGAACCAACTGCCGCCGAAACCGTCCGCTTCGACACGAAGATCGCCGTACTGCTGCGGGACGACCTGGAGCCGTGGCAGCGGCTCAATGTGACCGCGTTCCTGGTGAGCGGGTTGGGCTCGCAGCTCCCCGAGGTGATCGGGGAACCGTACGAGGACGCCGACGGGACGCCGTACCTGCCGATGTTCCGGCAGCCGGTACTGGTCTTCGAGGGCTCGAAGGAAGTGCTCACGGCGGCGCACGCCCGGGCACTGTCCCGGACCCTGCCGAGGGCCGTCTTCACCGCGGACCTCTTCGCCACGGGCCACGACGAGGCCAACCGGGCGGCCGTACGGGCCGTACCGCGCGATCAGTTGGACCTGGTGGGGCTCTCCGTGCACGGGCCGCGCAACGCGGTCGACAAGGTGCTCAAGGGGGCGCGGATGCATCCGTAAGGGGGGTGGGGGTGCTTGCGGTGGGACCGTCCTCGGTCGGAGGCCGCCCGCGGGGGGACCGTCCTGGGTCGGCGGCCGGCCTTCGGGCCCGGGTACTTACGGGTCCGGCCCCTTTCGTTGTCCCTATCCCGCCCCCGCCGGGCGGTCAGACCTGGGTGCGGTGGAAGTTGAGGAACGAGCGGGAGGCGGTCGGCCCGCGCTGGCCCTGGTAGCGGGACCCGTAGTGCTGGGAACCGTACGGGAATTCGGCCGGTGAGGAGAGCCGGAAGAGGCAGAGCTGGCCGATCTTCATGCCGGGCCACAGCTTGATCGGGAGCGTGGCCACGTTCGACAGCTCCAGGGTCACGTGCCCGGAGAAGCCCGGGTCGATGAAGCCGGCCGTCGAGTGCGTGAGCAGCCCCAGCCGCCCCAGACTCGACTTGCCCTCCAGGCGGGAGGCGATGTCGTCCGGCAGCGTGATCACTTCATACGTGGACGCGAGGACGAACTCGCCGGGGTGCAGGATGAACGCGTCGTCGCCTTCCGGCTCCACCAGCCGGGTCAGATCGGGCTGTTCGACGGCGGGGTCGATGTGCGGGTACCGGTGGTTCTCGAAGACCCGGAAGAACCGGTCCAGCCGTACGTCGATGCTCGACGGCTGCACCATCGACGGCTCGAACGGATCCACGCGTACGTGGCCGTTGTCGATTTCGGTCCGGATGTCCTTGTCTGAGAGAAGCACGCCCCGAGACTAACGCGGCCCCGCCCGGGGCCGCGTCTCCGACCCCTATTTCCCACCGACCGCCGAAACCGGCACGGCATGCCGCAGCCGCGCGCACTTCGGACACCTCAACAGCCGCCCCGGCCCCAGCCGGTCGGCCCCCAGATGCTGCATCGGAAACGAGGCCGTACTGAACACGTGCCCCTCGGCACAACGAACAACGGTGCGCTCCATGAAGTCCCTTCCCCAACTCCGCGTGGCAGACAAACCCACACATTAGGGGATCCCCGACCCCACCCCGTCCAGCACCACACCGCACCCCCAACCTACCCCCGCTTCCCCCTCCCCCCACCTCCCCCACCCATGCGGTAGAGTGTCCCCAGATCCCCCCTCCGGGGGCGATTTACGCGGATGTAGTTTAATGGTAGAACATGAGCTTCCCAAGCTCAGAGCGCGGGTTCGATTCCCGTCATCCGCTCCAAAAAAAGGCCCAGGTCAATGACCCGGGCCTTTGTTGTTGTCCAGACCAATTCGATGGCCGTGTGCCATATCCGTGCCATTGGACCTGGAATTCCGGGGCACGGGCGGGCCGCGCGACCGCAGTTGACCGGCGCTGGCCGGGATTGACCAGATGGCGAGACGCATTTTCAGTGACCTGCGTCACGTCGGAGCGCGGGCTTTGCCCATACAACTCCCGATATATCTCCCAGTTTTCAGCGAGAAGACCCCTGAAAGCACCCGCTGCCACCCAGCGAAGCGACAGCGAGCTGGCCGTGCCACCGCCGTGCCACAGAGGCCCCCTGATGGGCCTGGGACGCGTGCCCTGTCCGGCTCCCAGGCTGTGCTGCCATGGGGAACAAGCTCACGCACGAGGGCGACGCCTTCATCAACTTCCGGGACTACAAGTTCCGCGGTGCCAAGTCGCATGGCTTCAGTTGGGTTAGCGTCAAGCATCTGAGGCTCGCCCCAGACGCTGTCAGCGATGAGGAGTTGCTCACCGCACTCGTCGGTCATGAACAGTTCCGGGACGACTACGCAGGCGGTGGAGTGCTGCCGGATGGACCCAGGCACGGCCCGTATTGGCTGAGGTCGGTCACCCCCGACGTCTACGAGACCGTCAGCTTGGAAAAAGGTGTGCAGATCCTCCGGGAGTGGCTGAGCAGGTTCGAGGACGCACCCGCCGAACTGGAGGCGGATCTGCAGCAGGAGGTGTTCGACCGCATGGCCGCGGCTGACCACCTCTATTACCTGGGCGAGCTCGGGGACGAGGCCGTCCACGGCTGGGGGCGTGTGCACGAGTACTTCCACGAATTCGTGCTCATCGACCGCTCGGCTGGACGGATCACACTCCTCGTCGCGGCCGACGACTGATTCGACCGTCAGCGACCAAGCACACCCGCCTTGGCCTCCCTCGAATGTCTCCAACCGGCCTTGAGGCCAAGAGCCCTCCGACTGCTACTCGTCTGTGTCGGAGCGGACAGCCACGGCCAGACGCGGACGCGCGGGCGTGAGCCGCCGGACAGCGCCCCCGCCGCCTAATGGGAGCTATCGGGTCGTGGGTGAGACTCGGTAGGTGGCCGCCAGTAGGTGAGCACTATTGCCGCCGGAGCCGTTCGAGCTCTGTGGTCAGACCGTGCCCCTGCTGGTCCGGCCGGGAGGCCATGACTGCTGATGGGATGGCGTGCCCGCCGAGCTGTTACGGGCGTGAGCACTAAATCCATTAGGGCGCGAGCTGTGTCTTCCGCGGGCCGCACGCACGTTGTCCGTTGAGAGGTTGGAGAAGCGGGTGCTGTTCGTCGGCGACGACTGGGCTGAAGACCACCATGATGTCGAGGTTCAGGACGGAACGGGCCGCAGGCTCGGCACCGCCCGGCTGATGGAGGGCGTCGAGGGCATCGCGAAACTGCACGCCCTGCTCGCCCGTCACGGCGGCGAGGACCTGGAACCCGAGCAGGTGGTCGTCGGGATCGAGACCGACCGGGGGCCGTGGGTGCAGGCCCTGCTCGCGGCTGGCTACCAGGTCTACGCGGTCAACCCGCGCCAGGCGGCTCGGTTCAAGGAGCGGTACGCGACGTCCGGCGCGAAGAGTGACCGCGGCGACGCCCACGCACTGGCCGACATGGTCCGCATCGACCGCGCCCAGCTGCGGCCGGTCGCGGGCGACAGCGAGCAGGCCCAGGCCGTCAAGGTCGTCGCCCGCGCCCACCAGACCTTGATCTGGGAACGGACCCGGACCTTCCAGCGGCTGCGGAACACGCTGCGCGAGTACTTCCCCGGTGCCCTGACCGCCTACGCGGGCCTGGAGCTGACCAGCACCGATGCGCTGGAGCTGCTGGTCAAGGCGCCCACGCCGGAGGCCGCGAAGAAGCTGACGAAGCCACAGATCATCGCCGTCCTGGCCCGTCACCGCCGCCGTGATCGGGACCAGAAGGCCGCCGCGATCCAGAAAGAGCTACGCGAGCCCCAGCTCGCCGTCGCCGTCCCGGTGGCCGCCGCCTACGCCGCCGCGGCCACCGCGCACGCCCGGCTGCTGCTGGCCCTGAACGAGCAGATAGACGCCCTCGAAGCCGAGGTGAAGACCCATTTTCTCACGCACCCGGACGCTGAGATCTACCTGTCGATGCCCGGCATCGGCGAGATCGTCGGGGCCCGGGTGCTGGCCGAGTTCGGCGACGACCCCACCCGCTATGCATCGGCGAAGGCCCGGAAGAACTACGCCGGCACCAGCCCGGTCACCCGCGCCTCCGGCAAGGTCCACACCGTCCAGGCCCGCTATGTCCGTAACAACCGGCTCGCCGACGCACTCCAGCGCCAGGCCTTCTGCGCCCTGCAGAACTCACCGGGTGCCCGCCGCTCCTACGACAAGCAGCGAGCCCGCGACCTTGACTACAACCCCGCGCTGCGCCAGGTCGGGAACCGCCTCGTCGGCATCCTGCACGGCTGCCTCAGGACCCGCACCAACTACGACGAAGAGGCCGCCTGGGCCCACCACGGCCAACTACCAGCAGCAGCCTGACTTGACACCCCAAAGCGATGGGATGTCTGACCAGCGGGTGCGCGTGCCAAGCACCTGTGCTTCCCAAGTTCAGAGCGTGAGTTCGATTGGCATCATCCGCTCTATGGACCAGCCCCAGGCCCGGCAACATGGGGCTATGTTGTTTCCGCAGAAAATTCGAGGGCCGTATATCATACCCGTGCCACTCGGCTAGAAATTCTGGGACATGGTCCGGTCGTTTCACTGAATTCAACCGACAGATGCCGAGATCGGCCAAATACCCGAGAGGCATCTTTGACAACCTATGTCACGCACTGATCTAATCTCGGCTCCACCAGCCAGCAGGAAGAAATCGAAAGGGGAAGGAACAACCAGTCGCCAGCGCGCGGTAAATCGTCGGCCCTACCGGGAGCTTACACTTCCGGAATGCTTGCGATCGTTACTTGCCCATCCATCAGACATTCGATGAGAACGGAACCACCAAGCGGGTAGATCCAGAAGTGTGGGCCCACATCAAGGATCTCCCGTGCATGCCTTACGGCAACATCCGCAGGCAGGGTGACAGTCGGCAACACGAGATTCCCCCAGAATATGGCGACGCGCATCCCACGTTCCACGCAAGAGGATAGCAGTTCCGATGCCATCCGCGCCCAGTCCTCTTCATCGTCCCACCAAATACGGTTCCTATACGAAGCAGAGTCCCAGTCAAGAGCAGCACTGAAAGTCGGTGGAAATCTGTTAAGGCTCACCGCCTCCAACTCCCGACTCTCAGCCCAGCCCAATTTCATGACTTGGCGACCGTCGCCGTCCTCAGGATTATTCATAAAGTCAGGTAGATAATCCGGGCGACTTGCATATTCGTTGTTCTCGGTCATCTTTGAAGCACCTTCATCCAGGGTGCGACGGTCGCGGATGGCCACCTTATGGCGTATTTACGAACGGCTGCACCCTTGCCCGTCATAACATTGATGTGCGCACCCTTATCAGGGTCAACATCCAAGCGGAACTCCCTGTATTCACCGCCACTTTTTCCGGTGAATCCAGTCACCTTTCCGAAGGTTTCGACGGCGCTCTCCAATCGCCCCCTGAGAGTGCTCCGAGTACCATTATCGAGCGTCCCCACGATGTCCAACCCGGTGTTCCTGGCCGCCTCGAACGAGTCTCTGTCAAGCGTGACTTCACTTCTCGGATTCGCCGGGTCGCATGCACAAGTCTCCGAGTGCCCATCAACCGATCCACCGCAGTTGTGGACCAGGATTGGAGTGCTGCCCGCTTCGACATAGTACGTGTGGAGGCCCGACACGGTGAGGTCGTAGGTGACCGAGGTGCTGTGGTAGTTACGGATGGTGGTGACGACTGCGGAGGTGCCGTTGGCTGTCAGGAGGTGCGTGCCGGGGGTCAGTTTGGAAGCGTCGGTCCACTGGTGGGTGGTGGCGTTCCAGAAGGGGTGGTGCCAGGTGGTGGTCAGCGTGGCCGGCTTGGCGGCGGCCGCCTTGGACCCGGGCTTCGCCGAGCTTGCCTTGGACGCCGAGCCCTTCGCCGGCTTCGCCGGGGTGATCGTCAGGGCGGTGAAGTCGTGGTCCGTTGTCGTGCGGATGACCTTTTCGACCACGTGGGCTGAGGTTTCGCCGGTCTGCGGGTCGGTCGCCTCTACGGTGTCGCCCACCCGCACCTTGGCGATGGGGACGTCCGCGCCGCCTGCCTCCAGGACCGGGGTACTGCCGGTGAAGCTGTGCGGGCCTCCACCGACCGCGCACGAACCCGCGTCCTCCGTCACCTCCTCGGCCTCGTCCTCCGCGAGGTCCGCGGCCTCCTTCTCCGCGAGTTCCTCGCCCGCCTCGTACGCGGCGATCTCGATCTCGTCCTCGCCGCCGGTGAGGAAGAAGCCCGCGACCATGGCGCCGGCCTTGATGCAGCCGCCCAGGGAGGGGTCGGAGACACAGCCGACCACGTCCGCGGCCCCCGAGGCGTGGTACGCGATCTTCGCGCCCTTCTTCAGGTCACTTGTGAAGGAGCCCCACGCGGACTTCTTCTTAGGCGCCTTCGGCTTGGGCTTCGGGTGGGTCAGCTCGTACTGGTAGATGCCGTACGAGACCGCCTGCTGGTAGAGGAGGTTGTTGAACTTCTGCGTGGCGTGCCCGTGGCTGTCGGTGTAACCCTGGTCGTGGTACCAGTCCGTCATCCCCTGCGCGCTGCCGAAGCCCAGACCCGTCACGTCGTCGTAGAGCATCGTGCCGGTCGGGTCCGACCCGGTCACCGGATCGTTGCCCGCGTAGTCGTAACCGCCCAGCTGCGTCGGGTCGGTGGACTCCAGGATCGGGTCCGCCGACAAGAACCGGCCGGAGGACGGGTCGTACTCCCGCGCCCCGAGGTTCTCCAGCCCCGTCGCCGGATCCGGTGTCCCGCCCACATAACCGTCGTCACCGCCCGGCCACGTGCCCGGCGCGGTGCGGGACTGGCCGAAGGGCAGGTAGGAACGGCGGGTCGGGGCCAGCGTCTGGTAGTCGATCGCCAGGGTGTCGGTGCCCTGCCGGTCCGGGATCAGGTACTGCACGTCACCGGTGTTGGAACGCTCGGCGACCGTCGTGCCGCCGAGGTCGTAGTAGCGGGTGCCGGACAGCGCGTGGGTGGAGGTGTTCTCCACGACCTGCTGGCCGTCCAGGAACAGCGTCGCCTGTCCCGGATCGGTGCGCAGCACGAGGTTGCCGTCGGTGTCGTAGAGGTAGTCGGTGGTGCCGCCGGTCGCGGTGTCGGACAGCGAGCCGAGGTCGCCCTGGTCGTTCCAGTTCAGGGTCTGGGTGCCGGCCTGCGTGGTGATCGAGGTGTCGTTCCCGGCCGCGTCGTAGGTGTAACCGGCGGTGTGCGCCGTCGCGGCCGGGCCGGTGGCGGCGGTGCTGGTGAGGGTGTTCGGCTGGTCGGTCGCTGAGCCCTGCCCCGGGTAGGTGTAGGACGTCGTGGTGTCGCCGGCCACCGCGCCGCCGGTGTCGTGGTCGGTCTGCGTCTTGCGGTTGCCGGCCGCGTCGTAAGTCCACGACTGCCAGTACGGGTTGGGGTCGCCGACGGTGGTGCTGTTGCCGGGGGCCGGCGTCGCGGCGCAGGCGTCGGTGGCGGTCCAGGCCGCGGACAGGCGGGTGGCGTAGTCGTACTGGAAGCACTGGGTGTCGGTGACCGCGCCGCTGTTCTGCTTGTTGGTGGTCGAGGTGACCAGGCCGGAACCGGCGGAGACATCGGCGTCGCTGTAGCTGTACTTGGTGTCGTCCACCACCGTCGCGGACGACGTCGTGGTGGTCTGCGCGTCGGTCAGCCGCTGGGTCTGCTCGTCGTAGCTGAGCCGCAGCGCCGCTCCGCTGCCCGTGGTGCCCATCGTGTACTGGAGCGGCTTGCCCAACTCGTCGTAGCCGACCGCCGCCACGTAGGCCCAGCCCACCGTGCTGCTGTCGCTGCCGGCGCTGGTCGGCTCCCCGTACAGGTCGTAGCCGTAAAGGAGTTGCTCACCGGGGAGTCCGCCGGCCGCCGGGTAGCTCTGGCTTGCCAGCAGACCGGTCACCGCGGTGTACGTGCGGCTGGTGATGTAACCGCCGGACGGTTCGAGGGCCGCTTCGGCCGTCGGCAGGTTCGCCAGCGTCTCGCGCTGGCTGCCGGGCTCACCGAGGCCGTTGTAGTTGAGGACCGTGGTCGTCACCGACGGGCTCGTCGTCCCCACCCGGTACGACGTCGACGCGGTCGGCAGGCCCTTCTTGAGGGTGTCGTACGTCCAGGCGCCGATCTCGTTCGCCGCGGCGGGGGCGGCGCTGCCGGACGTGTCGTACGCGAAGGTCTTCCGGCCGTCGGCGTCGTAGGTGTACGTGGTCTGCTTGCCGCGGGCGTCCGTCGAGGTGAGGACCTGGCCGGCGTTGTCGTACGTCGAACTGCTGGTGCCGGTGTCCGGGTCGGTCGCGGAGGTCTGGTTGCCGAGCAGGTCGTAGGACCAGGACCAGGAGTTGCCGGCCGCGTCTGTCTCACCGGTGCGGTCGCCGCTGGCGTCGTACGTGTAGCGCATGGCCGAGTAGTCGGCGGCGGGGTCGGCGGGGTCCGCCGGTACGCCCTGGTGGTACTGGTACAGGTCCGTGGTGTTGCCGCGGGCGTCGGTGAAGGTGCTCTGCGCGACGCTGCCCTTGGGCGGGACGGTCGTGGTGACGTTGCCGCCGTAACTGGTCGTGCTGCGCCAGGTCTCGGTACCGAGCTTGTACGAGATGACCGCGGTCTGGCGGCCCGTGCCGTCGTACAGGTAGCCGGTGGCCGACGGGACGTCTCCCACCTGCGCCTGGACCAGCGTGCCCGAGGGGGCACCGGTGGTGTAGTAGGCATCGGTGGTGCTGGCCTGCCAGCCGTCGGTGTTGTAGACGGTGTCGGTCACATCCCGGCCGCCGTCCATCGTGGCGGTCTGGGACTCGCGCTGCCGCAGCAGCGCGTCGTAGAGGACTTCGCTGGTGCGGTAAGTGTCGTGCGCGTCGTTGTTGAGGGTCTGGGTGGTGACGACCGAGGGCCCGGAGTTGGAGATCGTGTACGTGTGCTTGTCGACCGCGGCGTTGATGCCGGGTTTGAAGTCGGCGGTGGACCGGCCGAGCGCGTCGTACTGGTGCTTGGTGACGTATCCGGCGGGGTCGGTGCTCTGGAGCGCGACGTCGCGCAGCGGGTCGTAGGTCGTGACCGTGGTGAACAGCTTCGGGTCGGTGACGCTGACCGAGGTCGGCGAGGCTCCGGTGGCCGGGGTGTAGAGGGTCTTAGTCGTGCGGTTGTCGGCGTCGGTCGCGGTCAGCGTGCGGCCGTACACGTCGACGGTGCTGCTCGACATGGTGACGAAGGAGGGCGTCGCGCCGCTGTACGAGGCGGCGTTCTGGGTCAAGGTGACGCTTCCGGCGGTCGGCGCGGCACCGAGGACGGTCGAACCGTCGTAGTACGTACGGGTGTCGGAGACCGCGTCGTGCGGAAGGGCGGGCGTGGTGGCGCACTTGACCGCGACCGTGACGTTCTCCGCCGGCGCGTCCAGGATCCACGCGGTGGTGTTGTCCGCGTACGTGACGGTGGCGCACTGGTCGTCGGCCGCGGTGGTGACGTCGCCGAGGTCGTCGGTCTTGGCGACCCTGCCATAGGCGTCGTGGGTGTAGTCGGTCTCGGTCTCGCCGGTACGGCCGTCGGAGAACGGGGTGTAGACGCGTTCCCTGCTCTGACCAGTGAAGTACGCGTGCTGGGCGGGCAGTACGGTGCCGAGGCTGTGGGCGGCCTGCGACGCCGACGTCCAGGGGTCGGTGATGGTGTCGGTGACGACCTTCCCGCTGCCCGCACCGTCGTACACGACGGTCTCGTACGGCATGCCGGCGTACTGGTCGAGGTCGGTGACCGCCGGGTCGCCGCGGGAGTCGGTGACGGTGGCCGACCGGGTGCCGCTGCTCGGCAGGGTGTCGCCGTCCATGCCGCGGAAGTAGGTGTAGTCCGTCTCGGTGACCGGGTCGGGGGCGGTGCCGGTGGTGACCTTCATGCCCTGGTAGCCGCGGAACTCGTTCCAGGTCCGCTGCGTGGTCGGGGTCAGCGGGTTGTCGTCGTAGTGCCACGCCGGGGTGCCGATCGGCGTGTAGTGGGTGGTGACGTCGTCGTCCACGCCGCCGCTGTTGGGGTCCTGCTCGGTGACGGCGGTGACGATGTACTTGTTGAACCAGTCCATGACCGGGTCGGTCTGGCCGCCGGGCGTCCAGTAGGCCGGGTAGCAGAGCTTGGTGTTCTGGCTCGGGTCGCCGGGTGTGCCGGCGGCGCAGGCTGCCGTGGAGTAGTCGACGCTGATCGTCTCGCCGGTCTCGGTGACGATGGTGTCCAACCGGTGCCGGGTGATCGGGGGGTAGCCGTCGGTGACGTTCACCCGGTTCGCCAGGGGCCGCCCGGTCAGGGTGACCGGCGGGACCGATATCGCGGTGGTGGGGCCGCCGCCGGTGGCGTCCTTGCCGGTGCGGACGATCGAAGACAGCCACAGCGACGGCGTCGTGGAGTCCCCGGTGGCCGGGAAGGTGTGGGTGAAGGTGTAGGAGTCGACCGGAGTCAGCGCCGTGCCGGCCTCGGTGTCGATGCCGGTCAGTTCGTACTTCGACCAGAAGGTGGGTGAGGCGACGGTGCACGCCGCGTTCTGCGCGCACTGGAGGTCGAAGGGCACGTCGGGCCAGTCCTTCGCGGTGCCCGACGTCAGCGTGGACACGGCGCAGCCCGTGGTGGAGGTGTCGCAGCGGCCGTTGACGTCGAAGACGATCCGGCCGGTGGGGGTGGTGGAGTACACCTGGCCCGCGCGCTGGCCGTAGTCGATCTGCTTGAGGTAACCACCGCGGGTGTACGGGGTATTGGCGGTGGTGCCGAGGTCCCGGGCGTAGTAGCCGGTGTCGTCGGTGTAGTAGTACGAGACCGCGTCCTGGTGGGCGTCCACGACGTAGTCGAGGTTCCAGCGGTACGCCTGCTGGCACCAGGAGTTGGCGAATGTCGCGTTGTAGCAGGGCTGTCCGGACTTGGTCGCGTAGACCGGCTCGGTCCATACGGAGTTGGTGGCGGTGTCGCCGGAGGCGTAGCCCGGGAGTTGGTTGCGGCCGAAGTAGTACTGGGTGCCGTCGTCAGTGGTGACGACCCAGTACTCGCCGTTCTGGGCGCCGTTGACGGCGCCGGTCTCGTACTGGATGCGCTCGTTGGCGTCGTCCTGCGGGTGCCAGTCGCCGGTGGTGTCGTCCTTGATCAGCGTCGAGGACTGGCCGGCCAGCGACATGGTGAGGGTGTTGCTGTCGGACCAGCAGTTGTCCTCGGTCTTGGTCGCGCCCGCCGGGTTCTGGTCGCAGGACTGGTAGGAGCGCTCGATGAAGCCCGGGTCGTAGTCGAAGCCGTCACCGATCGAGGACGCCTGGTTGTTCGTGGAGGACGTCAGGCCGTCCTGGGACTGGGAGTTGTAGTCGAGCGAGACCTTGGGTGCCAGTCCGCCGGGGACGGTCGGCGTGACGATGGGGTACGACCAGGAGAAGGCGTCGGAGCTGCCGCCGGCCTGCCAGGTCGAGGAGGGCTGGAGGGAGGTGGCGG
This sequence comes from Streptomyces sp. NBC_01476, assembly GCF_036227265.1. NCBI lineage: Bacteria > Bacillati > Actinomycetota > Actinomycetes > Kitasatosporales > Streptomycetaceae > Streptomyces > Streptomyces sp. NBC_01476. Next base: position 4,406,146 of record NZ_CP109446.1, on the reverse strand, counting down.
CGAAGTCGCCGCCTCCGCCGCCCGCCGCACCGGCCGCTGCCAGCACCGTGTCGGGCGAGGCCGCCGCGAGGTTGACGTCGGCGGTCAACGTCCGGGCGTTCGCGTCATCGCTCGACGCGACCGGCGTCTGGGTACGGCACTCGGCCTTCTCGGGTGTGGTGAGCGCGCAGGCCGGCAGCGACACCAGGTGCAGCCGCGAGGCCCAGTCGCCGCCGAAGCCCTGGGCGAACTGGCCGTAGTCCAGGATGAGTCCGAGGCCGGCCGGCGCCTTGCCCGCGCCGTCGGTGCGGGTCAGCGAGAGCAGGACGCCGTTGACGCCCACGGCCTGGGCCTTGCTCTGGGGCAGCACCTGGACACCGACGCCGGACGGGGTGCCGGACGCAACGGTGGTGCCGGTCGCGCTCTTGGCCTCGGCCGAACCGGCCGCCGGACGGCCCTTGTTGGCCTTCGGACCGACCCATACCGGCAGGGACCCCGCGCGCTTCGGAATGCCGACGGAGCTGGTGTCCAGCGAGACATCCGCCTGCCCGGACGGCCAGGAGACCGTACCCGACCGGAAGGACGGCATGGCCTTCGGCTTGGTGTAGTGCGAGGCCACCGGGGTGACCGGAACCGACGTCGGCTTCGGCAGCGGCGGCAGCTTGACACCGGATGCCGCCTGCGCGGGCACCACTTGCAACAGCGCGGCGCACACGGCCATGGCGCCGACCGCAGCGGTCAGCGCACGCAGTGGAAATCGGTCGGGCCTCCGCGCGGTTCTTCCGCGTGCCCCGCCCGTCGTGCCCCGTCGGTACCAGCCCCTGCCGGAAGCCACCGTGTCCCGCCCCTCACCTGATGGCGATCGCTCGATCGCTCAATCGGAAGGGAAGCTACCAACGGCAAAGTCCCAGCTAACGCGGGTGGGGAAGTGCAGACGAACTCTTTACCTCCATTACTTCCCCACATTTCCATTACATTCGGGCGGAATCGAACGTTCCGCTGAACATCCCCTCTGGCCTGGGCACTTGGCCTCTCCTAGCGTCGGGTTCCGACCGGACCGTCCGGCTTGTGGACAGGAGATCTCGTGATGCGTACGCACCACACACCAGCCCGGACGGACACCGCCGGGCGGATGACGCGACCCAGAACGGCCGTTGTGGCCGCGCTCGCCCTGCTGACCTCCGCGGCGATAGCCGTACCGGCCTTCGCCGTACCGCAGCAGCCGCCCGACGGCACCCTGGCCAACTACAGCTCCGGTCAGTCCGCGCCAGTCACCGCTGACACGCCGGCCGACCCCAGCGTCCCGCGGCTGCCGGACGGTTACGGTCCCAGCGGCGCGCAGCAGCAGGCCATGTCGGCCGCCGCGGCGAAGACCGCCACGACCGGCACGCCCACGGTCGTCGACGCACTCACCACACCGGAACAGCAGGTGACCGCGGTTCCCGGTGGCGGGTTCCAGCTCTCCGCCAACCCCGAGCCGGTACGCACCGAGCAGAAGGGCGCCTGGGTCCCGGTCGACACGGCCTTGAGCCAGTCCGGAGACGGCAGTTGGTCCCCCAAGGCCACCGCCTACGGCTCGGTCTCCTTCTCCGGGGGCGGCAACACCGCGTTGGTGACCAGCCGTTACGACGGGGTCACCGTCACCCTGGACTGGCCGCAGGCGCTGCCGGAGCCCCGGATCGACGGATCCACCGCGACGTACCCCTCCGTACTGCCCTCCGTCGACCTGGTGGTGGCCGCCACGGACAGCGGCGGCTTCAGCGACACCCTTGTCGTCAAGTCCGCGTCGGCAGCGGAGAATCCGGCCCTAGCCAAGCTGCGGCTGGCCACGAAGGTGACCGGGGGGACCCTGCACGAGGCGGACAACGGACTGGCGGTCACCGACCGCGCGGGCCGTGAACTCCTCACCGCCGCAACCCCGTTGATGTGGGACTCCAACAAGAAGCTGACCACGACGAGTTCAGCCGCCAAGAGCGCCGCGGGTACCGGCTCGGGCTCAGTCGCCGCCGACCCCTCGGACGCCGGCCACCCGGGACTCGCCGCCCACGTCGCCGGCGTAGGCACCCGTACGTCCGCGTCGGTCCTTTCCCTCGCGCCGGACAAGCGCCTGCTCACCGCCGCCTCCACGGTCTTCCCGGTCTTCATCGACCCGACGTTCAACTGGCACTCGACCACCGGGGGAACGCCCGCCTTCGACGAGGTCAAGCAGGGCTGCCCCAACGTGTCCTTCTACGGCGACACGTCGGGCCTGGCGGACAGCGGCAACCTGGGCGTCGGCTACAACGGCTGGCAGGACGGCGACTGCCACACCGGCGACGAACACGCCATCTACCAGTGGAAGCTCCCGACCGTCCTCTACGGCGCGCACATCAACACCGCGACGGTGAAGGCGTCCGAGATCTACACCGCCGCCTGCTCCGGCACCTACCCGGTGAACCTGCACTGGTCGGGCGGCATCGGCTCGGGTACCGACTGGAGCAACCGGCCCAAATTCAACAGCTACTCCACCTCCTTGGACTTCGGCCGCTCCTACAACCCCCAGCTCTGCCCCTCCAGCCCGGTGGTGTCGAAGGGCTTCAACGTCCTCACGCCGCTGAAGGCCGACGCCTCGGCGCACTCCTCCAGCTTCACCGCCACGCTCAGCGAGGACAGCATGGAGTCCTCCCACAACGACATCGGCTTCTCCCGCTTCTCGCACAACCCCACGCTGGACATCGACTACAACACCAAGCCGTCGGTGCCCTCCGCCGCGACCATGGCGGCCGTCTCCGGCTCCGACGACGCGGCCTGCGACACCACCGCGCCCTACCCGTACATGGGCAAGACGCTGGCCAGCACCCCGCCGATCCTCCAGGCCAAGGTCTCCGACAAGGACGGTGACAAGCTCCGCGCCACCTTCCAGTACTGGGTCGACGGCACGACGACCAGGGCGACGGGCCTGAGCAACGACAACCTCAGCAACAACACCTACGCCAAGTACCAGTTGCCCGCGAGCTTCATCAGCTCGCTCACCAACGGCAAGACCGTCGACTGGCAGGCCGAAGTCACCGACGGCGAGGACTCCACCACCTTCGCCCAGTCCCCCACCTGCCACTTCACCGCCGAACCGACCGCTCCGGACGCGCCCACGGTCACCTCGCAAGGCAATCTGTATCCCAATACCGACCAGGACGGCGTCGCAGGCGCCCCGGCCGGCACGCTCGGACACTTCAGCATCGCGACCTCGGGCGGCACCAGCGCCACCAAGTTCGTCTGGTCGGTGGACATCCCGCCGGCCACCAGCAACCCCCCGGCCGCCCAGACGGTGACCGCCAGCGCGAACGCGGCGACGATCCCCGTCACCCCCTACTCGCCCGGCCCGCACACCTTGTGGGTCTACGCGGTGGACGCCGCCGGTGACGACTCGGGCACCACCGGATACCCGTTCCTGGCCACGGGTGACGCCGCCACCACCTGCGCCAGCCTGGCGGCATGTGCCGACAACACCGGCATCAGCTCCGACACCAACACCGCACAGGCCGACATGGACGGCAGCGGCGACAGCCTGTCGGCAACCGACCTGGCGAACGCCGGCTGGACCAGCGGCGGCAAAGTCACCGTCGACGGCGCCACCTTCACCCTGCCCGCCTTCGGGTCAGGACAGAAGGACAACGTGCTCGCCGCCAACCAGACGGTGACCTACGGCGGTTCGGGCAACGCGCTGGAGATCCTCGCGACCGCCAGCTACGCATCCCTCGCCACCCCGGGCGCCATCGCCGACGACGAGACCGCTCCATACGTGCCGGAGGGCAAGACCGTTGCCGGCTCCTACTGCTTCACCGGCACCGACCCCCAAGGGCCCTGCGCCGCGGCGGGGTCGGTGAACTACACCGACGGCACCTCGCGGGTCTACTACCTGACCGTCCCCAACTGGTGGGACGTGGGCGGCTCGCTGGCCGCTGTCTCCCTGCCGCACCGCAACGACTCCACCGGCACCCACGCCAGCCCGCACGGCCTGTTCGCCTTCTCCGTCCCCACCGACCCGACCAGGACGATCGCCTCGGTCACCCTGCCGGACGTGGGCAACCACGTCGGCTACGACACCGAGTCGCTGCACATCTTCGGCATGGCCACGCGCAACACCACCGCGGGCACCCCGGAGTCGAACGGCACCACCGCCGCCGCCCCGAGCGGCCAGTCCTGGACCGGCGCGTGGGCCAACCCCAACGAGGGCCAGTACAACTTCCAGGGCGCGAACTTCTCCAACCAGACGTTCCGCATCGCCCTCAAGCCGTCGCTGTCCGGCGGCACCGTACGGGTCAAGCTCGACAACGCGCTCGGCACCAGCAAGCTCTCCATCGGCCACGCCACCATCGCCGTCGACTCGGGATCGGGCGCACCCTCGCCGATACCGGCATCGGCGCCGGCCTCGCTGAAGTTCGGCGGCGCGCAGACCGTCGCCATCCCGGAGGGCGGCTCGGTCTTCAGCGATCCGCTGCCCTTCACCGTCACCGCCGACCAGTACCTGCTGGTTTCCTACCAGTTGTCGAACTCGGTGCCCTACCTCGTCCAGCACTCGTTCGCCAACACCGCGTACGAGTACCTGACCGCGGCCGGCGCGGGAGACAAGACCACCGACACCACCGGCACCCCGTTCGCGCAGCAGTGGAACGGCTGGTACACCGACCTGGTCACCAACCTCGACGTGGCCTCGGCCGGCACCCCGACCCAGGCCGTACTCGGCGACGGCCTCATCGACGCCTTCCAGCCCAACACCCACCCCGTCACCAGCGGCAGCCGCGTCTCGGACGCGCTGGCCGAGACCGAGCCCACCTCGCCGCACCCGTACGGGACCATCGCCGAGGGCATCGAGTCCAACGACCTGATGACCGACAACCCGCAGACGTACAACGGAAACGCCGTCGGCGGCCCCGCGGTCCTGTCCCGGATCGACCGGGACCTGCTCGACCAGCCCGGCATCAGCAACGTCATCATCACCGAGGGGCTCGAAGACCTCCTGCAGGGCAACACCGGCGACGAACTCGAATCCAACGGCTACACCGCCCTCGTCCAGCAGCTCCAGGGCTGGGGGATCGCCACCACACTCACCTCGCTCACGCCCTGCGACGGATACGCCGGGGACGGCGCCACACCCAACGACCCCTGCACCGCCACCGTCGACACCAACCGCACCTCCGTCAACGACTGGCTGAGCAGCATGCCGCTGGGAACGCCCTGGGACACCGTGCCCGCGCCCGTGTACTACGCGGACTTCGACACCGCACTCGCCGTTCCGGACACGGCCAACAGCGAGGAGAAGATCTCGGCCGCCGCGGACACCGGTGACCACGTGAACCTCACCAACGCCGGCTACGCCGCCGAGACCACGTCCATCCTCTCCCCGCACGACACCTGGAACTTCGACGACGGCGACGGCTTCCCGGTGGCCAACGACACCGCGCCCAACGACACGCCCTCCACCGTCACCGATCCGACCGTCGGCCAGAACCCGCTCACCCTGAGCGGCACCACCACCTGGACCGCCGACCCGACCCGGGGCGAGACGCTCGCCTTCGACGGAACCACCGGGGAGGCCACCAGCGGCGGGCCCGTACTGGACACCACCGGCAGCTACTCGGTGTCCGCCTGGGTCAAGCTCAGCTCACTGCCCACCACCAACGCCACGATCGCCGGCCAGGACGGCACCGAGAACAGCCCCTTCTACCTCCAGTACAACTACACAGCCACCGGCGCCCCCGGCTGGGCGTTCAGCCTCGCCAAGGCCGACACCCCGAGCCCCGGCTTCTGGACAGCCGCCGCCCCCGGCGCCACCACCGGCTGGACCCACCTCGTCGGCACCTACAACGCCACCACCCACACCGCCCGCCTCTTCGTCAACGGCACCCTCGCCTCCACCGTCACCGGCGCCACCTCCTGGAACGCCACCGGCCCCTTCACCGCCGGCGACGCCCAGTACAACGGCACCGACACCAGCAACCACCTCCCGGGCGACGTCAGCGACCTCCAGACCTGGGACTACACCCTCAACGCGGACCAGGTGACCGCCCTCCACGACCAGATCCCGTAGAGCCCGAGCCCCTCTTCGCCCGGACGCCGGAGCCCCGCAGCAGGCTGCTGCGGGGCTCCGGCGCGAACGGGACCGCCCTTGCCGACCCGGCAGACCAAGGGGCAAGCCAAGGATTGATGAACGGTGGGAGATCTCGGCCAGCTCGAACGGCAACATGGAAATGGACTCGGCTACGGGTCACGGTCCCAAGGACCGGTCACCATGGCGCCGCTGCGCTCCAGGTGCTCGCTATCGTTCGGGCAGCGCGGGTCCCGGGAGCCGTATGTGGCCCAGGGCGGGCCGAACTGGCCCGCACCTACGGCAGAGTCTGCGCAGCCGTGATCGGCACCGGACGCGAACCCCGCCGCCCCGTCGCCGACCTCAGTGTCGCCGCCATCGCCATCGCCGAAGAGCTGCCCCTCTTCACCACCAACCCCGACGACTACATGGGCCTCGACGGCCTCCCCACCGTCGTCCCCGTCACCCGGCCCACCATCCTCCACGACCGGTAAGGCCCGGCAGCCGCACCACCTCCGCGCCACGCACGGCGGTACGGCGCGGTCAACCACAGCCACCAACCGCACGGCTCCAGAAAGCACTTCAGGACCGTACGCGCCGCTGACCTGCATCAACGCCGAGAAGACCCCTGTGATTCCCAAGCTCAGAGCGCGGGTTCGATTCCGTCATCCGCTCCCTGGAAAAGGCCCAGGTCAATGGCCCGGGCCTTTTTCGTTCGCCCAGGCGATGTGCGCGGCCATCTCCGGCAACCCGGCATCAGCCGCTGACCAGGCCATGTCCACGGTGGTCGAAATCCCGGAAGAACACCGCAGCGCCTTGATCATCCACCGCGCGCGCGACGTCGCCGATAAGGTGCCATAGGCCCGAAGAGTGCTGGAGATGAAGGCACTGCGCGAGATCCTCGCGCTGCCGTCGGCGTGAGAGAGGACGGCGGACATCGTGCAGGTCAGCCCGGCAACGGAGGCCGACACCAACGAACTGTCCGTCCTCCTTGCCGAGATCGAGCAGTACTACGGCGGCGACCCCGTTCCCGGCGACCCCGACCAGATCCGCCGCGCCCTTTTCTCCCCCCACCCGGCCGCCACCGTCCTCCTGGCCCGCGACGGTGACGAGATTCTCGGTCTCGCCTCGTACTCCTTCCTCTGGCCGGCCGCCGGCGCCGACACCTCCCTCTACCTGAAGGAGCTCTACGTCCGCGAGTCCGCCCGCCGCGGAGGCGTCGCCCGCGCCCTCATGACCGAACTGCTCAAGGCTGCCGCCGATGCCGGGTGCTCCCGCATCGAGTGGACCGCCGACACCGACAACCCGGCGGCCCTCGCCTTCTACGAAGCCCTCGGCGCGGAGCCCAGGAAGGGCAAGGTTTTCTACCGGTCTGCCCTGTAGGGGTTCGCTTGGCGCCTCGCTCGGCGAAAACGTTGGCTGGAAGCGAGCTTCTCGGGCACTCGCGGGGCCGCGCCTGCCTCGCCTCACCGGCAAACCCGCACCCGACGACCCCATCTGGACCTCCTGAAGGAGCGCTTTTCGGTGCTGGCCACCGTCCACCCGCCCCTGCCGCATTTAGGTCCCAGCCGCTTTGTCCCGCCCTCGGACCGAAGACGCTGGTCCTGACTGTCACGGCCCCGTGCCGCGACGGCCGGTGAGGTCCGACATCGTCAGCGGAAAGCTCTGCAGGACGTCCCACCGGTACTCGGCGCCGCACCTGCGCAGCTCTACCAGCTGGACATCGGCGGCAGTCAGCTCGACAGGCGGCAGGGAACGCAACGACGTCACGGTCTCGATGACCGGAGCGGCATCCCGCCTGCGGTTGTTGTACGCAAGGCTGAGGTGCGGACGGAAGCGGGCGGTCGGCTTCTTCACGGGCAAACCGACGGCAGCGCTCGCCGCAACCAGGGCCGCATGCAGGCAGACCAACGGTTCCCACGGGGTGAGCGTCAGCCGAACCGCTCCCCGCGACCCCGCCAGCGGAACGGCACGCAGGGCGAAGGCCCCGGGCAGCGCGGCCCCCGTCGCCCCAATCAGCCGACGCAACTGCTCGACGCCGACGGAGCGGGGGGAACCAACGCGCAGCAGCGTCGTGTGAAGCCACTCCACAGGCACCGGATCGAAGCCCAGCGAAGACAACGCCCCTTGGCAGCGAAGCGCGAATTCATCGAGCGCGCGAACACCGCGGAAGACGAGCAGCCAGTAGAACGCACTGGCACCGTCCGACCAGCCCGGGCGCGACCAGTGGTCGATCATCTCCTCCAGCACGTCGAAAGCAGCCCAGTCGTGAGCCGCGATGACGCCGGCATTGTCCAGATCGCCGGGAGGCTCCACCGGGAACGAAGCGGGATCGGGCGCGAGCAGAGACACCCCGGCACTCTCCTTCGGTGTCCAACACGGTCACATACTGCCTCTTAGCGAACCACGAGGACCCGGGTAGCGGGGTTGCTCTGGTCCTGACTGAGGTCCGACTGCAGCCCCGCTGGATTTACGAGTCGCTTGTCCGAGCCGCCACGGACACCGCCGCGACGGCCTACCCGCGCCCCAAAGTCATGTCGGCGCAGGCCGAACAGCGGAGCCTGGACCACTTCCACACCCCCGAGCGTGCCGACCCGACGCGCGCGCCCTCGGCGGGACCAGCCCGGTCGAGATCGACGAACGCGCCATCATCGTCGAGGGCCTGGACGAACCGCAGCGCCACTTCCTCCGGCACGGCTACGGCTTCCAGTGCCACGACCGGAGCAAGCCCCGCCTCTACCGCCGGCACGGCCGCGCCCCCATCGGATGGCCGGCACAAGCGGAGAACGGAACCGCCACACCATGAACTCGACGACCGCCATGGACTTCGGCACCTGGCCCGACCTGTTCGCCGTCGATGTCGAGGGCAACGGCGCCGGGCCGCCGGATCTGGTGGAGGTCGCGGCGCTTCCCATCTGCGACGGCCGACCGGACACGGCCAACGCCGGGGCGTGGCTGATCCGGCCACCGCGGCCCGTCACCCCGCGCGCCGCCCGGGTACACGGCCTGACCAACGACCGGCTCGCCGCCGAGCACCCGTGGGCGCATGTCTCCGGAGCGGTCCGCGGGCTGCTCGGCACGGCGTGGATCTGCGCGCACAACGCCCACACCGACTACCGTGTCCTTTCCGCACACCTGCCTGGCTGGCAGCCCGCGGGCGTCCTGGACACCCTGCGACTGGCGAGGGCCACCCACCCCGGCCTGCCCGGCTACAGCCTCGACGCCCTCATCGCCCACCTGGACCCCGACCTGAGCGGAGCCCCCGCGTCGGGCCGCCACCGCGCCACCTATGACGCCTACGCCGCCGCCCAACTCCTCATCTCCATGGCGCGCCGCTACACGACCTGGGACCAACTCATCGCGGTCGCGGTACCACCTGGCCTACCAGGAGCACCCCGACCAGAAGAGGACCCGACACTGTGGTGACCCCCGCCCGTACACGGCTTGCCCGTGGCCCGAACCGGCCGCCTCGGCGGTCAGCCTGTTGGTTCCCGAGGCGGTGGTTACTACCCACTTCGACCAGTAACCAGTGGGAGCAGGGCTCGTCCCGGGCCGGTACGGGGAGCAGATGTTGTTCCGCCAGGGGGTCGGTGGGCAGATCCCCGCAGGCGCGGCGGAGCACGCAGTGCTACCAGGTACTGCCGTGGAGGATGTCAGCGCAGCCTGAGATCACCCGGCGCGATCTGCGCAACCGTTCCAGAGAGATCATGGACGCCGTCCAGGGCGGGCAGTCCTTCACCGTCACGCGCGACGGGCATCAGATCGGGGAGTTGATCCCGCTGCGGCGCCGGCGGCGGTTCGTCCCGCGCGCAGAGTTCGCCGCCATGTCCCGCACCGCCGCGGACATCTCCCTTGAAGCATTCCGGGCCGACCAGGACGCCACCGCCGAACAGGAGGCGGACGACCCCTATGCCCGCTGAGTACGCCCAGGGCCTGCAACGCGCCGAGAACGAGTTCGACCCCATCCCCTTCGGCACCGAAGCCGCCCGCACCTACGGCAGGGTCTGCGCCGCCGTGATCGGCGCCGGACGCGAACCCCGGCGCCGCGTCGCCGACCTCATGATCGCCGCCATCGCCATCGCCGAAGGACTTCCCCTCTTCACCACCAACCCCGACGCCTACAAGGGCCTCGACGGCCTCCTCACCGTCGTCCCCGTCACCCGGCCCACTGTCCTGCACGACCGGTAAAGCGTGCCCATCGCACCGCTCGCCCACCACACACAGCGGTACGGCTCGTCGACCACCGGCACTAACGACACCGGCTCAGCAAGCACTTCGGTATCGAACGTGCCGCTGAACAGCACGGGCCCCGGCACCCGCTCCATTGTTGAGCCCCGGGTCAACGCCCCGGGGCTTTGTTGTCCAGACCCAATCAGTTGCGGTGAGGAAATCGAGACGCAATATCGCCTCGCGCCCGCAGTCGTCAGCAGTTCGCGGAGGAATTATCGAATAGCCAGACGCATTTTTGATGAGCCGCGCCCCATGTGACCCGCTCTGCCCTCATTGATCCTGCTGCGCCGGTCCAGGGGCTTGTCCCTGTGCTGAGCACTTCGGCAGGGCTACGGCCAGGTAAGGGTGTAGCCGGTCTCGCGGTCGAAGGTCGTCGTGATGGTCGGAGGGGGAAAGCCGAATTCGCGGGCACTCCATTGTGCGACGGCCGCCGCTGCCGCCTCCGGCTGATAATCGGTCGGCATGTAGTCGAGGGTGCTGACCTCGATGACGACGAACCGGCCCTGACGTGCGGCCTCGATCTGCGGCGCCACCTGCCGGATGCCGAACTCCAGTTGCGTGACGTCCTCTTCGGTGGCCGCTGGGTCGAGGACACGCAACCACACGTGATCGGTGACCCGTCGTGCTCCGTCGGGCGGGCTCGGGAGAGTTTCCACCGCGGCGGAGAGTTCGACGTACAACGCCCAGGGGCCGAGGATCTTGCGGTAGACGAAGGGGTTTGGACTCAACGGAACTCCTGGCTGATCACATGTGCGGGTCGCTGCTGCTCACTAGTCGAAGGTGAGCAGTCCGAAGACGGACTTGTCGAAGAAGTGCTCGGGGCCCATGCCGGTCGGACGGGTGATGTACTCCAGCCCGTGATCCGTCCTTCCCGTGTCGGACATCAGGCTGTAGCGGTCGAGGAACGCCTGTGCCTCGTCGTCGGTCATCTGGGATATGTCGACCTTCTTGAGCTTGGCGAAGTCCTTCTCATGGATGGTAAACCGCATGAGTTCGAGGTCGGCGTTCTCGGATCTCCGGAGTTTGAGCGCCAGGTACTTCTCGGCCTCGGCACGCGATCCCCATGAATAGACGCCTGGACCGAAGTGTGCGCGGTGCATTTCCAGCGGCCAGGGCTCACCGGTGCCGCGGAGGCGGGCCGCGTCGTCGAGTCCCTGGACGGAGAAGAACTCGAGACACTTCAGACCCAGGGGATCGCACCACGACAGGGGGTTCGGTACGTACGCGTGATGGTTGGGCCCCGGATCCAGCCCGAGTGGATCGGGGCTGAAGTAACCGCCCACCTCCGGGTCGTAGTAACGGAAGACGTTGTAGTGGAGGCCTGTCTCGGCGTCGAAGTACTGGCCGGGAAAGCGCAACGGGCACTGGACGCCGTCAGCGGTGTCGTGCGGCCGGGTGCCGTAGAGCGTGCTGCGGGACTGCCAGACCACATCGCCGTCCGGGTCGATCAGCTCGGTCGGTGAGCCGATCAGATCAGTGACGATCGCGTAGAAGCATGTGTCGATGTCGCTCTGCGGCGAAGCGGCGTTCAGAACGCGCTCGGTCTGACTGACCGGTTGGCGGCTGCCGGGCAGAGTGTCCCAGGTCGTGACGGTGACAGGGTCGTCGCCGTCCCCGACGGAAACGATCTGCTCGGCCAGTTGCATGCCGTCCCAGACGAAGTCCGTCCTGTTGACGACCGTGCCGTCTCCGCCGATCTCGAGCTTCGCCGTGCGGCGTCCCAAGGGGTCGTAGAGATAGCTCCAGCGGACACCGTCGGGCGTGCGTGCTTCGACGAGCCGGTCTTCGGCGTTCCAAAGGAACTGCCAGGCGGTCGTGAACCCCGAGAGCGTCCTGCGGACGCGGCGGACCACTCTTCCCTGCTCATCGTGGGTGTACGTGGTCCGGCCCGCGCGCCGGATCAGCGTACCGTCGTACGCACGCTCGCCCATTGCCGGCGACGCTTCTCCGGCGCCGCTCATCCCGTCACCGGAACCGGTGTCCCACTGGCCGAGCACGACGTTGCCCTGCGAGTCGTACGCGTACCGCTCGGTCCAGCCCTCGGCCGACACTGCCGTAACCCGGCCTGCGGTGTCGAGGGTGAAGCCGCGTCCGCCGCCCTCGTCCGTCATCCCTATGACATGGTCGTCCTCCCGGTACGCGTAAGTGCGCTGCCGGAGGAGCGTCGCCGGCCCGTCCACCGGTCCACCACGGCTGACGGTCCTGGAGACGAGCCGACGATTGCCGTCCCACTCCTGCCGGATCCCCACCAGCCCGCCGTCGAGGACGCGTTCGGTCTCCGCGCCGCACGCGTCGTACGCGAACGTCATGTGCCGCCCCGAGGTACGCAGTGCCGCGGGGCGCATACCCGCACCCCACTCCCAAGTGCTCACAGAACCGCTCGGGGTGCGGCGCTCGGTCCGGCGACCGAGCAGGTCGTACGTACTGGTCAGCGTGCGGCCGTTGACGGTCTGCCGGATGGCCCGCCCAAGTGAGTCGTGTTCGAGGAGGAGTTCAGTGTCCGCGTTGAGGGCACGAGTGAGACGGTCGGCCGGGTCGTACTCCATGAAGGTGACCCTGCCGCCGCCGTGCCACTCGACGGCGCGGCCCGCGGCGTCTCTGACGTAACGCGTCGCCTCGCCGGCGCCGTTGATCCGCTCCACGAGCTGGCCCGCGGCGTCGTGGTGGTATCGGATCGTGCGGCCGTTGAAGTCCGTTTCACCGCGGAGCACGCCGCGCGGATCGTAGTCGTAAGTCCAGCGCCGGCCGGTGGAGTTCGTCACCGAGGTCAGTCGCAGTTCGGTGTCATAGGTGAAACGCAGGGTCGTGCCGTCGGCGAGAACTTTTGCCACCAGGCAGTCGAAGGACCCGACCTCGAAGCGGGTCACGCGCCCCCCGGGATCGGTGTGCCGGACGAGATTGCCGTCGGCGTCGTGAATCCACTCCTCCGTCGTCCCGTCCGGACGCGTCCGGCTGCGCAGTTTTCCTTCCGGCGTCCAGGAGAGCTTCGATTCTCCGCCCAGGGCGTCGACGATTCCGGTGATCCGGCCGAACGCATCGTAGGTGTACCTGGTCACAGCACCGTCGACGTCAGCCGTGGCCGTGGGCAGCCCCGCGCCGTTCGGCGTCGTCTCACGAACGCCCCCCAAGGCGTCGGTGATGCGGATGAGCCGACCGCGCTCGTCGTAGTCACGACTGGTGACGGCACCCAGCGGATCGACCGTACGGATCACGTTGCCGCGCTCGTCGTACGCGTGCCGCCACCTGGCGCCGTCCGGCAGGGTAACCGTTTCCGGCAGCCCGAGCGGGGTGTACTCGACCGTGGTGACAGCGCCGTCGGGTCGGGTGAAGCGTGTCAGGCGTCCGGCGCCGTCATGGGTGTAGCGAGTGGTGCGGCCCAGCGCGTCGGTACGGGACAGGAGATTGTCCTGCCGGTCCCATGCACGGACTGTGGCGTGGCCGAGTGGATCGGTCGTACGGACAAGCTGGCCCAGTTCGTTGAACTCGTACGCCGTGGTGTGACCGAGCGAATCGGTGACACGTGTGGTGCGATGCGCGCTGTCGTAGGTGTAGTCGTAGGCGAGGGCGCCGTCCGAGCCCGCCGTGTGAACACAACGGCCTTCGGCGTCGTACTGATACCGGTACCGCGTGCCGCCCCGGTCCTCCCATGCGGTGACGCGATGCTGGTCGTCGTAGCTCAGACGGAAGGGCAGGCCGGAGGAGTCGATGATCTCCGTGAGGTCGCCGCGATCGTCATATCCGTAGCGGAGCACAACCGGCTGATCTGCGTGGCTCAGCAGCCTGAGTTCGGTTATTCGCCGGTCTCGCGTCGTTACGCCGATGCGGTAGCCGCAGCTGTGCCGGATCTCGTGGGGGACTCCTTCCGCGGTGTGGAGGAATTCAATGGTGTTCCCATTGCGGTCGGCGACGGACGTGAGCGCGAGTTCCGCCGGGGAGCCGCCCGGCAGTGCCCGGAAGCGGAGGGTCTCGCCGGAGCCCGGGCGAGTGATACGCATCTCTCCGCCGGGAACGCCGTCCCAGCGAAGTGGCCAGCGGGGCCCCTCGGCCGGAAAGACACCCCAATCCGGGTGCGGAATCGGGTAGTAGAGGACCATTCCGTCCTCGGACGTGTATTGCGCTCCCTCGTCGTCCAGGACGAGACGCTGATCGAGACCGGAAGCCCACGACGGGCCGAACCACCGGCCGGCCCGGTAGGACGACACATGGTGCCGCTCCAGGACCAGCGGAAGCACTCCGGGCAACTGCATGTCCACGGCGGACATGACCATTTCGCCGGTCGCGACATCGATCGGGTCGCCGCACCTGAAGCGTCTGAACATGCGGACGGCGGTTTCGCGCATGTCCCGCACAGCGGCTCCGCCTTTGCGGATGCTGTTGGCGATGTTCTCCAGCGCCTTGCCGGATTTCAGCAGTGCGGGCAGTTCGCGGGCCATCTTCAGCAGGCCGCCGGCGGTGGTCAGGCCCTTGAACATCGGGATGCAGTCCAGCGCCGCGAACAGCACGTCCCACAGACTCGCCTTGCCCTGCAGGTACTTCATCACCGTATCCGCCAGCACGATGACCGCTGCCGCCAGCACCAGCCACGCCAACGGGCCACCGATGATCAGGACCACGATGCCAAGGACCGCGACGATGACCTTGCAGGCAGCGACGATGTCGTCCCAGTGACCGGCGACGAAATCGACGGCCTTCTCCCACCAGTGCTTGTTCCTGATCCCCGCGTCGGAGGCCTCGTGCAGCGCATGCTGCGCGGCATCCGCGGCCCGGTCCCGGACACCCGCCGCCTGCGCGGCCAACTCCTTCGCCGCGTCCAGCCGGGCCTGCGCGTCACGGACAGCCGAACTCGCCGTGGCGTGAGCGGTATCGGCATCGGTGGCGTTACGGGCCGCCGCCCGGACATCGGCCTCCGACGGCGGGGGCACCCCCGGCTTCGGATCGGCCTGATACTCCCTGGACGTGTCCTGCGCCCGCCTCACCCACGCGTCAGCCGTGGACAGCTGGGACTTCGCCGCATCCAGATCCGCCCGCGCGGTGCGGCCCTGGGCGAGGGCGCGGTCGGCGTCCCCCTGGGCGGTCTGCAACTGCGGCCAGTAGTCGTCCAGGGCACCCGACGCGAGGCGGTAGGAGCGTTCCAGCTTGTCGAGTTCACCGGGGAGGTCCCCGAACTGCTCCCGGTAGGCATCCCCCGACAGGCCCGCCCACTCCTGGATCACCGAGTCACCGTCAAGACCCCGTACCGACCGCAGCGCGGTGCCTACGTCGTCGGCGAAGTCCCCCAGCTTCCGCGCGAGTTCCCGCACCTCGTACGGATCACCCGGCACCGGATCCCGGTCCAGATCCAGCACATGCCAATCCGTCGGACGGCCCATCCCCCGACACCCCCGTGAGTCCGTTACGAACGGCCATTGTTCCACCCCTCGGTCGTGACAGCAGGGGCACGTGGGAAACCCACCCGTGGGCCGCCTCCCTACAGATCGAACCCGCGGGCGGGGAGTTCGCGGCCGAGGTTCGGGTTCGGCATCGATGGTGCGGGGCCGGCGTCAGGGTTCGGCCCCGGCAACGTGACCGTGACCGTGAGTGGAGGTCGTCCGGCGAGGAGCCCCGGGGGGACGTCTCAGCGCCCCGGCCGAGCGGCCGTAATTCCATTGGCGTTGTCAGACCCCCGGCATACATTGATCAGCGGGGTCGTCACCGACGATCACCGGTCGGACACCGACGCGATTCGCACACGCGCCGGTTACCTGGGGGGACGGATGGCAGCGACACGGTCAGGTATGCACAGATTCAGGCGGGTGGCCGTCGGCGCGGCGGTCACCCTGCTCCTCGGCACCGGGTTCGCGGCCGTCCCGGCCGCGGCCGAGGCGGCCGACGGCCCCACACCGGCGCCGAGCGGACTCAGCACCAGTCCCGCGCCGGTGAGCGGGGCGAGCAGCGACGGTTGCGGAGCGGACGGACCCTACGGGTACATCGGGCGAACCGGCCCCGGAGGGATCACCTTCTCGGCAACGTCGAACGGGAGCCGGTCAGTCTGGTACGACACCGAGTTCCTCGTCGAGCCGGGTGACGGGTCCGCGCCGTACGACTACACCGCCTCCGGTTACGGCGGTAGCGCCAGGCAACTGCTGCTGCCGTCAGCAGACTTCGCGGACGGGGTCACGTACACCTGGCGCGCCCGTGACGTGGATCAAGCGGGGACGGCTTCGGAATGGTCCGGCGACTGCCATTTCATCGTCGATCTCACGTCGCCCGCCGTCCCGGTCGTCACGTCCAAGGTGTTCCCGCCGCTCGGCTCCACGACGCCGGCACCACCGGTCCGCACGACGGGCACGTTCACCTTCAGGGTCTCCGGGGCGGGGTCCGATGACACCGTCCGCTTCGAGTACGCGCTCGACCGTGACCTCGCAGTCGCCGGCAACGCCTCGGTGCCGGTCGCGCCCGACGGCAGCGCGAAGGTGAAACTGACACCGACCCGGTGGGGAAGCAACCTCCTCAACGTCCGGACCGTGGACCGGGCGGGCAATCTCTCAGGGGCCGTCCAGTACTCCTTCTATGTTGCCTCGGCCGTTGCACCGGACAAGGCCGGAGATCTCAATGGTGACGGGAAAGCCGATCTGCTGGCCACCAGTACCGACGGCAAGTTGTACGTGCTGTACGGCAAGGGCGACGGCACGCTGAAAAAGGCGGTGACGTACGCGGACACGGGAGACGGCTGGGATCAGGGCAGTGTGCTCCGTGACGGTGACCTCGACCAGGACGGCTACCAGGATCTGCTCCGGATCGGCGGCACCGGTTATGTCACAGGGGTTCCGAACAACGGTCTCGGCGACTTCGGCACCCGCGGGGAGTCGACAGGCCCCTGGGACCGCGCCGACGGCACGAGTTGGACGGCGGCCACACAGATCCTGCACGGCACGTCCGGCAGCCTCGGCACTCTCACCCGTTTCCAGGACATCCTCAGCGTGGAGAACGGCGAACTACTGCACTGGGCATACGACTTCGGCGGGATGACCTCCACCGTCCTGGCCACCGGACTCGACCACAGCACGGTGATCACCCCCGGTGACGTGACCGGCGACGGCATACCCGACGTCCTCATCCGTGACGACGTTTCCGGCAAGCTCACGCTGGCCGCGGGCAACACCGACGGCACGCTCGCCGCTCCCGCCGACTGGACGACGGCAGGCGAGGGATTCACCGCCGCCCGCTATCCGCGCATTCTCAGCACGGGCGACGCCAACGGCGACGGCATCGCCGACCTCTACGCCGCCAACCGCCACGGCGTCCTGAAGTTCTTCGCCGGTCTTCCCGGCGGCGGCTTCGCGCCCGCGGTCGGCGCGCACGGCGGACTCGACTGGACGACCGTCGTCGCCGCGGACTGACCAGCCGCATCGAGTCGCCCGCGCGTCCACGGCATCTCGCCGATGAGTCTCTTCAGCCGATTCCCGTCTTCCGGGGAACAGCCGACACGAACCTCGGGGTCCACCGACCCCGAGGTTCGGTCAAAGGGGGATCGACGCAGCCGCCCAATGCGCCTCGCGCCGGGTGAGAAGGTCGACCGATACGAAGCCGGGTGCGGGCGGAGCGATGAGTCTGGTGGCGGGGGGCGGTCTACCTGTCGACCGGCGCAATCGACTCATCGGGAGCAAGACCATGGGCCTCATCCACATCGAGCTGTTCGCCACCCTCGACCTTGTCGGGCAGTCGCCCGGCGGGCCCGACGAGGATCCGGTGGGGTTTCCGTTCGGCGGCTGGCAGGCGCCTCTGCTGGACGAGGTCGCCGGGGCGCAGGTCGGTGCCGCGTACGAGGGTACGGACGCCCTCCTGCTCGGCCGGCGTACGTATGACATCTTCGCCGCCTACTGGCCGTACCAGGAGGGCGGCGAGGACAAGGAGATCGCCGCGCTCTTCAACAGCGTCCCGAAGTACGTGGCTTCCCGCGCCAAGCCCGACCTTTCGTGGGCCGGGTCCACGCAGCTCGGCCCGGATCTGGCCGGCGCGGTGCGCGAGCTCCGGGACCGGCACGAGCACGTGAAGGTCGTCGGAAGCCTGAACTTCGTCCAGACCCTCCTGCGCGAGAAGCTCTTCGACCGTCTCGACCTCTGGGTGCACCCGATCGTGCTCGGCGTCGGGAAGAAGGTGTTCGACGGCGGTGCGGTGCCCACCAACGTCAGACTCCTCGAACCCCCGGTGGCCGGTCCGAAGGGCACCGTGTACCTGCGCTACGGGCTCGCCGACGGCACGCCCGGGACGGGGGACATGAGCGCACCCGATCGCGGTACCGGGCGCGAGGAGTGAAGCCCGCCCCGCGCCGGGCGGGGCCGTGTCGCCGACGGTGAATCCGCCGGGCCGGCTGTCCGGCGGTCCGTCACTGCGTCGGAAGTTGGTTACGGCGTCGGCGGTCCGGCGGTCCGTCCCGGCGTCCGGAGTCGGTCACGGCGTCGGCGGTCCGGCGCGGCGTCGGCGGTCCGGCGCGGCGTCGGCGGTCCGGCGCGGCGTCGGCGCCATGAGTCGTCGTCACGGCGGCCTGGCCGGGCCCCCCTGACGACGGGCGTCGCGGCGACCCCTCACGGGCCGGCCCCGCCGTCCGCCCCGCCGCCCAGGGGAAAGAAGGCGGGGCCGCGCCGGGGCCTGCGGCCCGCCTGAGCGGCAACCCTCCCGGCGTCTGATAGGGAATATCCCACTTGGTGCGTCTTTGCGCCTGGAGACGGCGACCTGGCGGCACCCCGCGTTCGAACCTCGCGCCACGACGGCGCCTGACGCAACCATCGAGGGAGACCATGGGCTGGACACTCACACGCCGGGCGACGGCGTCCGCGGCGCTCGCCGGAGCGATCGCCCTCGTCTCGACGGTGCTGCCTGCGGCCTACGCGGGAACGCGGACCGGAGGCGCGCGGCCCGTCGCGACCGCCGCGACCGCCGCGGCGACGCCGCCCAGCACGCCGGCCCCGCTCCCTCCCCGCCTCCCCCGGGACTTCCACGGGAAGGGCACGTGGGTCGTCCGGGACCTGGGCGTCACCGTCCCGTTCACCTGGAACGGGCGGGACGGCGACAGTCAGATGATCGCGGGCGGTCCGCAGTACCCGATCTGGTTCACGAACCTGATCTACCACGGCACCCTCTACACGCTGACCTACAAGTGGCCGGGCCTGACCGAACATCCGTGCTCACAGATCCCGGGCTTCGACCTCGACCAGTTGAACCAGGCACTCCAGGGCGCGCGGTTCGTCGGGCGGGAGATCCTCCAGCAGAACCCGAACCGGTACGTGAACCACTGGAGGGTCGGCGCCGTCCTGCCGAAACTGCCGCCGGGGAAATTCCTGCGGTTCCCGCTGGCACTGGGCGACATCTACGTCGACCAGAACGACCGGAGCACCTTCTGGCAGGTGCTGCAGTTCGGCATCCAGAACCTCTACGACCCCGAGCTGGACGAGTGGCTCGTGATGGACACGTTCGAGCACAAGCCCGGTACGGTCACGCTCCCCCAGAGCTGCGCGCCACCGCCGGCCTAGGCTCGCCACCGCCACCACCGCCACCACCGCCTGCCCATCAGGCTCAAGCTCAATGACCTGTCAGGTTCTCCACGACGGGACGTGAGCCCGTACGTAGTCGGCGAGTTCGAGCGGTTGAAGCTCAAGTGCTGCCACAGCGGACGCGTCCAGTGCGACACGAACCGGCGAGAAGTCACCTATGTCGGGGTTGTTCAGCTCGGGGCCGCTACGGCGACGCACGTCCCATTCCCGTATGTCGGCTCGGAAGTAGTGCTGTACGACGGTGATCCGCTCACCTGGTTCCGTCACCGTCAGGAACTCGGTGACAGGGCCGATCGTGGCGCCGAGTTCCTCCATGACCTCGCGGCGCAAGGCCGCTTCGAGGTCCGCGTCCTCGGGTTCTACGCCACCGCCGACGGTCGTGTAGTACGACGGCCCGCCCGGCCAGGCCCGGCGCAGGAACACCAGGTGATCGTCGTCGAGCAGAACCGCGCGGACGTTGCGCCGTACCTTCATGCTCATGACGATAGTGCGGCCGGCCTCGCGGGGGTGGACGTACCGGCGGCCCGGGGTGGTCAGGGTTCGCGGGGGATCCAGTCGCTGCCGCCCAGCGGGTAGTCGTAGCCGGGGCGGGCGGCGTCGGCGCTGGTGCGGAAGGGGGTGCCGTCGTTGTCGACGCGGACCGTGCCGTGGCGGGTGCCGCTGGACCAGTCGAGGGTGAGGTCCCAGCGGACGTCGTGCGCCTTGGTGTGGGCGGTGACGTAGAAGACCTCCGGGTCGGACTCGCTGACCTTGTACGGGAAGTCGCGCTGGCCGTTCTTGACGGTGACCGCGGGGCTGCCGTCGTCCAGGTCGACGTCGAAGGACTTGCTGTCGACGCCGCCGCCGCAGCCGACGCCCATCGAGTAGTCGTTCCAGGCCAGCGGTGCGCCCCGGGAGGTGACGCTCACGTGCAGCGCCTCCAGGACGACGGTGTCCGCGCCGGTGCCCTGGACGGTGAGGGCGACCCGCTGTTCGCCCGAGGAGACCGCGCCGTACGCGGCGGCCCAGCGTGGCGCGTCCGGCTCGTTCGCGGGCGGGCCGACCTGTGCGGGTGCGCTGTCGACGAGGAAGTGCTGGCTGCACGGGTTGTCGTAGACGTACGGGCGGGTGGCGACGGTGAGGGGGACGGCGCCGGTGCCGCTGCCGCCGGCGGGCCCGGCTGCCGCGCTCCGCCCGGGGCTGGGGCTGCCCTGCGGGGTGCCGGTTCCGCTCGTACGGGACGGGGTGGCGGGTGCCGATACGGACGGGGTACGGCTCTGGCCGCCAGGGGACGGCGTGGCGGACGGCTTCCTGGCGCCGGTCGTCCCGCTGCTCGCGGCGGTACCGGCTGCCCGCGCGTCGCTCGCGTCCGGTCCGCCACCGTCCCAGGGCGGATGCGCGACCAGTACGGCGGCCACCACCAGGGCGGCCACCGCGGCGGAGGCGACCAGTGCGGTGCGGCGCCGGCGTGGTGAGGCGGGGCCCGGTGTCAGATGGGCGACGACCGGTTCGTCCGCCGGGCCGTTCGCGCCGCGAGCGGAGGGTGCCGCCGAGGGTGCCGCGGTAGGTGCCGCGTCCGCCGATCCCGCGGCCATCGATCCGGCGTCCACCGGCCCGGCCCCCACCGGCCCGGCGCCAACCGGTGCCGCATCCGCCGATCCGACCCCCGCCCCGGCCCCGTCCGAAGCGCCCCCCGCACGCGCATCCCCCGGCGCGGCCGGTTCCGCGACGGTGCCCCCCGGGTCGACCGCCCGCGCGCCCGCGCCCGCCCCCGCCCGCGCCGCCGTCGCCTGGTCCGCCCTGATCCTGCGTGCCGCGTCCGCGAGCACCCACTGCCGGTGCAGTCCCATGAGTTCCTGCGGCGTCGCCCGGCACACCCGCGCGAGGCGCTCCACCGGTGCGTACTCGGTCGGGACCGCGGCGCCATGGCAGTACCGGTGCAGCGTCGACGTACTCATGTGCAGCCGCTTCGCCAGTGCCCCGTAGCTCAGTCCCGAGCGGTCCTTGAGTTCCCGCAGCAGCGCCGCGAACTCCTCGGTCTCCCGGGCCCCCGTCACCTCTGACACCTGCTCCTCCATCCCACGGCGTCCCGTTCGCGCGTTCCAGGGGCGCCGCGTTCCCCCTGTTCAGAGTGGGTTTCGGCGTTCCAGCGTCCCCAACTGCCCGTGGTACGTGGCGGTTGGGACGGATCACCCCACAAGCTCCGGTCATCCAAGCACCACACCGACCCGAACTGCGAAAGAGGCACGGGCACATGTCCAGTATGCGAAACTCCGGTACCCGTCTCGTAGGCGCCGCCGCGACCGTCGTTCTCGCCGCGCTCTCCCTGACCGCGTGCGGCGACGGAACGGCCACCCGGGACGAGGGCGCCGCCACGACCGCGTCGCCTGCCCCGTCCACGGGCGTTCCCACCGCCAGGACCGCGGCCGACGGCCCGTCCTCGTCGCCCTCCACCGCGAAGCCCGCGAGGTCCGGGGCGTCCGCGGGGCCCGGGGCGCCCCACGGGGCCGAGCCCGCGGCACCCGCCGGCTCCAAGCCGGCGGCCAACACCGGCACCGGCCGCACCAAGGCTCCGGCCGCCCCCACCACACCGGTCACCTGCGAGGGATCCACCACCAAGGTCGTGGCCGCCCCGCTGAACCGTCCGGTCAACCACATGCTGCTCACGGTCACCAACACCGGCAGCCGTACGTGCTACCTCTACGGCTACCCGGCGCTGCGCTTCGGCGACGCCCAGGCCGTACCGCCGGTCATCGAGGACTCCCACCCGCAGGCCGTGGTCACGCTCAACCCGGGCGAGTCCGGCTACGCCTCCGTCAACCTGTCCGCCGCCGACGGCAGCGGCTCGAACGGCCACACCGTGAAGTCCCTGACCGTCTACTTCCAAGGCCGGTCCGGCAGCGGGAATGTCGGCGCCGCCGCCCACCCGCCGCTGCCCGCGAAGGGCACCTACGTCGACGACTCGCTCAACACCACCTACTGGCAGCAGTCGATGGACGACGCCCTGACCTGGTGAGACCCGGGAACCGGACCGAACAGCAGCGTCCCGCGAGCCCGATCGGACAGGTGACCCACCATGCGCAGCGCACGCAAGCTCTCCCGCTTCCTGACCGCTTTCGCCGCAGCGGTCTTCCACGTGGCCGTCCTGGGCGGCGTGGGCACGTCCGCGGCCGAGGCGGGAGTCCTCCGCCGCAGCCGCGACTGACCCCGCCGCCCCCTCCGGGAATCCGGAGCGGGCGGCGCCGAGTCCCGGTTCAGGCCGACGGATTGGGGTCGGGTGGGGGTGCCGGGGGGCCGGCCCATCGGTGCAGGGCGGTTTGGAGGGTGGTGAGGGCGGCGGGGGCGGCGGTGTCGGTGGCCCAGGCGACCACTCCGTCCGGGCGGACGAGGAGTCCGGTCGGGGTCGCGGGGGTGTCGGTCGGGGTCGCGGGGGTGTCGGTCACGGTGGTCACGCGTCCGGACCAGGCCGCGGTGTGGCGGGAGAACGCGGCGTCCGGGGTGCGGTCGAGCAGCAGGAAGCCGCCCGCGTGGCCGTGGTCGACCAGGCGGGAGCCGTCCGTCAGCCACAGGTCGGGGGCGTAGCGGCCGATGAGGGGATGGTCGCCGGGCAGGTCGACGCGCTGCGTGACGCCGGAGATCTTCTTGACCGCGTAGGTCGTGCCGTCCCGGGTGCTCAGCAGATCGGCGACGACCTCCCGGAGCGCGGCCGACTTGGCGTCCCCGCGCAACACCCCGATCTGGGCCCGCGTCCAGTCCAGCACCCAGGCGCCAAGGGGACGGCGCTCGGCGTCATAGGTGTCGAGCAGTCCTTCGGGCGCCCACCCGGCGACCACGGCGCCGAGCTTCCAGCCGAGGTTCATCGCGTCGCCGACCCCGAGGTTGAGCCCCTGGCCGCCGAACGGCGAGTGCACGTGCGCGGCGTCGCCGGCCAGCAGCACCCGCCCCGACCAGTAGGCCGCGGCCTGGCGGGCGTTGTCGGTCCAGCGGGTCGCGGTGCCGCGCAGCGCGGTCAGTGTGACGTCGGTGCCCGAGACCCGGCGCAGACTGGTCTGCACCTCCTCAAGGGTGACCGGTGCCGAGCGGTCGGCGGGAGGGCCGTCGAACTCCACGGTGACCACCCGGCCGGGCTGCGGCCCGTAGCGGTACGCCCCCCGGGTCGACCACGTCCACCCGTTTCCGAGCTTCTCGGGGTCGGCGATGTCGGCGACCGCCAGGAGTCCGGTGAGCTCGGGGTCGGTGCCGGGGAAGCCGATGCCCGCGAGGCGGCGCACCGTGCTGTGCCCGCCGTCGCAGCCGACCAGCCAGCCGGTGCGTACCGTACCGGCCGTGGTGCCCACGAGCACGCCGTCGCCGGTGTCTTCGAGTGCGGTGACCTCCACCCCGCGGCGTACCGGTACGCCGAGGCGCGCGACATGGCCGGCCAGCAGTTCCTCCAGTTCGCGCTGCGGCACCAGTCGCGCGCCGGCCACCGTGTCGTGCGCGGCGAGGTCGGGATCGGATGCGTCCACGAGGTCGGCGTCGAGGACCATCCCCGCGAAGTGCCCGGTGAAGCGTGACCCGCGCGCTCGCCGGCCGTCGGCGGGCTGCGGGTCGCCGGCCAGGTGGGCGAACGACCCCATCCGGTCGAGGGTCTCCCGCTGCACCTGTTCGGCGGCGGGCAGCAGGCCGCGGCGGTCCAGTGCCTCGGCCGTCGGTACGTTGATCCCGCCCGCCTTCATCGCCTCGTCCGGCTCGGTCCGTCGTTCGAGTACCTGCACCGTCGCCCCGGAGAGCGCGAGCTCCGCGGCGAGTACGAGGCCCACGGGCCCGGCACCGACGACGGTCACGTCCACGCTCTGATCCACGTCCCTTTTCATGAACAGCGTTCTATATACGAACGGCGTTCGTGTCAAGCTATAGTGGTCGGGTGAACCCGAGAGAGCGACGCGCGGCACGCCATCTGCCGCCGAACCCCGAGGCCGGAGCCGAACCCCGGCCACGGCGCCGCAAGGCCCCGATCACCGTGGAGCAGGTCGTCGACACCGCGCTGGAGGTCATCGCCGCCGAGGGCTACGAAGCGCTGACCATGCGCCGGCTGGCCGGCGCGCTCGACACCGGGCCCGCCTCGCTCTACGCCCACGTGGTCAACAAGGCGGACCTCGACGAACTGCTCATCGCGCGGCTCTGCGCCGAGCTCTCGCTGCCCGAGCCCGACCCCGCTGCCTGGCGGGAGCAGATCCGCGGCGTGTGCTCCCAGATGCGCGACCAGTACCTGAGATACCCGGGGATCTCCCGCGCGGCGCTCGCGATGGCCCCCACCGACCTGGAGACGTTGCGCGTCAGCGAGGGGATGCTGGCCATCCTGCTCGCCGGCGGCGTCGCCCCGCAGGCCGCCGTCTGGGCGATCGACGCCCTCTTGCTGTACGTGGCCGGCTACTGCCTGGAGATCTCGATCGTGAGGCAGCGTACGGCCGGCGACGACGCGGACTGGGTCGTCGACACCGACGAACTCCGGCGCCGGCTGACCGCGCTGCCCGCCGAGGGCTTCCCCCACACCATCCGCTACGCGGCCGAACTCACCGCCGGCGAGGGCCACGACCGGTTCGACTTCACCCTCGCGCTGATGATCGACGGCCTGACCCAGCGGTAGCCCGCCCCCGAGGAAGCGGACCCACCCCCGGCCCGCGCGGCCAAAACGCCCGTCCCGAACGCCCGTCCCGAACGCCCGGCCCTCGCGCCGCCTCCGGCGGAGGTCCGCGTTCAGTCGAGCCAGACGATGACCGCCTGCCCCTCGCGGGCCGCCGCGTCGAGAAAACGTGTCAGGTCCGCGTACCAGTGACGCGCCCAGTCCAGGGACTCGGCCGTGTCCCACCCCTGCGGGTACACATCAGCGGCGACCAAATCCTGCGGGCCGACGTGCGCGGTGAGCCGGTCGTACGGCGTACGGGTCAGCACGTCGGCGCCCACGCGTACGCGGTCCACGGGCAGATACCGCGGCGGCCCGTACCCCCAGTCCCCGGCCTCGCCGAGCGGCTCCATGGCCGACCGCTTCGGCCGCAGGCGGATCTTCCAGCTCGGGCTGTCGCTGTTCGCCCTCGGCTCCCTCCTGTGCGGCCTGGCGCCGGGCGTCGGGTGGCTGATCGGCTTCTGCGCCCTGCAAGGAGTGGGCGGCTCGATGCTCAACCCGGTGGCGCTGTCGATCGTCGCCGGCGTCTTCACCGACCGCGGGGAACGGGCACGAGCGATCGGCGTGTGGGGGTCGGTGATCGGGATCACCATCGCGGCCGGGCCTGTGCTCGGCGGCCTGCTGGTCAGTGGTCTCGGCTGGCGATCGGTGTTCTGGGTCAGCGTCCCGATCGGGATCGCCGCGATCCTGCTCTCCCGGAGATTCGTCCCCGAGTCCAAGGCCGGCAGGGCCCGCGCGTTCGATCCGCTCGGGCAGGCGCTGATCGTCGTCCTGTTCGCGTCGGTCATCGCCGCGACGATCGAGGGCCCCGGGCGCGGATGGGCGGACCCGTGGATCATCGGGCTGTTCGTCCTCGCCGTCCTGGCCCTCACCGGGATACTCGTCATCGAGCCGCGGCGGTCCGAGCCGCTGATCGACCTGCGGTTCTTCCGCAGTCCGCCGTTCTCCGGCGCGAACGCGATCTCCGTCGTGATGTCGGCCGGGCTCGGCGGGTTCCTGTTCCTCAACACCCTCTATCTCCAGGACATCCGCCACTTCGGGCCCCTGCGGGCCGGACTGATGATCATCCCGATGGCCGTGGGCCAAGCCGTCGCCGCCAACCTCTCCGGGCGGTTTCTCGCCTCCCGGGGAGCCCGCTTGCCTCTCGCGCTGGGCGGCGCGCTCCTCGCCACCGGCGGCTTCCTTCTCGTCCCCCTGACCGCGCACACCGACGGCGTCCATCTG
Organism: Streptomyces sp. NBC_01476; assembly: GCF_036227265.1. Classification (NCBI taxonomy): domain Bacteria; kingdom Bacillati; phylum Actinomycetota; class Actinomycetes; order Kitasatosporales; family Streptomycetaceae; genus Streptomyces; species Streptomyces sp. NBC_01476. The sequence continues at coordinate 4,379,475 of NZ_CP109446.1, read as the reverse complement.
CTGACCGCCTATGCCGTCTTCGGCCTCGGTGTGGGCATGATCAGCCCATCGATCACCAACACCGCCGTCTCCGGGCTGCCGCCGGACCAGGTCGGTGTCGCGGGCGCGCTCGCCGCGAGCGCCCGCCAGTTCGGGGCGTCCATCGGTGTCGCCGTCACCGGTTCCATCGTGGCCGGCACGGGTCCCGGCTTCGTCGACGCGAGCCACGCGGCCTGGGCCGTCCTCGGAGGCTGCGGACTCGTCGCGCTCGCGCTCGGCGTCATCTCCACCGGCAGCTGGGCGCAGGCCGCCGCCGCCCGCAACGGCCGGCGCCTCGCCGAGGCACCGATCCCCGGATCCCAGGGCCACCGCTTGGGGGCCGGCCGATCCGCGTCCGCGGGCTCCACCGGAGCGGGCAAAGAGCAACGCGGCGCCGCTCACGATCACTGACTGCCTGCGGACTTCTGCTGCCGGGGTTGTCCTGCCGGGCTTCTCCCGCCCTGACCTGCCGCCTCCGCTCGTCGCCGGGGCAGGCAACGGACGCCTCGAACGCCGTGACCGGAGCCGCGGTCAGCAGTTGCCAGGCGTCCACGGGCGCGGACCGGGCGCCCGCGCAACCGCCCACGCGTCGTGACGCCCCGCGCGGCGGCCCGCCCGCGGCGGATCAAGTCCCCTTTCCCACCCACCCCAGCGCCCCCACCGCAATCAAGGAAAACGCCGGAAGTCAAGGGCAACCGAAGAGCCGGTCCTTTTTGAATCGAGGGTTCACCGGCTATCGGCCCGGCGTTCACCACCGACCGACAAGTTCGGAGGTATGACTTCAAGACCCTTCTCCCGCAAGCGCACCCGGGTCGCCGTCGCGATCGGTGCCACCGTCGCCATTGTCGGCGCGGGTACGGCCGCCGCCCAGGCCCATGGCTGGCTGTCGGCCCCGTCGCACGACTTCGGCGCGACCGCCGACTCCTTCTCCGGCCACGGCACGGTGACCGGCAACGTGCTGCGGAACGACTCCGGCGCGACCGCCGTGGTGCGGCACACCGACCCGTCGGACGGCACGGCGACGGTCAACGCGGACGGCTCGTTCACGTACACCCCGAAGGCCGGCTTCAAGGGCACGGACACCTTCACGTACACGACGACCGACGCCGTACAGCTCTTCAAGGACACCCAGGCGAACGGGGCCGCCTTGCCGCCGCTGGCGAAGGTCGCCGGCCCCGGCGGCACCACCACCGAGATCTCCGGTGAGGGCTTCGGCTCGTCGCTCGCCCCGGTTCCGGGCAAGTCGGGCTACTTCTACGGCCTCACCGACCGCGGCCCGAACGCGGACGCCCCCGACGGCAACAAGTCCGAGATGCTTCTCGACTTCACGCCGGAGATCGGCGAGTTCAAGCTCGTGGGCGGCAAGGCGGAGCTGGTCAAGAAGGTCACCCTGAAGGGGCCGAAGCGCCTCGGCGGCGTGAACTACAGCGGCCGCCCTCCGCACGACACGAGCGAGGTGATCGACGACGTCGCCGCCACGAACGCCCACGGCGGTACGCCGACGCCCGTCGCCAAGGACCCGTACGGCTACGACTCCGAGGGTCTGGTGGCGCTGCCGGACGGCACGTTCTGGGTGTCGGACGAGTACGGCCCGTACATCACGCACTTCGACGCGAACGGTTACGAGCTGGGCCGGCTGACCCCGTACAGGAACAGCCCGGACAACGCGTACCACAAGATCCTCGGCTATCTGCCGGCCGAGTTCGCCGACCGCCTGAAGAACAAGGGCATGGAGGGCCTGACGGTCACGCCGGACGGCTCGACGCTGGTGGGGATCATGCAGTCCGCGCTGCAGCAGCCGGATCTCGGCAGCACCAAGGCCGGGAACGTCGCGGCCACCCGGATCATCACGGTGAACCTGCGGAACTACACGTCCAAGCAGTATCTGTACCTGCTGGACAACCCGGCGACCACGGGCGACGCCAACAGCGAGATCACCGCGCTGTCCGACACGAAGTTCCTCATCGACGAACGTGACGGCACCTATGAGCCGTTCGCCCAGAAGACGCTCTACGAGGCCGACATCAACGGCGCGACCGACGTCAGCGGTCTGACGGTCGGCGGCAAGTCGCCCGAGGCGTTCGTCGGGACGGCCGGCACGAATGCCGCGCTCACCGCGCTGACCGGTGCCGGCGTCCATGTCGCCCAGAAGCAGCCGTACGTCAACGTGGGGACGCTGGTGAGCCAACTCGACCCCAGCGGTGCGTTCTTCGCCCACGACAAGGTCGAGGGCGTCGCCACCGCGGACGCCGGCAAGACGCTCTACCTCTCCAACGACGACGACTTCGGCATCGACACCATCGCCGTGGACCCCGACGGCAAGTGGACCGTCCACCAGAAGGTGCTGCCGCCCACCGGGCAGAGCGACAACGGCGAGATCCTGAAGGTCGACACGACCAAGCTGCCGGCGGTGCTCAAGACCGTCACCGTGACCATCCACGTCCGCTGACCCAACGCATCCCGGCGCCCCCGATCCCCCCGATCCCCCGTCGGCCCCGCCCGCCCCTCCCGGCGAGCGGGGCCCGACGCGGGCGTGTCTGATGGACCGTCAGACAGCTGTGGTGGCAGCGAGTTGGGCGGCCAGGGTCAGCAGGTCCGGGGTGCGGAGCACTCGGGTGCCGGAGCCCGGGAGGGGGACGTGGAGAGCGAGGGTCCAACGGGCCGGTACCGACGCCAGTCCGTGGACCGCCCCGGCCAGCGCGCCGGTGACCGCGGCCACGGTGTCGGTGTCGCCGCCCAGGTCGACCGCGGCGCGTACCGCTTCCTCGTAGGAGGAGGTGGTCCGCACCGCCCAGACGGCGGAGCCGAGGCACGGCCAGACGGCGCCGTTGAACTCCGTTGCCTGTCCCGGGTGCCAGTCCGGGGCGAGCACGGTGGCGTAACGCCCGCGGTGGTCGGGATGGGCCGCCGCCAAGGTGGCCGGGACCGCGGCGACCGGATCGTCGCCGTTCAGCGCGACGCGCAGCAACTCGTGGAAGATCGCGGTGCCTTCCCACGCGGCGGGGTCGCCGTGCGTGAGAGCCGACAGACGGCGGCCCGCCTCCATGGTGGCCGCACGACCCTGCCCGGCGAAGTACACCGCCGACGTGGCCGCCCGCATCAGCGCACCGTTCCCGGCGGCGCGGTGGTTGGTCCGGAAGTGGGCCTCGGCCGCGCGGTCCCACGGCAAGCCGTTGGTCAGCACGTCCTCGGTCTGCAGCCCGATGTCCTTCGGGTCGGCCGCTGCCCACCGCCGGAAGCGGGCGAACACGTCCGGCAGGTCCAGCCCGCGCCGTGCCAGCAACGACTCGGCCACGCAGACCGCCATCTGCGTGTCATCCGTGGCCTCGCCGGGCTCCCAGCCCCCGCCCCCGCACATCTCCCCACCGCACCCCGGCTCGGGGAACCGCGCGGAGAACCCACCGGCCGCACCGAACTCGAACGGTGCCCCCAGCGCGTCCCCCACCGCCGATCCGACAACCGTCCCGCCGGTCCTGTTCACGTCGACCATCCGGGCAGCGTAGAAGCTCCGAAGCCCGCGGGAAAGGGAGTTGGGCCGGGTGCGGGTGGGTGCGTCGGGGCGGCGCGGGCGTCCGGCGCGAAGCGCGAGCTGAAGCCGAAGGCGGTGAGTCTCGCGTCGGAGCTGTCCTTCCGTTATGTGGAGCACTCACACCGGGACGAGACCGCACGGTGGTTGCCGCTCCCCGCGAGGGGCGCACGCCGGGCCGACTGGTGCGCGTCAACATCAATCGTCCCACCGTCACCAATTGGTCTGGACCTATTGAAAGCGGCGGGCGTCCCCCGGCAGGCTGGGTACCGCGCGCGCATCCCCCTGCACCACACCCCTGGCCATTCGGCAGGCGCTTCCGCCTGCCCCGGAAAGGAGTTGTGATCCACATGCGCAAGAAGATCCTCGCCCGCGCGGCCACCGTCGCCGCCACGGCGGTCCTCGGCCTCGGCCTCGCCACCACGGCCGCACAGGCGTCCCCGCCGCCCGGCAGCGGCTTCATGCTGATGGGCTACTTCCCGACGTACGACACCTGCGTCGCCCAGGCGCAGGCGAACGCGCCGCTGCACGGTCCGGTCTACATCTGCGAGTACGGCACGAACGGGCTGTACCTGCTGTGGATGCACTGAGCTGTCCGTGCGGGGCCGGCGCCGCCGCCCCGCGTGTCCGCCGCCGCCGCAAGGAGACCCCGCTGTGAAGATCCGCTTCGGCGCCCGCGCCGCCACTCTGCTCGGTGCCACCGCCCTCGGCGTCGGCGTGCTGACCTCCGCGGTCGCCACGGCCGACCCGGTCCCCACCCCGCCCGGCGTGGAGTTCATCCTCCTGGGCACCTACCCGACACCCGAGCAGTGCGAGGCCGCGGCCACCGCCTACGCCCCGCTGCACGGCCCCATGCACATCTGCCAGAACGACGGCATGGGCCATGTGTACCTCTGGATGCACCGGGTGTGACTCGCCCGTACTGAGGGCCCGTCCGTTGAGCCCGTACAGCCCGTGCCGTCCGAGCGGCGGCGCGGGCTGTCAGTTGTTGATGGTCTGGATCTCGCGGACGGTGACGGGGTGGGGGTCGTCGACGCGGCCGTCGGGCAGGCCGTGGGGTCCGCCGTCGGAGCCGGTCCAGGTGACGTGCCAGGTGACGGTGACGTTCAACTGGTACGGCGGTGCGTCCTGCGTGGAGTGCAGGTACGTCACGCCGCAGGGCGGGTCGGCTGCGGGGTCGCCGTTGTAGGGGGCGCCGACGGTGCCGTCCGCGGCGATCGGGCAGTCGCCGGAGGCCGGGAAGACGGTGGCGTCGGGGGTCCCCGGGGTGAGATGCACGCCGGCGGGTTCCGCGGTGGTCTCGGCCCAGATCTCCCGGCCGCCGCCGAGGTCCACGGAGGCGCGGACCCGCACGGGGGTGTACGCCTGGTTGAGGGTGACCCAGGTGGGGAGGTTCACGGTCTGGGTACCGACGGGGTTGGTCTCGATCCGCACGCCGGGGACGTGGGTGTGGGCGTAGGCGAGGCGGGAGAGCATTTCGGGGGTGATCACGTGGCCGGTGCCGGGCGGGGGCAGTTGTCCGTTGGGTACCCACTGGGGCGTCTGGTCGTTGCAGGACATCTGTGCGACGGGGTCGGCGTCGGGGTTGACGGAGACCAGCCACCACATGCCCTTGCCGCTCTCGGCGCTGTTGAAGTCCTGGTAGCCCTTCTCACCGCCGGGATAGTCCAGTCCGTTCTGGTAGTGGTCCCGGTCCATGCCCATCGCGGTGCGGAACGTGCCTTTGACGTCGGGCAGTTCGGCGTTGAAGTTCTTCGTGTACTCGGCCTTGAACTGCGCGGGCGTGTACTTCGGCCCGAACCAGCACGGTGGGGGTGACCAGTTGACGTCGACGGTCGTCAGGGGCCGGTCCGTGGTCTTCGGTCCACCGGTGGGGTAGCTGAGCCGGTAACCGGCCGCGGAGGCGTCCAGATTCCCCCCGGAGTCGCTGCCGCCCGAACTCTTCCCGTCGGGCACCGTGCCCGTGTCGTCGTAGGCGTAGCTCGATCCCGCCGCGACCAGCACGATGAGCACCGCGAGGGGCAGCGCCCTGCGGAGCGTTCGGCCGGCTCTCACTGCTTGCATTCCAACGCCCTCTCCTTCGTGGTGATCGACTGCGCTCGCCAGAGTTGCGTGCCGGGACGGAAGAGGCTGAGGACCAGTTGGTACGAGACGTAGTTGCGGTCGTCCGCGCCGGTGACATGTGCCTTCCCGGTGGCGACCTCTTTGCTGAACAAATTCGTCTGGTCCTCGCAGAACGTGACCTCGGCCGCGGAGTTCTTGGCGAGAAGCTTGACCGTGGGCCGGAAGAAGTGGTCGGTCCCGGTCAGGGTCTTCTTCGCGTTGATGTGCAGCTGGATGTACTGCTTCGCGTAGGTGTACGCGTCGCCCTGCGCATAGGTGTTCAGGGCGCCGTCCTTGACGCTCTGCCGGACGACGCCGTGCACCATCGACTGCATGAAGTCCGCCGACGTCGTCAGCACCGCGGCCTCGGTGTGGTCCGCCGGGAGCGGCCAGTCGAAGGTGAGCTTCAGGTCCGCGGGCAGTGCCAGTGACGGGTCGACCGTCAGCACCGCGCCGGAGGCGGGTGGTGTGGTCGGGGTCGGGGTGGCCGGCGGAGCCGTCGTGGCCGCTGCCGGGGAGATCTTGCTGTCGCCCCCGCCGGAGTCACCCCCGCAGGCCGAGAGGGTCAGCGCGGTGGCCGCGGCGAGGGCTGCGGCGGGGAGTACGGTGCGGGCTCGCATGGTCGAAGGCTCCCGATCGGTCGTCCGTGGGCACCGTTCGGGGCGCCGGCAGCCAAGCCGGCGCGAACCCCGTACACCTGGTCCCCGTATCCAGGCATCCACCGTAGCGAAGAGACCACGCACCGTTCGAGGGTCTGGATGTGCCTGTTGAGTCACGGTCCCGTCACCCCACCCCACCCGCAACGCGCCGACCCACCCCGGAACCCGCCCCTCCGGCGGAACCCCGCCCGGAAATACGGTGGTCGGGGGCGCGGGTCCGGCAGGAGAGCCCGCGGCGCGGCTTCTTCGCACCGGATACCCGAATCGGTGACGGCCGCGAGACGGACGAACTCGTCCGGGCCGGGTCAGGCGTTCCTGAGGCGATCGCGGCGGGTGCGCCAGGGGTGGTAGAGGCGGTTGGTCAGCAGGGGGCCGGCGATCCAGAGGGCCCAGGCGTCGGGGGTGAGGAAGAAGACCGGGATGGAGAGGCCGAAGCCGAGGATGATGCCGTACAGCTGCTCGCCGCCGCGGGCGGCGGAGGGGGTGCGGAACTCCTCGGCGCGCAGGTGATGGGTCGTCAGGTGATGCGACAGCGCCAGCAGGGCGAGGCTCGCCAGCACTTGGAGCAGGGCGTAGAACCCGTACCGCAGGGCGTGCGCGCCGAGGCTGTCGTGGTCTTCGGTGGTGAGCATCTTGGTCGCGAGCGGATTCAGGATGATCATCAGCAGCCAGGCCATGTTCATCATCCGCAGTGGCGCGTCGATCCGTACGACGGCGCGGAAGATGCGGTGGTGGCCGCCCCACGAGGCGGCGATCACCAGGAAGCTGATCAGGAACGCCAGGTAGTGGCCGTCGTGCTCACGGACCGACGTCCAGAACTCCGAGGCGTCGCGCCCGGCCGGGACCGGGAGTTCGAGTGCCAGCAGGGTGATGGCGATCGCGACCACCGCGTCGGAGAAGAGGATCAGCCGGTCGGTGGCGCGTGCTTCGAAGACCTCTTCGTTCTCCACGGTCCATCTCCCCGGGCGGCGTGGTGTGGTGGGAGCCGCTCAGGCCAACTCCCCACCGGAGTCGGCCCAGTAGACCACCGCCCGCCCGGCCCGGTGCGGCCGGGTCCGCCCCGCCGGGGACCTCACCCGCGGGCGGGGCAGAGCCGCCCGGGACCTCGCCCCGCGTGCCGCCCCAGGCGCGGGGGACACGCCCCTGCTTCCCTGCGGCGGCACGCGGGGCGGGAGACGGTCAGGCCGGTACGACGTAGGGGAAGCTGCCGGTCCGCTGCCGCTCGGCGACGGCAGGGGTGAGCCCGGCGGGCACCGCCGTGTTGGTCACCAGGGAGAGCATCGCCTCGGGCGCGTTGTCGGCGTGGGTACGGCCGTTACGGGTGGCGAAGCCGAAGGAGGCGGGGGTGCCGACCACATAGGGCAGCACGTCGGGGAAGAGCTGCCGGCTCACGGTCTGCCCGTAGCCCTGGGGGTCGGCCGAGGTGCCGGTGGCCGCGACGACCGCTGCGACCTGGTCGGCGATCAGGCCGCCGGCGGCGGCCAGGTCCTCGGACGGGTGCCGGGTGTTCGCCGGGTTGGAGAAGTCGGTGTCGCCGGGCCAGAAGATCGGCCACATCATCGGGTGCCCGGCGCGGTTGATCTGCCGCCAGCCGCCTGCGTCGGTGGCCAGCTTGGTCGCGGCCCACACTCCGATACGGGCGCCGGGCCGCAACTGCGCGTGCGCGTACGGGACTTCGAGCACGATCGTTTCGACGGAGGTGCCGGCGAAGCTGTTCTGCGCTTCCTTCGGACGCCAGGAGGACAGGTCCACCGCGGACCCCTTCGCCACCGCGCCGTTGATGATGGCGAGCAGGGACAGGTCGATGTAGAACGGGTCCGCGATGCGCCCGGCCCAGACGCGGGTGCCGGCCGCCTCCGCGGCCTCACCGGTGCGGCCTTCCAGCACGAGCTCGCCTTCGGCGGAGTCCTCGCGCGCCCGCTCGCCGGTCAGGGTGTGCAGGCGCAGGGCCTGGCGGCCGTCCGCGTCGGCCTCGCCGAAGGAGAACCGGTAGGTCAGGCTCTCGTACTCGGCGCCGTCGAAGTGCACCTTGAACTCGTAGCGGGCCTCGTGGTGGAAGCCGGGCTCGGCGTAGACACCGGTGATGTTGGAGTTGACGTCCATGACGAACACCGTGCTGCTCTCGCCCGGGAAGACGTAGAGGTCGTCGAGGTACAGCTGGCCGTTCTGGGCCGCCAGGGGGGTGTCGAGGTGGTGAGACATGGAGGGTCCGTTCGTGTCGCGGTCTCGGTTTTCAGGGTTTGTCGAGCTGGTCGCCCGGGTCCCCGGCGACCGGCCGGCTGCGGCGGGCATCCACGGCTCCCACTCTGCCTCACCTGCCGTCGAATTGCGCGATATGCCGGAAATGGCCGTGGGGTGTCCGGGTGCCGGCCGCAGCACCATCCTTGTCAGCGGGGCGGGGTCGCGGTACCTCCCAATCACTGATGCCGTCATAATCACCGGTTATGGACGGGGCACTTCTCGACTTGGGCAGCCTGCGGCTGCTGACCCTGGTGGCCGAGCTCGGCAGTCTCGGGCAGGCCGCCGAGCGGATGGGCATCAGCCAGCCGGCCGCGAGCAAACGCCTGGACACGCTCGAACGGCGGCTGGGGCTGTCGCTGGCCGAACGGGGCAGCCGCGGTTCCGCGCTGACCACCGAGGGCCGGGCGGTGTGCCAGTGGGCGGGGCAGGTGCTGGCCGAAGCGGATGCGCTGATGGTGGGGGTGGCCGCGTTGCGCGGCGACCGCGACAAGGACCTGCCGCTGGCCTCCAGCATGACGCTGGCCGAGCATTTCGTGCCGCGCTGGATCGGCGCGCTGCAGCAGCGGGCGCCGGAGGTCTGCGTCAGCCTCAAGGTGACCAATTCCGAGCAGGTCGCGGCGCTGGCCGCGGGGGGCCGGATCAGCCTGGGGTTCATCGAGACGCCGGTCGTGCCGGCCGGGCTGAGTTCCCGGCAGGTGGGTGAGGACCGGCTGGTCGTGGTCGTGGCGCCGCAGCACCCGTGGGCGCGGCGGCGCAAGCCGGTGGAGCTGGCCGAGCTGGCCGCGACCCGGCTGATCGTCCGCGAGCCGGGGTCGGGCACGCGCGAGACGCTGGACCGTCTCCTGGCCGGGGCGGACGCCCCGCCGGCCCGGCCGCTGATGGTGCTGGACGCGAACGCGGCCATACGCAGCGCGGTGGCCGCGGGCGCCGGCCCGGCCGTGCTCAGCGCGGTGACGATGCGGGCGGATCTCGCCGGGGGGCGCGTCGTGGAGGTCCCGGTGACGGGCGCGGACCTGCACCGGCGGCTGCGCGCGGTGTGGGCCAGGGGCCACCGGCTGACCGGTGCGGCCGAGGAACTCCTCCGGATCGCGGTACGCGCGGGGCGCGGCGCGGACGACTAGAGCGGCCGTCCGGCGCCTCACCTCCCCGGCCGAGCGCCACCCGCCCGGCGGAGCCGGCCATCGCTCACCGCACCTGCACGCGGGAGCCGACCGCAGGCCACCGGTTCCTCCGAACGAGCCGTCCGCGGGCGGTCACCGCACACCTCCGGACCGACCCGGCCGGTCACTCGAACGCCCGCGGACCGCGCCGACCGCGCTCGGTCGCCCGCCCCTCGGAGCCGAGCCGGCCGCAGGCAAAAGCTCTCCCCCGCCCGTAGCGTGACACGCATGGACATCAAACTCTCGCAGTGCTTCATCGCCGTCGACGACCACGACAAGGCGCTCGCCTTCTACCGCGACGTGCTGGGTCTTGAGGTGCGCAACGACGTCGGGTTCGAGGGGATGCGCTGGGTGACCGTCGGCTCCCCGTCGCAGCCCGACGTGGACATCGTCCTCGAACCGCCGGTGGCGAACCCGAACGCCTCGGCCGCCGACAAGGAGGCCATGGCGGAACTCCTGGCGAAGGGCCTGCTGCGCGGGGTCATCTTCAGGACCGACGACGTCGACGCCGCCTTCGAGCGGATCCGTGCCGCCGGCGGCGAGGTGCTGCAGGAGCCGATCGACCAGCCGTACGGCGTCCGCGACTGCGCCTTCCGCGACCCCTCCGGCAACATGCTGCGGTTCAACCAGCCCCGCAAGCAGTGACCTGAGGTCCCACGACAGAGGGGATTACCCTGTCAGCGGGCCCCCGCGCCGCGTCCGGCCCGGCGCGACGGGAGCCCCCGGCCGTACGCCGGCCCGCGGCGGCTGCCGCCCGACGACGGAGAGACGATGAGCGCCTCCACCAGCGCAGCCGCCGACACCGCTACCAGCGCAGCCACCGGCGCCGCTCCCACCACGCCTCGCACCACGCCGAGCACCGGCCCGCAGCCGCCCGCGCCGCACCGAGCCGACAGCCACGGAGCCGACAGCCACGATGTCATTCGCGTGCACGGCGCGCGCGTGAACAACCTCAAGGACATCAGCGTCGAGATCCCGAAGCGCCGGCTGACGGTCTTCACCGGCGTCTCCGGCTCGGGCAAGAGCTCCCTGGTGTTCGGCACGATCGCGGCGGAGTCGCAGCGGCTGATCAACGAGACGTACAGCGCCTTCGTACAGGGCTTCATGCCCGCCTCCGCGCGGCCCGAGGCCGACGTACTCGAAGGGCTCACGACCGCGATCGTCGTCGACCAGCAGCGGATGGGGGCCGACGCCCGCTCCACGGTCGGCACCGCCACCGACGCCAACGCGATGCTGCGCATCCTCTTCAGCCGGCTCGGGCAGCCGCACATCGGCCCGCCGAGCGCGTACGCCTTCAACGTCCCCTCGGTCCGGGCCAGCGGCGCGATGACCGTCGAGCGGGGCGCCAAGAAGGCGCAGAAGGTGACGTACAACCGGACCGGCGGGATGTGCGCGCGCTGCGAGGGCCGCGGCACCGTCTCCGACATCGACCTCGCCCAGCTCTACGACGACTCCAAGTCGCTCAACGAGGGCGCGATCACCGTGCCGGGCTACAAGGGCGGCGGCTGGAACTCGCGGCTCTACATCGAGTCGGGCTTCTACGACCCGGACAAGCCGGTCGGCCGGTTCAGCGAGAAGGAGTTGCACGACTTCCTGCATCACGAGCCGGTCCGGATGAAGATCGCGGGCATCAACATGACCTACGAGGGGCTGGTCCCCCGGGTCGAGAAGTCGATGCTGTCCAAGGACCGTGACTCCCTCCAGCCGCACGTACGGGAGTTCGTGGACAGGGCGGTCACCTTCACCACCTGCCCCGACTGCGGCGGGACCCGGCTCAGCGAGGCGGCCCGGTCGTCGCGCATCGCGAAGATCAGCATCGCCGACGCCTGCGCGATGCAGATCAGCGACCTGGCCGACTGGGTGCGCGGGCTCGACGAGCCCTCGGTGGCGCCGCTGCTCACCGCGCTGGGGGACACCCTCGACTCGTTCTCGGAGATCGGCCTCGGCTATCTCACACTCGACCGGCCGTCGGGCACGCTGTCGGGCGGCGAGGCGCAGCGCGTCAAGATGGTCCGCCACCTCGGCTCCTCGCTCACCGATGTCACCTATGTCTTCGACGAGCCCACCATCGGTCTGCACCCCCATGACATCCAGCGGATGAACGGCCTGCTGCTCCGGCTGCGGGACAAGGGGAACACCGTGCTCGTCGTGGAGCACAAGCCGGAGACGATCGCGATCGCCGACCACGTCGTGGACCTGGGTCCGGGCGCCGGCACGGAAGGCGGCAGCGTCTGCTTCGAGGGCACCGTCGAGGCGCTGCGGTCCGGCGGCACCCTCACCGGCCGCCACTTCGACGACCGGGCCGCGGTCAAGGAGAAGGTCCGCACCCCCACCGGCACGCTGGAGGTCCGCGGCGCGGCCACGCACAACCTGCGGGATGTCGACGTGGACATCCCGCTCGGGGTGCTGACCGTCGTGACCGGCGTGGCCGGCTCCGGCAAGAGCTCGCTGGTACGGGGGTCGGTGGTCAGCGACGCGGGGGCGGCCCGCGCGGGCGTGGTGGCGATCGACCAGAGCGCCATCCGCGGCTCGCGCCGGAGCAACCCGGCGACGTACACCGGGCTGCTCGAACCGGTCCGCAAGGCGTTCGCGAAGGCCAATGGTGTGAAGCCGGCGCTGTTCAGCGCGAACTCCGAGGGCGCCTGCCCCGGCTGCAACGGCGCCGGGGTCGTCTTCACCGACCTGGCGATGATGGCCGGCGTCGCCACCACCTGCGAGGAGTGCGAGGGCAAGCGCTTCGATGCGTCGGTGCTCGCCTACCGCCTCGGGGGCCGCGACATCAGCGAGGTGCTCGCGATGCCGGTGACCGAGGCCGAGGAGTTCTTCGGCACGGGTGCGGCCCGTACGCCCGCCGCGCACGCCGTCCTCGGCCGGCTCGCCGACGTGGGGCTCGGCTATCTCAGCCTCGGCCAGCCGCTCACCACGCTCTCCGGCGGCGAGCGGCAGCGGCTGAAGCTGGCCACGCATATGGCGGAGAAGGGCGGCGTCTACGTCCTCGACGAGCCGACCGCCGGCCTCCACCTCGCCGATGTCGAGCAGCTGCTCGGCCTGCTCGACCGGCTCGTGGACTCCGGCACGTCGGTCATCGTCGTCGAGCACCACCAGGCGGTGATGGCGCACGCCGACTGGATCATCGACCTCGGCCCCGGCGCCGGGCACGACGGCGGCCGGATCGTCTTCGAGGGCACCCCGGCCGACCTGGTCGCGGCCCGCTCCACGCTCACCGGCGAACACCTCGCGGCGTACGTCGGCGCCTGACCGCCGCCTCGCCGTTCCGCCAGGCCCCGGGTCCGCCGCCCGGGGCCTCTTGCTGTCCGGATCACCGGCCGGATCACCGGCCGGATCACCGGCCGGATTCATCGCGGAACTTATGTCCTTTTTATAACCATTGAGACTGAATGATATTGAATGCAGCCTTTGCTCGAATATGGGTGCCGCCGCATAAGCCACCCCCGCCCGCACCGCCGCCGGAAAGCACATCGCTCCGCGGGGTTTTCCGGGCCGTCCGGAGTGATGCGCGGCATAGGACGTACATCACCTACGAAGCCGGGTAGTGCCGTATCGGCCCGCTCGGCCGCCTATTTCCAGGGCCATGGCGCGGCCCGCCGCAAAGGCTTCTACTAAGCGGCTTAGCACAAAGGGCAATTGTCCAGCCGTTTTCCTGCTGCTAACAATGTGCTCGCCGCAGCACACCGCTAAACGAAATGCGGGTCGGATGGAGAAGGGGGACCGGCGACTGCGCTCACGTAATCCTTGGAAAGGCCGAACCATGCCCAAGCATGCCTTCAACCGTTCGATCGGAGCGCGTCTGCTCTCCACCCGTGGCGCCGTCGTCGTCGGCACCTTCGCCGCCCTGACCTGCGCGGCGGTGACCGGAACCGCCCACGCCGCCAGCGCTCCGCCGGCCGCACCGGCCACCTCGGGAACGACGCCGCACGCCGGCAAGACCACGTACACCGTCAAGCCCGGCGACACCCTGATAGGCATCGCCAGGTCCCAGAAAGTGGCGGCCGGCTGGAAGGCCATCGCAGCGGCCAACAAGATTTCCAGCCCGTACATCATTCACCCCCGCCAGGTCCTGACGCTGCCGTCGGCCACCCACGCGACGGCCACCGCGACCGCTGCCAAGGTCTCGGTGACCACGGCCGCCGCCACCACCCCCGCGTACACCGACGACCTCGACGGGTGGATCAAGCACTCGCTGGCGATCATGGCGCAGAACGGGATCCCCGGAAGCTACGACGGCATCTACCGCAACACCATGCGGGAGTCGTCCGGCAACCCGAACGCCATCAACCTGTGGGACTCCAACGCCGCCGCCGGCCACCCCTCCATCGGCCTGCTGCAGGTCATCCAGCCGACGTTCACCGCGTACCACGTGCCGGGCACCTCGACGAACATCTACGACCCGGTCGCCAACATCACCGCCGCGTGCAACTACGCGTACCACGTGTACGGCTCGATCGACAACGTCAACGGCCCCTACTAAGCCGTCTGATCAGGAGGTTCCCCGCGCCGCGGCCCGGCGCGGGGAACCCCCTTTTCCCGGGGTTCCGGCGCCCGGGCACCTCGCCGTCAGGGACGCACCATCCGGACTTCGGAGACTTCGAGCAGGCCGTCGAGTTCGACCCTCGCCCGGGTCTGGTCCGGGCTGACGACCAGGCCGTCACGGCGGACGATGTCCAGCAGGCGTTCGGCGAGGGGCAGGACCATGTGGCGGCCCCAGCAGCGCTCACTGGCCGGCCCGAACGGGAGATATCCGGGGTGCCGGTCGCCGTCCAGTCCGTCCCAGCGCTCGGGAAGGAACTCCCCTGGCTCGTCCCAGAGTCCGGGGTCGCGGTGGCTCAGCAGCGGGAGCAGCAGAATGTCGTCCCCTGGGCCGATCCGTTCGTCCACCGCCGGGAATTCCGGGGACGCCACCCGCAGAATGTTCCAGGACGGCGGAAGCAGCCGCAGCGCCTCCAGGATGATGTTCCGGTTCGGTACGCCGTCGCCGAAAGGGGCCCCGAGCCAGAGGGCGTTGGTGACGAGCGCGGAAACGGTGAAACAGACCGGCGCCGCCACCCGCCGGTAAAGGTACATGGCATAGCGGCGGTCGGCATACGACGTCGAATCGAGCACCAGTGAGGCCAGTTTCGACAGCGGCGCGTCATTGCGGGGCTTTCCCAGAAAAGCCGCTCCGGAGGCGACCGCCGACCAGGTGATCTTCGGGGTCAGCTCCAGCCGCCGGTCGACCAGCACACGGAAGCGGAGGCTTTCGTCGCCGAACACGAGGTCGCGCAGGTAGGTGTGCGCGGCGTGCGGCCACCGGCCGGTCAGGTCGACCGCGGCGTCCTGGGGGCGTTGCAGCGCGGCCCGCACGTCAGAACCCACCGCCTGCATATAGGTGGAGGCGTCGGCGCGGCTGACGAGCCGCCCCTGCACGGGCTTGAAGGTGGGCCGCTCGGCCGCGTTCGCCGGCCTGCACGCGAGCAGACGGTCCATCAGATCGGGTCCGGCCACGCCGATCGTGTCGGGCTCCAGACGGAACAGGTGCGAACCGAGATGGCGGCTGAGCAGCTCTTCGATTCTCGGGGCGAACTCCACGGGCCGGGTGCGACCGCCGGCGCGTTGCTGGGGCATACGCGGACTCCAGGGTTGGGCACCCGCGCGGGGCCGGTGGGTTCCCGGCCCCGCGCGAGTCCGAGAGGGAGAAAGCCGGACTTACACCCAGCCGTACCAGGCGTACGCCTTCAGGCTCTTCTCCGGGCGGAACCTGTTGACCAACCGAACGAGCTTCATGGATACCTCCACATCGACGGAACGGGAGAATTCAGGATCTCGAAGGGCGGTGTGCACAAGAACCGGACAGGATCACCGGATCCCATTGCGGCCACCGTGACGAGTGAAGCCCTGTGGTGCTGACGGTGTCAAGGGGGCCCATGGCGCCGCACAAATGCGGGCCGTCGCGCCTCGGATGGCGGATTTTCCACCTCCCGGCAAACCCCGCCGGGAGCGGGAGCGGCTCACCCGGCGGCCGGCCCCACCGGTGGTCGCGGCCGGCCGCCGGTGCTCGCGGCGGGACGCCGTCGCCGGGCCGGCCGGTGGCCGAAGTCGGCTCTCCCGCACCGGTGTTCGCGCTGGTAGATTGCGGGCGTCGCCCGAGGCGGGTGATGTCCCCGCGCCGAAAAGGACCGCGCCGCTGATGCCGTACCGGCCGACCGCGGCCGGGGCCACTGCCCCGGCTCCCGTTGCCGTCACACGCTGCGCGCCCTTGTCCGCCCCGCGTTTCGCGGCCCGCCGGCACATCGATCTGCACCGCGTCTCCAGCGCCATCTGTCGCCCCTGACCGCTCGGCCGGCTGCCCGCTTCACGGTGGTGCCTGCCCGCGTACGGGCCGTTGTCCGCGCCGGCCGCCGCCCGTGCCCCGGCGCTTCCCCCTTCCCCCGCTTTTCCGAAGGCACCGCCGACCAAAGCGCCCTGGCACGCCGGGGGCAGCCCGCGCCGGCGGCACCGTCCGACGCAAGGAGCACCGCAGTGGACGTCCGCGCATCCCTCGCCGACGTGGTCGGCAACACCCCGCTGGTGCGGCTCAACCGCGTCACCGGCACCGCACCCGCACCGGTCTACGGGAAACTGGAGTACGTCAACCCCGGTGGCAGCGTGAAGGACCGCATCGCGCTGACGATGGTCGAAGCGGCCGAGCAGGCCGGGCTGCTGCTGCCCGGCGGCACCATCGTCGAAGGCACCTCGGGCAACACCGGGGTCGGCCTGGCCATGATCGCCGCCCAGCGCGGCTACCGGTGCGTTTTCGCCATCCCGGCGAAGAGCAGCGCGGAGAAGATCGCCGTACTGCGTGCCTACGGCGCCGAGGTGATCGTCTGCCCGACCGATGTGCCGCGCGAGCACCCGGACCATGTGCACTCCGTTGCCGCGCGGACCGCCGCCGAGACACCGGGTGGCTGGCTGGCCGACCAGTACGACAACCCGGCCAATCCGCAGGCGCATTACCGCACCACCGGACCGGAGATCTGGCGGCAGACCGACGGACGGATCACCCACCTGGTGTGCGGCATCGGCACCGGCGGCACGATCACCGGGACCGGTGAATACCTCAAGGAGGTCAGCGGCGGCCGGGTGACGGTGGTCGGCGCCGACCCGGAGGCGTCGGTCTACTCCGGGGGCGACGGGAGCCCGTACGCGGTGGAGAGCATCGGGCGCTTCCGCCACCCGGAGACGGTGGACGACACCTGGCCGCGGTCCTACCACCCGGCGGTCGTCGACCGGTTCGAGCGGATCAGCGACCGCGACTCCCTGCTGACCGCCCGGCGCCTGGCCCGCGAGGAGGGGCTGCTGGTGGGCGGCTCGGCCGGCACCGCGGTGGCCGCCGCGCTGCGGGTGGCGGCCGGACTCGGCCCGGACGACCTCGTCGTCGTCCTGCTGCCGGACTCCGGCCGCAACTACCTCTCCAAGGTCTTCGACGACGACTGGCTGCGCAGCCTCGGTTTCCTGGACGGAGACGGCTCCCCCGCCGAAGCGGGGTGACCGGCTCTCCTGGCGCCGGACGGCGGCGGCGCGGGCGCCGACGAGGTGACGAAGACCGCCGTGCCCCGGGTTACTGGGCGGCGGGGGCCGGGGCGGGGGCGGGGTCCGCCGTGGCGGCGGCGTCCGCGGTGGCGTCCGCGCCGGCCTCGGCGTTGAGGTCGGCGAGGAATTCCTCGCCGAGGACGTCGCGGGCCGCGTCCAGGTCGTCGAGGTCGACCTCGCCGTATTCGGCGGCGTGGCCGTCCAGGGCGAGGAGGATGCGCTCGACGGGGACGTGGGAGCCGTTGAGGCGCTGCTCGGCGTAGACGGCTATGCCGAGCTTGAGGAAGAGCTTCGCGGCGTGGCGGTTCTCGGCGTACTCCTGGACCGCGTCCTCGCCCGCTTCGAAGCCCTTCGCGGTGATCTCGGCAATCTTCGTGAAGAAGCTCATTGCTGCTCTCCTGAACATGCTGGCGGGGGCGCCACCGCTCCCCGTTCGCGGTGACCTTATGGCACGGGCGGGCGCACCCCGTCGCGAGGCCACCATTTCTGATGGTCCGTCAACTCACCCTGGACGGCGTCGGAGCGTCAGATACGGGCCTGCGAGGTCACCATGAGCCGCAGGGCCCGGCCGAGCGGGCTGTCGGCGGAGAAGTCCACACCCGGCGGAAGCTGCACGATGTCGCCGTGGGCCAGTACCAGGACCGCGCAGGAGCCGGGGCCGGCCGATCCGGCGCCTTCCAGCCACGCGTCGTACGCCGACGCCGTGGTCGCCAGGCGCTGCCTGCTTCTCCGCCCCACCTCGGTCATCAGGTCGTCGACGCCGGTCAGCCCGTCGAAGGAGTCGAACCGCAGGTTGAGGACCGGTTCCTCGACCAGGCGGACGCGCGGCGGCTCGTTCGGAGCCGCCTCCGGCAGCAACTCCCGTCCGTAGCGGGCGTAGTACAGCAGGCTGTGCGCCGAGTCGATGCCACCGACGAAGGGCCGGTCGAAGCTGACCCGGCGGGTGCTCGCGATGTACTCCTGCGGAATACGCGGATCGGCCGCCTCGGGCCAGCAGTCCTCCTGCGTCCCCGCCTTCCGCCACGGCAGGTACCGTTTGATGTCGTCCGAGGCCGACGGCGCGAGCAGTTCGATGCCGAACCGGTCCGGGTCCTTGGCGACGATGGAGCCCGGCGTCAGGTTGAACACCCCGATCCCGGCGGTCGTCCAGAGCTTCTCGTGGTCCTGCAAGAACTCGTAGGTGGCCAGCGCCTCCGTCTCGGACTCGGTGGGGAATCCGGTGAACCCCATCATCTGGGCGGCGATGCCGTTGCGCGCCAACTCGGTCAGCACGCCGGGGACGTTGGCGATCTGCACGCCCTTGTCGATGAGGTCGAGGATCCGCTGGGCACCGGACTCGTAGCCGAAGGAGACCGCCACGCAGCCGGAGGCGGCCAGGAGTTCACCGACCGAGCGCTTGGGGAAGGTGCGCTCCAGGCGGAGTTCGGCGGACCACCGCACCTCCATCGGCGACGCGGCGAGCGCGGCGGCCAGCGTCCGCAGATAGCGGGGGGACATCGCGTCCACCGCGAAGTACACGGTGCGGCCGAAGCGGGTCGCCTCGCGCAGATCCTCCAGCACCGCGGCCACCGGGCGTTCGCGCGACGGCGAGGTGGGCCGGTCGGTGTTGAGGCCGTAGTCGCAGAAGGTGCACTTGTTCCAGTAGCAGCCGCGGGTGGGGCTGTAGAGGATCACCGGCTCGGGCGACCAGTACCGGTCCCACTCCCAGACGTCGTAGGCCGGCCCGGCGAGCGTGGCGACACTGCCGTAGGCGATCAGCGGGTCGGGCCGGGTGCGGGTCATCACCCCGCCGATACGGTCGAAGTCCGTGCCGTCGCGGATCGCGTCGAGGATCCCGATGAGCGCGGTCTCGCCCTCGCCGGGGACGATCAGGTCGGCGTCCTGGAAGACCTGCCAGACCCGGTCGCGGTCCTCGGTGTACTTCACCACGTCGCCGACCTCGGTCCCGCCGAAGACGATCACCGTGTCCGGCAGCGCCTCCCGGATCAGCCGGGCCATCCGCAGCGCGACGGGAAGCTGGCTGGTGTAGTTGACGGACAGGCCGACCAGGCCCCAGGGCCGTTCGCGCAGCCGGGCGCCGAACTCCTCGGCGAGGTAGCCCTCGAAGGGGCGCGCGACGGAGGCGACCACGTCGGGGTCGGACATGTCCGCGGTGCTGCAGAGGTTGACGGTGGACTTGGCGCGCATCGAGAAGCCGTCCAGGGCGCCGGGCGGCATCTCCAGTGCGATCAGGTCCCACCAGCGGGCCATCACCGCGACGGCCTGGGCGTAGGTCGGCGGGTGGTAGAAGAGGTCGGGGTCCTTGAAGACGGCGATGGCGTCACGTGCCGAGGTGGGGGTCAGTCCCTCGGCGGCCAGCGTCATCCGGTAGCGGATCTCGTCGTGCCGGGTGGGCGGGACGGGGCCGGCCTCGATCGCCGCGCGCAGCCGCCGGGCTCTGTCGATGGCGGCGCCGAACCTGTCGGGGCGCGAGAGGTGGGCGAAGGCGTCGAGATTGGCGTCCACGCAGGCGTACGTACCGTGTCCGGCGGCGCGCGCGGCACCCACCAGATAGGGGATCGAGTGGTACGGGGTGGTCGGGTCGGTCACGGGCGGGTTGACCAGCAGGTACGGGACATCACCGGTGCCTTGACCGCTGCGCGGGGCCGGGCTGTTGAGCCGCGACGGTTCCAGGGGAACGAACACACTCATGCCTGCGACTCCTGACTGCTGTCGTGCCACGGGTGGGTGGAGCGGAGGGCCTGCGTCCCGGGCGCCGGCCCGGAACGCGCCGAACGGACACCGGGGCCGGCCTCCGCTGCCTCCCCGCCGGCCCGGGGCGACCCCCCGGACAAACGCTTCGCAGCCGCATCGGCGGCAACCGGCACCGGGGGCGTGCCGGCGGCTGCCGGCGCCGCAGGTGCCTCCGGGGGGACGTCCGGGGCGGCGGGGCCGGCGGGCGCCGCGGTGTGCGGCGGGTCCGCGGCGGGAGCGGGGGGCGGAACGGGAGCGGGGGGCGGAGTGGCGGGGGCATCCGCGGCGGGCGGGGGAGGGTCGGCGTCCGGGGACGGGGACGTGGGGGGCGGGGCGTATTCGCCGCCCGCGTGGTAGCCGCGGAACGCCTTCTGGGTGAGCGCCGCCAGCACCGCGAAGGCGATGGCCGCGCCGGCCACCGGGAAGAAGGGCGCCGCGCCCAGATGGTGCACACCGAACCCCGCCACCGCCACCGAGATCGGGAACGTGCCCATCACGGCCAGCATCACCAGGCTCATCACCCGGCCGATGAGGGCCGGCGGTGACCACACCTGGAGCATCGTCACCGCGACGATGTTCTGCCACCCGCTGGCCGCGGCGTACAGGCACAGGCTCACCGCCGCGCCGACCAGCCCGCCGACGTACGGCGTCACGGCGAGCGCGATGCCCATCACGACGGCGAGCGCCGCGAAGAGCCGCGCGGGGGACTGCACGGTACGGCTGCGCGCGGCCAGCAGGGAGCCGCCGAGTCCGCCCAGGCTCAGACAGGTCAGCAGCACGCCGTACCCCGCGGCGCCCAGCCGCTCGTGGGCGAAGTCGGGCAGCGCGACCTCGATCGTGCCGCTGTAGGCGAGGTTGCAGATCAGAGCCACCACCAGGACGACGTGCAACAGCCGTCCCTTGCGCAGGAGTTGGGCGAAGGAGGGGCCGGGGGACCCGGTGCCGGCACCTTCCGCAGGCCCGGCGTCCACCGCGCCGTCCGGGTCGGGCCGCGACCGCATCCGGAAGAGCGCGGCGGCCGACACCGCGAAGGACGCGGCATCGACGGCGAGCGCAGGCCAGGCCCCGAAGGACGCCACCAGGGCACCGCCCGCGGCGGGTCCGAGCAGCCCGCCGAACTGGTTCACCATCGTGGACAGCGCGTTGCCGCGCCCGAGGTCGTCCTTCGCCAGCAGCGCGGGCAGCACCGTGTACGAGGAAGGGATGAACATGCCGGCCCCCGCGCCCAGGACCACGGCAATGGGGGCGAGTTGGGCGAGTGTCGGGGTGCCGGTGGAGGCGAGTACCGCCAGCGCACCGACGGCCACCGCCCGTACCGCGTCGGCCACGAGCATCACGCGCCGCCCGCCGAACCGGTCGGCCACCATGCCGCCGAGCGGGATGGTGACCACCCGCGGAATGCCGTAACACGCGAGGACCGTGCCGAGCAGGACCGTGCCGCCGTGCCCGGAGAGGATCAGCCAGGGCAGGGCCACGGCGTAGCAGTAGTCGCCGAGCGTGGACGCGATCTGACCGGTGAGCAGCAGCCGGAAACCGCGCACCGCCAACGGCCCGCTGACGAACGCCGTACGTAACCTGCCTGCGGCTGCGGCCACTTCTCCTCCTAGGAAACCGGCTTCTCCTCGGAAGCCGGCGGGGCGGGGCGGGGCGGGTGGGTCGGTGCGGACGGTCCCGGAGGACCCGGAGGACCCGGAAGACCCGGAAGACACGAAGGACCCGGAAGGCCCGGAAGACACGAAGGACGCGGAGGTCCCGAAGGACTGGACGCGCCGGCGGCCCGTACGGGTCCGGGGTCACGCGGCCGGCGGCACCTCGGGGCCGAGAGGCAGCCGGCAGAACTCCCCCACCATCGCGGCGACCGTCGGCGGCGGCGGAAGCCCGCAGTTCTCCTGTACATCCTGGGTGGCGATCTGCCAGGCGGCGACCGGCACCGGCTCGGCCACCACATGACCGTCCGCGCGCAACTGCGCCACATTGCGGCGTACCGGCGGACGTTCCCACATCCGCCGGTTCATGCTGGGGAAGAAGAGCACCGGGCGCTCATGGGCGAGCAGCGCGGAGCTGAGCAGTCCGGAGGCCAGTCCGTGGGCCGCCTGGCCGAGCATGTTGGCGGTGGCGGGCAGCACCACGAACCGGTCGGCCCAGACCGCCAGGGAGACATGGCCCGCGGTCAGCTCGTCCTGCCCGTCGCAGTACACCTGCTCGCACACCAGCCGTACGGTCGGGGCCGGCAGCAGGGCCGCCGCCGAGCGGGTCATGACGACGCGGATGTCGGCGTCAAGGCCGGAACGGAGCGCCAGCAGATACTGCGGGAGCGCCAGCACATTGCCCGAACCGCACACCCCGATCAGCACCCGGGGCCGGACCGCGCGGCCTGCCTGCCCCGCCACAGGGGCGCCGGCGGCCGGACGGGCCGTCACCGGGCACCGGCGGCCTCGCCGGCCGCGGGCTGCAGACCGCTGCCGGCGGCCACCATGTCCAGCCGGTCCTGGACGTTGAACTTGTAGCTGGGGCACGGTGGATGGCCCTCGTGCCACGCCTTGGGGCAGGACCCGCCGCAGGTGGGCAGGAAGACGCAGCCGGTGCACCAGCTGCGGCCCCGCTCGATGTCGTCGTTCCACCCGTCGAAGAGCCCCACCGGGCGCCCGGTCGCGGTGCCCGCGGCGTCGAGGTGGACCAGGGCGAGGTTCCGTTCGGCCTCGGGGACCAGCGGGTGCTCGCTGCAGGAGAAGATGTTGCCGGTGCTGCTGATGATCTCCGCCGAGGTCGTGGTCGCCGGGCAGACCACCGTCTTGGCGGTGCTGGGCAGCAGCCGGACGCCCAGCCCGTGCTGGAGCAGCAGCCGCAGCCACTGTGTCTCGCGGTCGGCGAAGTTCTGCTTGGACACCTCGATGGCGGATACATCATTGCCCCACGAGTGCACCGGCAGGATCGAGAAGGAGACATTGGGCCGGGCGAATCCGAGCTCCGCCATGAGTTCGATGTAGCGGGGTACGGAATCCTGGTTGTGGGTATCCACGTTCGTGCGGAACACGAATTGGGCGCCGCGCAGTTCGGGGACGTCGAGTGCCGCCCGTACGGTATTGACGATCTTCCAGAAGGAGCCGCGGCCGTTCTTCAGCGGCCGGTGCGCGTCGTGCATCTCGGGCGGTCCGTCGACGGTGATCTCGAAATGGTTCACCCCACAGACGCGGATGAGGGTGTCCAGCTTCTGTTCGGTGAGCAATGATCCATTCGTGACCAGCACCGAGGAATAGCCGACGCCCCGTTCGGCCGCGGCGGCGACGAACTGCGGGGCCAGGTCGCGGATGACCGGGTAGCCGACCATCGGCTCGGCGCCGAACCAGTCCAGCCGCAGGGTCCGGGTGGTCGGGGCGGCGATGGCCCGCAGCACGCGGTCACGGACCTGGCTGCGGTGGTCGCGGGTCAGGCCGCCGCGGGTGTGTTCCTGGCCGCAGTAGGAGCAGCCCATGTTGCAGTACGAGGTCGGCAGCAGGGCGATCTGGACCGCGGAACGGTCGCGTGACGCGGCCCGGTTGCGGTCGAGGACGGCGGGCAGCTCGCGTTCGCCGGCCGGGACGAGCACCTCGGCGCCGCGCAGCACCGCCCGCCACGGGGGTGTCACCCTGGCCGCGTCGCCGGCCTCCAGGGCCTGCGCGGTGGCCAGGTCGAGCACCAGCAGCTTCGCGGTCCTGGTGCTGTAGGCAAGCCGCACGCGTATGCCGCTGTCGTCGGCGTAGGTGCGGTCGCTCAGCACCAGATAGCGGCTCACCTGCTCCGTCGCGGGATCCGTCACACGGTCCATCACGGTGTCCATCGGGGGTCCCTCCAGCCTCGCGGAGCCGCTTTCCGGCCCGGCAGTGAGCGAAGTGAGCACGGTCGGCGGCCGGCGCGTAGGGCAGGCGCGGGCCGCGCCGGCGGGTGTCCGGTCCCGGCCCGGCGGGGGACCGCCGGGCCGGGTTCCGGTGCGCCGTGCCTCCCCCGGCCGGGGCGGGGAGGCGTTCGGTGTCGGTCGCTCAGGTCAGCAGACGACGTTCGTGTTCGAGTCCGCGACCTGGCCCTCGACCGCGGCCGCCACGGCGTTGAGCCGGGTCTGGATCGAGCCGAGGACGGAGACCTCGTCGGGGCTGAGGGCGGCGAAGACCTCGCGCTCGGAGTCCGAGAGCAGATCGACGGGGGTTCCGGCGCTGCGGAGTGCTTCCAGGGGCTCGTAGGACATGCCTGACTCCTTCGGGGAGGCGGTCACCGGGTTGGTGTACCGCAAGGCTGCGCCCCGGCCGGGAGACTCCACATCCCTCAATCGACTATGAATCGGCGATCAAGGAATCCGCGGGCCGCCCGGCCATCCTGGCGAAAGGATCCGGCCAGTGAAACGGCGTCGAAAAGCGGCAAACCGGGACAGCACATCACTCTCATCACACAGGTCAATCGGCCGCACAAGTTGCCTATTGTCGGGGACAGGTCACGCCGTTACCCTGACTCCGTGGGTGACGAATTACGCACACAGGTCCGCACTTCGAGCACGGCATTCGAGGTGGATGGTTTGACTGGACGTGAAATTCGGATCGCTTCCCTCGTAGCCTCTGGTGCGTCGAACCGCCGTATCGCAAAAGATCTCAGTATCAGTCCGCATACTGTCGCGGCGCACTTATGCAACATGCTCCGGAGAACGGGCGCCTCCAATCGCACGGAAATGATCGCGCGGCTCTACGCGCGCGGACTCCTGGTCCAGGGAATCTGGCCGCCGCTGCCCGCGGACGGACAGGCCCACCAGGAGCACACCGGGGCTCACGGGGGCCGTACCACGGCCCGCGAGCACCCGGTCGGATCAGCCGGAGCGGCGGGCCCCACCGGTCCCGCCGGCCCGGTCAGCCCGGTCGGTCCAGTCGGTCCAGTCGGTATCGACTGGCCGCACTACAAGAACGAGGTGCCGGTAGAGATGAGCTTCGATGCCTTGCAGGCCCTCCGCGAAGGCGGCCACCCGGTGGATCTGCTCGCCGGTGAACAGCGCACCGTCCTCGCAGAGTTGAGCGAGCTGGAAGTACAGGTGCTCAACTCGGTCAGGGTGCGCCTCGAAGCCGCCGCCGCCGAGGTGGAGGGTCAGGACCTCAAACTCCTGTGAGTACCGCGGGGCGGTGCGGGAGTTGCCGAACGGCGACACCGGAAGGCGCGCGTTTCTGTCCCGGCTGCGGTACGCCGCTCAGCGGCGGCGGGCCGGCCGCCGAGAGCAGGAGGATCGTCACCGCGGTCTTCGTGGACCTCGTCAGCTCCACCGTGCTCGCCGAGTCCCTCGACCCGGAGGCCCTGCGGCGCACGATGGACCAGTACTACGCGGCCTGCACCACCGCGGTCACCGAACGCGGCGGCGTCGTCGAGAAGTTCATCGGCGACGCGGTGATGGCCGTGTTCGGGGCGTTCGTCACCCATGAGGACGACGCCCTGCGGGCCGTACAGGCCGCGTGCGCGGTGCGCGACGCCCTGGCCGGGGTCAATGCCGGGCTGGAGCGGGCGGTCGGGGTACGGATCGACGTCCACTGCGGGATCGCCTCGGGCGAGGCCGTGGTCTCCACCGGCGCCGGCGGCGGCGCCCGCGTGGTGGGCGACGTCGTGCACACCGCGGCCCGCCTGCAGTCCCACGCCGGCCCGCACGAGATCCTCATCGGCGAGGAGACCGCGCGGCTTGCGGGCGGGTGGGTACGGACCGAGGCCGTCCCCCCGCTGCGGCTGAAGGGCAAGCGCGAACCGGTCGCCGCCCGGCGCGTCGTCGGACTGCTCGACGGCACCGGCCACGACGACGCGACCCCGCTGGTCGGCCGCGACGCCGAACTCGCCGTGCTCAGCGGGGCCTTCACCGCGGCCCGGCGCGAGCGCCGCTGCCGCCTGGTCACCGTGGCGGGCGCCGCGGGCATCGGCAAGTCACGTCTGGTCCGGGAGTTCCTCGGCACGGCGGTGGCCAGGCCCGCCGTCGTACTGCGCGGCACCTGCCAGCCCTACGGCGCCGGGGTGGCCCACCGCCCGCTGGCTGAGGCGGTCTGGTCGCTGCCCGGCGGGTGGGAGGAGGCGGTCGCCGCCCTGGAGTTCCACCCGAGCGCCGCCCGGGCGGTCACCGCCCTGGGAGTGGCGCTCGGGGTGCGGGCGGAGAACGGCCTGCCGGTGAGCATGGACGAGATCGGGTGGGCGTTCCGCTGTCTGCTGGAGGCACTCGGCCGGCGGGCTCCGGTCGTGCTGGTACTGGAGGACTTCCACTGGGCGGGGCCGACCCTGGTGGAGATGATCCGGGAGGCGGCCGAGGGGCTCTCCGACGCCGAGGTGCTTGTCGTATGCCTGTCCCGGCCGGAGGACACCGTGGGCGCGCCGCCGGCCGCGGACCCGTACACAGGCCCGTACACCGACCCGTTCACCGACCCGGCGACGGCCCTGTCCGCGGAACTGTCCGCCGAACCGTCCGGCGGCCGGTCCCAGGCCCCGGGCGCGGTCGCCGCCCTGCGGCTCGACCCGCTGACCCGCGAGCAGACGGCGGAACTCGTCGGCATGCTCAGCGACCGCTCCGAGGTCACCCCGCAGTGGGCCACCCTCACCGACGACCTCCTGGACTGGGTGGTCCAGGAGTGCGACGGCAACCCCCTGTTCGCCGAGCTGCTGCTGGAGGACCTCGCTGACACGAGGTCGTCCAGCCGGGGGCTGCCGACCACGATCCGGGTGCTGCTCACCGCCTGGCTGGACCGGCTGCCCGCCACCGACCGGGAGGTGCTGGAGCGGGCGGCCGGGGTGGGCGGGTCGTTCACCGTGGAGGACGTACGCGCGCTCACCGCCGACTCGCCGGCGCTCACCCCCGGAGCCCTGCACGACGCGATGGGGCGGCTGCTGGCCTCGCGGGCGATCCAGTCCACCGGCCGGCCCGGCGACTACCGGTTCACCCGCATGCTCGCCCGCGACACCCTCTACGAGATGACGTCCAAGGCCCGGCGTGCCGCCTGGCACACCGTGCTCGCCGACCGCATCGAGGCCGAGCACGGCGACCGTGCCGCCGGCACCGACCTCGCCCACCATCTGGAGTCGGCCTGGCGGCTGCTCACCGAAGTGCACAGGGGCGACCCCGCGCTGCCCGCGCTGACGGTCAGGGCCGCCCGGGCGCTGGTGGCCGAGGGCTACCTCGCCCTGCAGCGGCGCGACCTGCCGGCCGCGGTGGCGCTGATGGAGCGGGGCCGGACGCTCACCCCGGACGGCGACCGGGGACACCGGGTGCTCGCGGTACGTATCGTCGACGCCTACGAGGCGCTGGGCCAGTGGGACCGCGCCCAGGAGGCCGTCGCCGAGGCCGAGCGCCGCTGCGGCGGCGATCCGTCCACCGGGCGGCTGTGCGGCATCCTCCGGGAGACGGTCGCCCTGCGCTCGGGCGAGGCGGTGCGGCCGGCGCGGGCGAGCGGGGCACCGCACGGCGGCACGCAGCCGGCCGTCGCACGGGTCGGTCCCGAACAGCCGGACGACGCGGACGACTTGGCCTGGTGCCGGTTCCACCAGCTCTCCTCGCTGCGCAGTTTCACCGAGGGCCGGCTCGGCGCGGCGGAGGCCGCGGTACGCGACGCGCTCGACCGCGCCCACGGACTCGGCGACACCTACGAGGAGAACCGGCTGCTGGCGTCGCTGTGCGAACTCACCCAGTGGTCCCCCACGCCGCTCGGCCGGGCCATCACCTTGTGCGCGGAGCTGGCCGGGCGGTTCGACGCCGACCGCTCGCTGCTGGTGCCGATCCTGCTCACCCGCGCACGTCACCTGGCGCTCTCCGGCCGCCTGACCGAGGCCCGCGAGGATGTCGCCGAGGCCAGGCGGCACTCCGCCGACCTCGGCCTGGTGCTGGGCGGCATCGCCGCCGACCAGACCGCCGGCCTGGTGGAGTCGCTGTGCGGGGCCTACGCGGTGGCGGCGAGCCAGTACGCGCGGGCCGCCGCCCGGCTCGGCGGACTCGGGCAGACGACCACGGCCGCCACGCTGTGGGTGTACGCCACCCGCGAGCGGTTCCGCGCCGGGGACGAGGGGTACGAGGCCGGGCTGCGCGAAACGGCGGACACGGCGCTGGAGACCCACGCGCTCGCGGTCCGCCATGCCCTCCTGGCCCACGTGGCCGCCCGCGCCGGCGACACCGGCGGCGTGCTGGCGGCGGTGGACCGGGCCGCCGCGGTGCTGGAGCGCACCGACGACCCGTGCCTGACCGGCGACGTCTGGTTCGAGGCCGCCCGCGCACTGCACACCGCGGGGGTCACGGCAGCCGCACGGCGTGCCGCCCAGCGGGCGCTGGAGGCGCTGACGGCCAAGGAGGCGGCGCTGCCGGCCGACGCGGTCCGCACCTGGCTCGCCGCGACCGCCCCCGGCACAGGGGCGGCGCAGCCCGCCGGCCCGGCCGGCATGTCCGACCGAGAGGAGCCCCGATGACCGCTCCGCCCTGGAGACGGCCGACGAAGAAGCACACCCCGGGCATTCCGGCCTGGGGGGCGGCGACCAGCACGCAGGCGATGGAGGAGTTCGCCGCGATCCCGATGACCGGGGTCTCCCCGGACTGGGCGTGGGGCGGCTCGGACGGCGCGGGGGTACGGGTGTGCGTGGTCGACAGCGGGGTGCAGGCGGGCCACCCGCTGGTCGGCGACGTCGACACGTCGGTCACCACCGTGACGAACGACGGCGGGGGCGTGGACGTCGTCGCCTGCGACGCCGAGGACCGGGCCGGGCACGGCACCGCCTGCGCCGGGATCGTCCGTTCGCTGGCCCCCGCGGCGTCGGTGTCGTCCGTCCAGGTGCTCACCGACGGCAAGTCGGGCAGTGGCGAGGCGCTGATCGCGGGGCTGACCTGGGCGATCGACCAGGGCTTCGACGTCATCAACCTGAGCCTTGCCACCACCCGCCCCGCCCTGTCGGCGCAGCTGCACGACCTCGCGGACCGGGCGTACTTCCGCCGCTGCACGCTGGTGGTCTCCGCGCACAACCGGCCCATCCCCAGCTTCCCCTGGTCGTTCTCCTCGGTGATCTCGGTGGCCAGCCACGACGAGGACGACCCGATGGCGTACTACTACAACCCGGCGCCGCCCGTGGAGTTCCACGCCCGCGGTGTCCGGGTCCCCGTCGCGTGGCCCGGCGGCGGCACGATCCGCTCCACCGGCAACAGCTTCGCCGCACCGCACATCTCGGGCCTGTGCGCGCTGGTGCTGGCAAAGCACCCCTGGCTCACGCCGTTCCAACTGAAAACGGTCCTGTTCCTGTGCGCCGGCAATGTCTCCGGCCGATTAGGAGGTCCTCATGACTCTGTCCGGTGAGAGGACGGCGTCCACCGAGCGACGCCTGTTGCAGTCCATCGTGCGGGTGGCCCGGCATGCCTTCGGGGCCGCCGCCTCCTCCATCTTCCTGGTCGATCCCGACACCCGGGAGCTGGTCTTCGTCGCGGTCTCCGGGGAGGGCGACGACCAGCTCGTCGGGTCCCGTTTCCCGGCCGGGACCGGCATCGCCGGCTGGGTGGCCACCTCGGGCCAGTCGATGCTCATCGACGACCTGCGCGAGTCCGAGCACTTCTCCGGCCAGGCGGCCGCGTCCACCGGCTATGTGCCCAACAGCATCATGGCCGCACCCCTGTTCAGCGACGACGCGTGCATCGGCGTGCTGGAGGTGCTGGACCGCGGCTCCGACGGCGTACGGGAGATGACGGACGTCGAACTACTCGACCTGCTCGCCGACCAGGCCGCCATCGGCCTGGAACTGCTCACCCGGCTGCGTTCGGTGGCACCCGACCAGCGCTCCGACAAGGCCCTGCGGCTGCTGGAGATGGCGGAGTCGCTGCTGGAGAACGCCCGTGGCTGAACGCTGCGTGCTCCTGCTGACCCGGCGCGGTGACCGGGAGGCCGCCGAACTGGACTCCCTGCTGCGCCGGGTCGGGGTGCCGGTCCGCCGGCTCGACGCGGACGGCCTGGAGTGCGTCGAGGCCACCTGCGAGCCCGACGGCACGCTGACGGTGAACGGCCGTCCGTTCACCCCCACGGTCACCTGGCTGCGCCACTTCTCCATGCGGGCCGCGCCGAACAGCCGGCCGGCCGACGGGCACATGCTGTACCAGGACTCCTGGGCGGCGCTGGCCGACCAGCTGTCCCTCATCTCGGCGACCACCATCGGGGGCACCGACCCCGGCCAGCTCCGGCAGCGGGCGCAGGCGGCGGCGCTCGGGGTGCGCATCCCGCGCGGGCTGGTCACCACGGATCCGGCGGCAGCCGCGGAGCGGCTCCCCGGCCGGCGGTACGTCGTCAAGGTGCTCGACCGGCACTTCGTGGAGCCCGAGCCCGGGCGGTTCGCCTGGTTCCTGCCGCAGGTCCTGGAGGAGCCGCAGCTCGACGGGGCGCTCGGGCTGCCCCCCGGGACACCGGTGGTGCTCCAGGAGTACGTGGACCACGAGGCGGAGTTCCGGGTCTACCTGATCGGCAGTGACGTGCTCGCCTTCGAGGTGGTCAAGGAGGATCCGCGCGACATCTGGGACCGCGCGGACCGGGTGCGGATACGGCCCGCCGCCGCGCCGCCCGCGGTGACCGAGGCCGTACGCGCCCTGGCCCGCGTCTGGGAACTGCGGTACGGGGCCTTCGACTTCCTGGTCTCCCGGGGGGAGGCGGTGTTCCTGGAGATGAACGCGCACGGCGACTGGGACTGGTTCGAGCGCAAGTCGGGCGTCGACGTGGTGACCCGCGCCGCGGCGCGCACGGTACGGGACCTGCACTGGGCGGCCGTCGGCCGGCCCGGCCCGCCACGGATCGACCTCCTGGCCTTCCTCGGGGCGGGCTCGTCCCCGGCCGCCCGCGCGGCCGGGACCTGAGCGCGGGCTACGGCTTGATACCCACCCCGGACCAGAGACTGACCGTGGCGTCCGAGAGGTTCTCGTCGACGTCGCCCTCGGCGGCGTCCGGGCGCCAGCGGTGCCCGACGACTATGCCGGGTTCGAGCAGGTCGAGACCGTCGAAGAAGCGCGCGACCTCGGCCTTGGGACGGAACCTGACCGGCGTTCCGCCGCTGGTGTAGATCTGCGTGACCTTCGCCCAGGTGGCCGGGTCGAAGTCGGGGGTGCAGTGGCTGATGGCCAGCGCGCTGCCCGAGGGCAGGGCGTCCATCAGGCGGCCGACGAGCCCGTAGGGGTCCTGGGAGTCGGTGATGAAGTGCAGGAGCGCGTTCAGCGAGAGGGCGACCGGCTTCGTGAGGTCGAGGACTTCCGCGAGTTCCGGGGCGTTCAGCAGCACATCGGGCTCGTTGGCGTCGGCCTCGATGTAGGTGGTGCGGCCCTCGCGGGTGCTGCGCATCAGGGTCTCGGCGTACTTCAGCACCAGGGGGTCGTTGTCGGCATAGACGACCCGGGCCTCGGGGACGACCGCCTGCGCGACCTGGTGCAGGTTGGGCTCGGTGGGGATGCCGGTGCCGATGTCGAGCCACTGCCGGATGCCGTGCTCCCGGGCGAGTACACGGGTGGCCCGGTGCATGAACGCGCGGTTCTCCCGGGCGCACACGAAGATCCCCGGATAGGCCACCGCCACCTGCTCGGCTGCCTTCTTGTCGACGTCGAAGTGGTCCTTGCCGCCGAGGTAGTAGTCGTACATGCGGGCCGAGTGCGGTTTGCTGGTGTCGATGTCCCGTGCGGCGTGGGAGCCGGTCATCGCGTCCCTCCAGTCGTGTGCGTGGATCGTGCTGGGAGCTGCTCGTGGTGCGTGCGGCCGTCTGCCCCGGGGTGCGGCGGCCGGTGGTGCGCGGAGCCGGTCGCGGTGCGCGGAGCCGGCCGGCTCAACTGATACTCCGGTTGGCTCTGACCGTCTGCGCCGCTTGCGGATGCGCCCCGCGGTCCGCCGGTCTTGTGCCGGCCGGCTGGTGCTCCGTCATGTGGTCGGCGAGGCCGTTCTTGACTCCCGTCACGAAGGCCCCCATTTCTTCCGGCGTGTAGATCAGCGCGGGCCCGGCCGGATCCGTCGACTGCCGTACCGCGACCCGGCCGTCGGCCAGCCGCTTCATCTCCACGCACTGCCCGCCGCTGGTCCCGCTCCACGGGCGTTCCCACCCCGTCTCGCCGAGATCGGCGGCGGGCATCCCGTTGTAGACAAGACCGTCGTTGATCGTCATGTGTACTCCTTTCGCATGCGGCTCAGAAGCGTTTTGCTGTCACTTGACGAGGTCAGGAGAGACATCCGGTTGTGCGCTTCGAGGTGCGCGACCACGTCGGGCCGCTGGTCGAGGTAGATCGACCCCGACAGCAGCTCGGTGTAGACGACGTCGGGCAACTCGGGTGCGTCGAAACGGAAGTAGGTGAAAGGCGCGAAGGCGCCCACATGGGCGCCCGCGGTGAACGGCACGATGTCGATGGTGATGTTGGGCCGTTCCGAGGCTTCGAGCAGCCGGTCGATCTGCTCCCGCATCACCTCGGGGCCGCCGATGAGCTTGTGCAGCACGGCTTCTTCCATCACCACCCACAGGGTCGGCGCGTCCGCCCGGTCCAGCAGGCCCTGGCGGCGCAGCCGCAGCTCCACCCGGCGTTCGAGTTCCCGCGCGCTGTCGTTGGGGAACCCGGCGCTCAGGATGCCGCGGGCGTAGGCGTGCGTCTGGAGCAGTCCGGTGACGTAGTGGGGTTCGTAGGTACGCAGCGTCCTGGCGTCGCTCTCCAGGCTCACGTAGGCGGTGAACCAGCCCGGCAGCACGTCGCGGTACCGGTGCCACCAGCCGGGCTCGTTGGCCTGCTCGGCCATGCCGGTGAACTCGTCGATCTCCTGCTGGTCGGCCCCGTAGGTCTCCAGGAGCTTCTCGACGTAGAGGACCTTGAGGCCGACTTCCGCCTTCTCCATCCGGCGGATCGTCAGGGGCGTGACGCGCAGGGCCTTCGCCGCGTCCTCCAGCGACACCCCGGCGCCTTCCCGCAGGTCCCGCAGCCGCCGGCCGAGGATCATGCGGAGCACGGTGGGAGCGCTGGTACCGCCGGTGGGACGGGCTTCGCTCACGACCTGCCTCCTGAGGGTCCGTCACCAGGCCAGCTCTGTGCGCGAACTGACGGTCAGTGACAGGAAGATGCGTACGAGATGAAATTATCAGAGAGATGGTTGCGGCATGAAGAGGGCAGCGAGCATAGTGTCAGCGTGATAGATCCCGTCGGTAACACCTGTGGTCTCCCTCACCGTTCACCACAGCGCTCTTCTGGTTCGGCCCGACCCGGGAGCAGGCCGCTCATCACGCGCCCCGCCTGTTCCGAACTCCCCACGCCCAGCGCGCCCGTCCGCTGACGGAAGGCGAAACCGTGCCTCTTACCGCGTCCTACTCCTCCCCCCAACTCCTCAGCGGCGCAGTGCGCGAGAGAGTCCGCTGGCTCGAACTCCCCGCCAGACGGGCCAGCGTGGGCGCGGCCCGTGCCGCGACGCAGGAGTTGCTGTGCGCGTGGGGGGTGCCGGAGGAGGTCCGTGAGGACGCGGTCCTCGTGCTGTCCGAGCTCGCGACCAACGCGGTGCGGCACACCGCCAGTGCGGACTTCCTGTGCTGTGTGGGGCTCACCGCCGAGTCCCTGGTCCACCTCGAAGTGCACGACCACGACACCGCGATGCACAACCTGGTCCCCCGCGCCCCGGGACTGGACGACGAAGGCGGCCGCGGTCTGTTACTCGTCCAGTACATGGCCGACCGCTGGGGCGTCGAGCGCTCCGCCTTCACCGGCGGCAACGCGGTCTGGGCCCGCTTCAGAGGCTGAAGGCGGGCCCCTCGCGGAGGCACGGTCCGACGGGTTGGGCGGCTGCTGCCTAACCGGCGTCAGGGGGTGCGGGCAGCGGGAAGCGGAGGGTCGCGGCGGCCACCAGCTCGCGCAGCGGCGTCTCGGCCGCCACGTGCTCGATGCTGCCGCCTTCGTCCGTCACCGCGGCTACGAGTTCCTCGATGACGTCCGGGGTCCGCCGCACGGCTTCCCCGCAGAAGGGGCAGGTCTCCCCCGACAGGGCAAGCCAGCCGTCGCGGTCGCACACCACGCCCGGCGCCACCTCGCCCTCCTGGACCAGCAGGTCCTGCACCGCGGCCACCGAGCCCGCCCACAAGGACGCGGACAGCCCCGTCGCGGCCGGCCGGCCGGCAGCCGCCGCGGCCAGGCACTGGTCGACCAGCTTCCGCTCCTCGTCGCTGTCGTAGGCGGCGACAATCGCCTCGATGTTCTTGCGGACCTCGGCCGCGGTGGCCGTGTCGAGGTCCGCACTGAAGGTGCCGGCGATCCGGTCCCGCAGCCCGCGGGGGAGGAACGCGGTGAACGCCGGCAGCTCGTACGCCTGCCCGCCGAGCGCGAGCAGCTCGAACCCACCGCCGCGGAGGGCCTCGTCGAGCCCGGCCGCGAGTCGCCGGTAGTGCCGCTTGCTCATCTCGTCGGCCTTGTTGCGGACCCGCTCCTCCGCGCGGCCGGCCGCGTAGTTCGGCTTCCGCAGCCGCGGGTCGCGGAATGCCTCGATCTCGCGCAGTTCGTCGACGTAGAACTCCCAGGCGCGGGCGCGGCTCCTGTCGACCAGTACGGCGCAGACGCGGTGGTACTCGTCCAGCACCGCGAACATCGGCGCGGTCCACGGGCTCGTGTCGAGCATCACCCGGTCGGGCACCGGGCGGGGCAGTTCGACCTCCTCGAAGAAGTCCCGGGCGCCGCAGGAGAAGAACGCGACCGTTCCCGGCTTCGGGCGGTCACGCCCGGCCGCCTCGGAGATCCGTGCCATGTCCTCGCGCAGCGACATCCGCACCTCGTGGTCGAGCGAGCCGTCCTCGGCCG
Source organism: Streptomyces sp. NBC_01476 (assembly GCF_036227265.1). Classification (NCBI taxonomy): domain Bacteria; kingdom Bacillati; phylum Actinomycetota; class Actinomycetes; order Kitasatosporales; family Streptomycetaceae; genus Streptomyces; species Streptomyces sp. NBC_01476. The sequence continues at coordinate 4,344,690 of NZ_CP109446.1, read as the reverse complement.
TGGGACGGACCCGGCTCAGCAGATCGGCGACGCGGGTGCGGAAATCCAGCCGGCGCCCCTGGTCCACATCAACCTGCGCGTAGACCGACACTACCGGGAACCGGGGCTCCTCGAACCGCCTCAGCCGGTTGATCGTCTCCTGGGTGATCATCTCTGCTCCTCACCGGATCGGCGTCCGCCGCGGCCACCCCGGCGGTAGCCGGAAAGGCACCGTTCGGGGGCACTCCTCCCAGCAAACGCCCCGGAGCGCCGACCGGCAAACGGGGGACGCGGCGCCCGGAAAGACGCGCCACGTCCCCCGCCGGGGAGCCGGAGTCCGGCCTTGACAGCGCCGCCATACGGCAAGAAACTGGTGCATAACGCCCGGGGACGGCGCCCGGTGAGCGCTGCACTCCTCAGTTCGTGAAGAGCTGCTTCGCCTTGAGGACCAACTCGTAGACGCCGTATCCGAACGGGACAGTGACCCAGGCCCACGTGAAGACGATCAGGGCGGTGCGCCGGGGTTCACGCTCCTTGCTGCTGGGTGCCGGCGATACCGACATCAGTGGCCTCCCTCTGCGCGGGTACGTGGTGACGGGCGGCGACCGGCTTGATCAGTTCATTGGCGACCAGGCCGATCAGCAGCAGGACGATCATGATGACGAAGGAGATCCCGTAGACCGAAGGGCCGGTCTTGCCCGCGTCCTTCTGGCTGTCGGCCACCCAGTCGACGATGAGCGGCCCGAGCACACCCGCCACCGACCAGGCGGTCAGCAGCCGGCCGTGGATGGCCCCGATCTGGTACGTGCCGAAGAGATCCTTCAAGTACGCGGGCAGCGTGGCGAATCCGCCGCCGTAGAAGGAGAGGATGCACATCGCGCAGATGACGAAGAGCGGCTTGGACGCGTCGCCCGCCTGCGAGACGAGCACGTACATCACCGTGCCGACCAGCAGATAGAGCCGGTAGATGTTCTTGCGCCCGACGATGTCGGACAGCGAGGACCAGCCGATGCGGCCGGCCATGTTGGCGGCGGAGAGCAGCGCGACGAAACCGGCGGCGGCGGAGACCGAGACGGGCGCCGAGGAGTCGGCGAAGAAGTCGGTGATCATCGGAGCCGCACGCTCCAGGATCCCGATGCCGGCCGTCACGTTCATGCACAGCACGATCCACAGCAGCCAGAACTGCGGTGTCCGCAGGGCCGCGTTGGCGGACACCTGGACGGCGGGGGCGGGTTGCCGGTCCACCGCGCCGGCCGCCGCCGCGCGTGATGCCTGGCCGGGCCGCGGCACCCGGATCAACAGGACGCCCAGCGCCATGAAGACGGCGTACGACAGGCCGTGCACCAGGAAGGCCAGCGCGATCCCCTGGTGGTCGCTGCCGAAGGACTTCAGCATCTGCGCCGACCAGGGCGAGGCGATGAGCGCGCCGCCGCCGAAGCCCATGATGGCGATGCCGGTGGCCACCCCGGGGCGGTCGGGGAACCACTTGACGAGGGTGGAGACCGGCGAGATGTAGCCAATGCCCAGGCCCACGCCGCCGACGCATCCGTAGCCGAAGACGATCAGCCAGAACTGCTGGGTCACAGCGCCGAGGGCGGCGATGAGGAAGCCGGAGGAGAAGCAGCACAGCGCGACGGTCATGGCCCACCGGGGTCCGTGCCGCTCCACCAGCGTGCCGCCGAAGGCGGCCGACAGGCCCAGCATCACGATGGCCAGCTGGAAGGGGACGGCGCTCGCGGTGGCCGACAGGTGCAGGGACGATTCCAGCGGAGGCTTGAAGATGCTCCAGGAGTACGCCTGACCGATGGACAAGTGGATCGACAAGGCGGCGGGGGGTACCAGCCAACGACTCCAGTTGGCCGGTGCGACTGGAGGAGTCATGGTTGACGACTCTACGAACGGGTGGGGCGGTTGGGAACCCTGAGGCAGCAGATCGTCGCCAGACCGGTCGGCCGGCCGCCGGTGAGGGCCGGCGGCCGGCGCCTCGGCCGGTGGCGCCTCGGCCGCCGGCACTCCGGCCACCGGTCAGGAACCGCCGTGCGCCAGCAGGGACTTGAGCCGGAAGGCGTGGACCAGTTCGGCCACGCCGAGGACGATCAGCCACACGCCGGACACCAGCGTGAGGGCGGCCAGCGAGCCGAACGGGGAGACGATCAGCACGATGCCCGCCACGACGGTGATACCGCCGAAGAACACCTGCCAGCCGCGGGCGGGCAGGTCCTCGGTGGAGACCGCCACGGCCACCAGCGTGATCCCGCGCAGCAGCCAGCCGAACCCGATCCACAGGGCCAGCAGCAGCAGTGACTCCGCCGCCCCGCGGAAGCAGATCAGTCCGAGCAGCACGCTCAGCGCTCCGGTGATGAAGTGCATCGTCCGCATGCCGCTGGGGACGTGCGAACCGAACGCGGTGGCGAGTTGGAAGACGCCGCTGACCACCAGGTAGATACCGAAGAGGACGCCGACCACCAGCAGGGTCTCGCCCGGCCAGGACAGGACGAAGATGCCCAGGGCGATGGCGGCGATCCCGGCGACGAGGAGGCCCTGCCAGGCGGACCTGCCGAGCGCGGACAGGACGCTCCTTTGTGCTTGGCCGGTGGGAGAGGTCATGGCACTCCGCCTTTCGCGGACGGACCGGGGAGCTGCGGACACGGCCATCCTTCCCCGCTCGGCGCACCCGCGCACCAGGGCGGCGGCCACGGCCGGCGGGAAGGCTCAGGAGGCAGGCGAGGCGGGCGAGGCAGGCAAGACAGGGGGGTCAGGAGAGTACGGAGGTGAGCGTGATCGTCGTGCCGGTGAGGGCTTTGCTGACCGGGCAGTTGGCCTTCGCGTCCTCGGCGGCGGCCTTGAACGCCGCTTCGTCGGCACCTGCCACCTGGCCCTCCACCGTGAGGTGGATGCCGGTGATACCGGTCCCCGGCTGGAAGGTGACCGCGGCCTTGGTGGTGAGCGCCGTCGGCGGCGTGCCCGCCTTGGTGAGCGTGTTCGCCAGCGCCATCGAGAAGCAGCTGGAGTGGGCGGCGGCGATCAGCTCCTCGGGGCTGGTCCGGCCGCCCGGGTCCTCGGCCCGGGAAGCCCAGGTGACGGGGTAGTGGCCGACCCCTGAGGAGTCGAGCGTGACCTCGCCGAAGCCCTGGAGCAGGTCACCTTCCCACTCGGTGTGAGCGTTGCGCGTGGTGGCCACGGGGGCATCCCTCCTGTGTACGGATGACGTCCCCCCGATCGTCGTCCCCCGCGCGCCGCCCGGCACGCCGCCGGACGCCCCCGGCCGCGGGGACGAAGGCCCGCGCCCGGCCGGACACCTGGGCGGCGGTCGTCTGCCGGCATCCGACCGGGGGTGCGGCTGTCCGGGTGAGAGCGCCGCCCGGCGGGGGCCGGAAGCGGGGTCAGCCGGCTGTCGCGGCGGCCTCGCCGAGGAGCGGGTCGGCGGCGGGAACGGGCGGCCGGTGCGGGGCTGCGCTGCGGCCGCCGTCGAGGCTGGTGAGGGTGCGGACCGGGCGGACCGGGGTCAGGTCGACCTCGGTGGCGGATTCGGTGACCGCGATCCGGCCGCCGAGCCGGGGCTCGGGGAGCGGGCCGGCGTCACCGCGCAGCAGCAGCCGTACGGCCGCCCACGGCAGGTTCACGCCGGTGAACGCGGTCTGGAAGATGCCTGCGGACGCCCTGGGGTTGGCCTCCAGGAGCACCGGCCGGCCGTCGCGGTGGCGGAGCTGGACGTTGGAGAGGTAGGCGAGTGCGAAGTGGCTGACGAGACGGCGGGCGATGGAGGTCGGCTCAGGGTCGTCGAGCAGCACCCGGTAGCGGCCCTGCTTGGACCGCGCGATGGCGGCCAGCGGCGCGCCGCCGGGGGCGGACAGGCAGTCGACGCTCACCTCGGGCCCGTCGAGGTAGGGCATCACCAGGAACTCGGGGATCGCCTCGCCCTCGTCCGCGGCCCGCTTCAGCGCGTCCGTCACCGCGCCCACCGAGGCGAGCGGCGCCGGGGGCGCCAGCAGGTCCCGCAGCCGCAGCGGGCGGTCGTCCAGGATCCGGAAGCCGAACGCGGAGAACTCCCCCGCGGGTTTGAAGCAGACCCGCTCGCCGTCCGCCGAGAGCTCCGCGACCGCTTCCCGGAAGCCGTCCGCGTCGGAGACGACCCGCCACGGAGGTACGGGGACGCCGGCCGCGCGGGCCGCCTCGTAGGTACGGCTCTTGCTGGTCAGGACGTCGATGGCGGCGGGCGGGGAGCACATCAGGCGGGTGCCGGCCTGGGCGAAGGCGTCGGTCAGGCCGGCGAGTGCGGCCAGCCGGCGGGGCGGGATGAGCACGTCGATGCCGTGCCGGCGGCAGAAGTCGAGGGCGAAGGCGCCGTACTCGTCGTCGCTCACATAGCGGGGCTCGACCTCGCGTACCTCGCAGGCCGAGAGGGCCGGGGCGTCCCGGTCCACGTTCGTACCGTAGATGTGGACGTCAGCGGCGTCCGGGTTCTCGCGCAGCATCCGCATCACCTGGGTCGAGGCGACCCCCGCGCTGCTGAGCCATATCCGTAGTGCTATCGCGAAGCTCCTTCGTCATCGGTGCGGACCCGGGGCGGTGCGGAGCCATGCGGACAAAGACCGCTCAGTGCCCTGGAACCGTCCAGGGACGGTCCGAAACCGTCGCGCGGACGAAGGGCACACGGTCATTGCCGATCATGTGTGGAGCGGATCGTAGCCTGAAACGATGACGGTGAGATTTCGCGGCCGTTCGGGGGCGCCGCCGGCCTGACCGGAGGCAGGCGGCGGGGGCTCGGCGACGGCATCGCCCGAGCCCCCGTACCCGTTCTGCGTCCGCGCCGCGGGAAGCGGCGCGCGGTGTGCACTGCGGTGTGCACTGCGGTGCGTACTACGACGTGCACTTCGGTGCGTACTACGGCATGTACTGCGGTGTGTGCTGCGGCGGATGGGATCAGCGGCGATTACCGGACACCGCCCCGGGCAGGCCGCCCACGCCCAGCCGCTCGAAACGCTCCTGGACATTGGCCGCGAATGCCTGCTGTTCGGCACCCGGGTAGCTCTGCGCGGTGCTGTTCATGGCCACCGTCAGCACACCGCTGACGGCCGCGCCGGGAGAGGTGCGCACCGGCGTGCACAGGAAGTTGAAGTCCTGCGGCGTGGGGGAGTCGTACGTGGTGACCGAGGCGCGCCCGAGCATGGCGGGCTGCCCGGTGCGGAAGGCGTCGTCCATCGCGTTGAAGACGCCGATGGACTGCAGGCCCGGGAGCACCTGCCGGCCCGGGCTGAACTGCGGGACCAGGCCGAAGGCGGCACCCTGCTTGCCGTTGGCGTAGCGCAGCAGGTGGTCGGGGCCCTCGGTGAGCATGATCGGGAAGGGGGCGCCGTCGAAGACCGAGAAGAGCTCCTGCTGCTGGGCGAGCAGGCTGTCGCGCAGCTTGAAGTCGGACAGCAGGGTCTCGGTGAGCTCCCGCATGCCCTCCTTGAGCTTGTTGTCCCAGGTGCGGGGCTTCATGTCGGCGACGCACACGGTGCCGAGGATCATGCCCGTGTTGTCCCGCAGCGGGGTGCCCAGGTAGGAGCGCACGCCCATGTCGTTGACCAGCGGGTTGCCGCGGAAGCGCGGGTAGTCGAAGACGTCGTCCAGGGCGAGCTGGGAGCCCTGCGCCACCACATGCGGGCAGAAGCCGTAGTCGCCGGGTGCCTCGCGGGCGACGTTGCTCAGGTCGAAGACGATCCCGGTGCCCTCGCCGCCGGTGACGTTCTCTTCGGGCGAGGAGGACGGGACGTACATCCCGCGGAACATCTGCCGCTCGTCGTTGATGAAGTTGACCATGGCCAGGGGGGACTGGGTGAAACTCGCCGCGAGCCGCGCGATGCGGTCGAAGGTCGCTTCCGCCTCTACCGTGTTGAGGCCGAGAACCTGCAGTCGCAACTTCCGCTGCTCGCCCGCACGTTGGGCTGGATCGGAGGACAAGGGATTCATGAGATCAGATGAAATCAGAATCCTGGCCGCTGCGGCTCGCCCGTCCCGGGATTGCCTGTATCACTTGCCTCACGCCTGCCCCCGAGGTGGGGCACTTGACCACCGAGGGTGCGCGGCCGGTACGGTCTCCGTCACCACGGTGCCGTCGACGGAGCGAGAAGAGTGCCAAACCTGGAATTCTGTCCAAATATTTCCAGGTTTCAACCTTCGGCGATCACTTCCCGCCATTCCTTGAGCGGTAATCGAGCAGAACCGTTTTTGCGTACGACAATCGTGCGGCGGGCCGGTTTTCGACGCTGCCGCGTCCGAACCAGCCCGTCGGCAGGGACGGTGGAGGCGGGAGGGGCACACGTGATGCCGAGGCCGGTACCTGCAGTGTTGTCCGGTGTATCTGTGCATGAAGGGGACGGTGTGGTGGGCACGTACGGTCGAGCTGCGGACATCCCGCCGGGCGGAGCGGTGGGGCCTTTCAGCCAGTCGGCCATGCTCGATTTCACGCCGAGATCCACACCGCCCGCCGCCTCCACGGCCCCTGTCCCGTCCGCAGCGGCCCCCGCGCCTCCGACGATTTCAGCGCCTTCAGCGACTTCAGCGACTTCAGCGACTTTGGATGCCTCGCGTCCCGTGCGAGGTGACCGCCTACCGATCCGGTGAGGAACGGCGACCGCCCAGGGCGCCGTCCCCGGCCGAGCGTTGAGCCCGGACTCGCTGGTGCCACGATGGCGCGCGTGCGGACGGCGGGGGATGTCCGCAGGCGCCGCCCCAGCGAGACCCGTGAGGCCGTTCTCAGTTCCGTGCGGCAAGGTCAACCGCGCCACCACGTGCGCACAGCGGCGAGCATCGAAGGAGTCATATCCCATGATCGGGCCGAACATGGACCATCGGTCGGTAGCAGTGGTCGGCATGGCCTGCCGCCTCCCCGACGCCTCGGACACCGACGAACTCTGGACCCTGCTACGGGACGGCGTGGACGCCACGAGCGAGACGCCGCCCGAACGCTATGACGTGGACATCCTGCACTCCGCCGACCCCGGGCCGGGGCGGATAGCCAGCCGGCGCGCCGGTTATCTCGGTGACATCGCCGGCTTCGACGCCGAATTCTTCGGAATGTCCTCCACCGAGGCGGTCGAACTCGACCCGCAGCAGCGGCTGTTGCTGATGACCGCCTGGGAGGCGCTGGAGGACGCCGGGCAGCGCCCCGACCTGCTGGAGGGGAGCAGGACCGGGGTCTTCGTCGGCAACGGCCGCGCCGACTACCTCGAACTCGCCCTCCGGCAGGGCCTGGAGGGCGCCGGCGCCGCCCAGCTGAACAACTTCCGCTCACTGATACCCGCCCGGCTCTCCCATGTCTTCGACTTCCGCGGCCCGAGCGTCGTGGTGGACACCGCCTGCTCCTCCTCGCTGGTGGCGGTCCACCAGGCGGTGCAGAGCCTGCGGGCCGGCGAGACGCCGCTGGCGCTGGCCGCCGGAGTGAACATCACCCTGCGCCCGGACGAGGGCGTCGTGATGACCCAGGCCGGCAGCATGGCGGCAGACGGGCGCAGCAAGTTCGGCGCCGCGGACGCCGACGGCCACGCGCCGAGCGACGCGGTGGGGGTCGTCGTCCTGAAACGGCTCGCGGACGCGATCGCCGACGGCGACCGGATCCGCGCGGTCATCCAGGGCAGCGCCGTCGGCAACGACGGCCGCAGCAGCGACACCGTCCTCAACCCGTCGCTGGCCGGGCAGCTCTCCGTGCTGCGCTGGGCCTACGAGGACGCCGGCGTGGACCCCGCCGACGTCGACTACGTCGAGGCGCACGGCTCGGGCTCACCCGCCCTCGACCCGCTCGAACTCGCCGCGCTCGGCACGGTGCTGGGCGCCGGCCGGCCGGCGGACCGGCCGCTGCTGGTCGGCTCGGTCAAGACCAACATCGGGCACGCGGAGGCGGCCGGCGGCATGGCCGGGCTGATCAAGGCGGTGCTCTGCCTCGAACACCACCAGGTCCCCGGCAGCCTCCACCTGGGCACCCCCAACCCGCGGGTCGCCTGGGACGAACTCCCCCTGGTGGTACCGGGCAAGCTCCAGGACCTGCCGGAGCTGGACCGGCCGGCCGTCGCCGGGATCTCCGGGCAGGGCTCCTCGGCCCTCAACGCCCATGTGGTGATCCGGCAGGCCGACACCGCCGTACCCGTCCCCGGACCGGCCGCGGAACCGGAGCCGGACGGGACCCGGTACGTACTGGTGCTCTCCGCCCGCAGCCCCGCGGCACTGGAGGCGCTGGCCAGGTCGTACGCCGAGTACCTCGGACCCGGCGGGCAGGGCGCAGGGTACGCGCTGCGCGACATCTGCTTCAGCGCGGCCACCCGCCGCCAGCACCACCAGCACCGGCTGGCCGTCATCGGCACCAGCCACGAGGAGATGGCGGCGGCGCTCACCGGCGGCGCGGGCGTGAGCGGAGTGCCCCTGTCGGGCGTGGCCGACGGCTACCGCAGGGGCGACGACCTGGACTGGGAGACCGTGTTCGGGGAACCCGGCCGCTTCGTGCCGCTGCCCCGCTACCCGTGGCAGACCAAGCGCTACTGGCCGGGTGAGGAGCACGCCGCGGACGGTACGGACCTGGCCGCCTGGATGCTGCGCGAGCACGCGCGGACCGGCTTCGACGACGGCTCGACGCTCGCCGAGATCGGCATCGACTCGCTGGCGAAATTGCGGATACTCGTCGAACTCGCCAAGGAGTCCGGCGAGGAGGTCGATCCGGAGGAGTTCGGCGCGTTGCGCACGGTCGGCGAACTGCGGGCGTGGACGCGGTCGCTGGGGGCCGGAGCCCGATGAGCGACCCGCAGACCGCGTACGACAGGTTCGCCCGCTCGGCGGACCTGTACCCGGACGCCGGCGCCCTGGAGGTGGACAAGGACCGGCTGACCTACCGCGAACTGCGGGACCTGGCCGAGCGGATCACCGCCCGGCTGATCACGGCGGCCGGCGGCGCCCCGCCGCGCCGGGTCGGGCTGCTGGCAAGCCGCTCGGTGACCGCGTACGCCGGCTATCTGGCGATCCTGCGCGCGGGCGCCACCGTCGTGCCGCTCAACCCCGAGCACCCGCCGGCCCGTACGGCCGCCATCGTGGAATCCGCCGGTCTTGAGGTGATCCTGGCCGACGCCGCCGGGGACGGCGCGGGGCTCGGGGTGCCGGTGGTCACCGCAGGTCCCGACGAGGTGGCCGCCCTGGCGAAGGAGCCTGCGCCCGACCTGCCCTACCGGCAGGCAGGCCCGGACGACGTGGCGTACATCATCTTCACGTCCGGCTCGACCGGCTCCCCCAAGGGCGTGCCGATCCTGCACCGCAACATCTCCGCCTACCTCGACCAGGTCGCCCCCCGGTACGGCATCGGGCCGGGCAGCAGGCTCTCGCAGACCTTCGAGCTGACCTTCGACGGCTCGGTGCACGACCTGTTCGTCGCCTGGGCCGGCGGCGGCACGCTGGTGGTGCCGATGCGCGGGCAACTGCTGTCGCCGGTGCGGACGATCAACAATCTGCGGCTCACCCACTGGTTCTCGGTACCGTCGCTGATCTCCTTCGCCTCCCGTCTCGGCACGCTCACCCCCGGCTGCATGCCCACGCTGCGGTGGAGCGTCTTCGGCGGCGAACCGCTGACCCTGGCGGCGGCCCGGGAGTGGCGCGCCGCGGCTCCGGCGAGCCGGCTTGAGGTCCTCTACGGCCCGACCGAACTCACCATCTCCTGCACCGCCTACCGGCTGCCGGACGACCCGGACACCTGGCCCGAGACCCCCAACGGCACCGCGCCGATCGGGAATTGCTACCCCGGCATGGACTTCCTGCTGCTGGACGAGAACGGCCTCCCCGGCGACAGCGGCGAACTGCTCGTCCGCGGCCCGCTGCGCTTCCCCGGCTACCAGGACCCGGGGAACAACGCGGGCCGCTTTCTGACGCCCGATCACCAGCCGTTCGCCGAGGGGCCGGTGACCGACCGGCACTGGTACCGCACCGGCGACCGGGTGGCGATGCGGGACGGCTGTCTTGTCCACCTGGGACGCACCGACCACCAGGTGAAACTGCGCGGCCACCGCATCGAACTCGGCGAGATCGAGGCGGTGCTGCGGCAGCAGCCCGGCGTACGCGAGGCGGTCGTCCTCGCAGTGCCGACCTCCGACGGTGAGCCGGAGCTGGCGGCGGCGGTCAGCGGCACCGGCTGCACCCCGGACCGGCTCTACGCGGTGCTGGGCGACCGGCTGCCCCTTTATATGCTGCCCCGCCGGATCACCGTCCTCGACCAGCTGCCGCTCAACCCCAACGGCAAGATCGACCGCCTGGCGCTGCTCACCGAACTCGGCTCCCGCTGAACCGGACGTCCGAGCGGCATCACCACAACACCCAACCACCCGACGTCTGTTGTGAGGCTTCATGTTCGACGCCATCGTGGTGGGCGCGCGCTGCGCCGGTGCGCCCACCGCCATGCTGCTCGCCCGCGCGGGGTACCGGGTACTCCTGCTCGACAAGGCGCCCTCCGGCACCGACACCCTCTCCACCCACCTCATCCACCAGCCGGGCGTCGCGGCCCTGGCCCGCTGGGGCCTGCTGGAGCAGGTCCGCGCGACGGGATGCCCGCCCCTTGACCGCACCCGTTACGAACTCGCCGACGTCCGGCTCGAAGGCTGCGCGCGGGGCGTGGCGGGACAGCGCGCCGGCCTCGCCCCCCGCCGCCATGTGCTCGACGCGATCCTGGCCGGCGCGGCCGTGGCGGCCGGCGTCGAACTGCGCGACCGCTGCCAGGTGACCGGCCTGCTGCGCGACGACGCGGGACGCGTCACCGGTGTCGAAGGCCGGTGGCAGGGCGGCTCCTTCACCGAACAGGCCCGCCTGGTGATCGGCGCCGACGGCATGCGCTCGACCGTCGCCAGGCTGGCCGAAGCACCGTACACCGTCGCGGACGACCGGCTGACCTGCGCGTACTACACGTACTGGCAGGACGTGCCGGCCGACCTGGAGCTGTACGAGGCACCCGGCAGCTGGACCGCCGCGGTGCCGACCAACGACGGCCTCACCCTCGTCCTCGCCTACTTCCCGCAGGCCCGTTTCGAGGAGGTGCGCACCGACGCCCGCCGCGCCTATCTGGAGCAGGTGCGGACCGCCGCCCCCTCCCTGTACGAACGGCTCGCGGACAAGGAACCCGCCGAGCGGCTGCGCGGCACCGGCGACCAGCAGAACTACTTCCGGCAGGCGACCGGTCCCGGCTGGGTCCTGGTCGGCGACGCGGGCCACCACAAGGACTCGATCACCGCCCGCGGGATCAGTGACGCCTTCGGCCAGGTCGAGGCCCTGGTGGCCCGGCTGACCGGCCGGCTCGACGGCGATCCGGCCCAACTCGACACCGCGCTCAAGGAGTTCGCCACGGAGCGTGACAGCGCGCTGGGTCCCGGCTATGAATCCACCCTCGCGGTCGCCCACCTCGCGCCGCACGAGCAGCGTCTGTCACTGCTGCGTGCCGTCCAGACGGATCCCGAACTCACCTCCATCTACTTCGACATGGTCGCCGGCATCGCCACCGCGGGCGCCCTGTACACACCCAAGCTCCTCGCGCTGCTGTGAAACGCCGGGCCGGCGGGCCGGGAGAACCGCCGGCCCCGGCCCCTTTTCCTGTCCGGACATCTCGTCATCAACTGCCCTTCATCGGGGGGCAGTTACTGTGAGCGAACGCTGACGGTCCGACACGATCCTGATAAGGTCTGCCCGGTATTCGATCACGATGACGGCGCGTCGAGCCGCCGCTCCGGAGGAAAGACCGGCACTTTTCGCACCGTCCCTACCGACACCAGCGCCCCGCTGCCGTACGAGGAATCAGATGCCAGGCACCCGCGACCAGCGGACACGTCATCGATCCGCTCCGCGTAGATCTCTCCGATTCTCGTTGGGCCTGCCCTTCGTCGTTCCCGCGGTCTGCCTCGGCGCACTGTGGGGTTACACAGCGGCCGGCCTCGTCGACACCCACACCCGGCTGCACACCGACGCGCAGCGGGCCTCGTCCGTCGCCCGCCCGGCGCAGGACGTGCTCTCCCGGCTGCAGACCGAACGCCGGCTCACCACGGCCTGGCAGGCGAGCCGCACCCCGGCCGCCCGCAACGCCCTGGCCGACGCCCGCAAGAGGACCGACGCCGCCGTCCAGGAGTACCGCCGCAGCTCTCCGGCCGGGCTGGACTCGGCGACGCTGCGGCGCTCGGCCAAGTCGCTCGACGACGCCCTGGTCTTCCTGCCCGAGCGCCGCAAGTCGATCGACGGGCGCACCCTGTCGACGACGGACGCCTTCCAGTACTTCACCGACACGATCGCGCACGGCACCGGCCTGCTCACCACCTCCGTGCGCAGCGGCGACGGGCGCTTCGCGCGGGGCGGCGCGGCCACGGCGTCACTGGTCCAGATCACCGAGATGCTCTCGCGCGAGGACGCCGTCCTCGCCGGCGCGCTGCCCGGCGGCGGCCTGTCCGCCGCGACCCGGTCCCAGTTCGCCCAGTACCTGGCGGTCCAGCGGGAGTACCGCACCGGCCTGAACGTCGGCGACCTGCCGGGAGGCACCGCCACCACCTACGCGCGGATCACCGACAGCGCGGAGTTCGGCACGGTGAACCGGGTCGAGGAGGCGGTGGCCTCCGGGCAGCGCGTGGACGTCTCCCAGCTCGCCGCGAGCTGGCCGCCGGCCGCCGCCGCGGTCGCGGACGACCTGCAGAGCCTGGACGGCGACTCGCTGGCCGACCTGGCCGGCAGCGCCTCGAACCGCGCCGACGACGCGCTGCTCAAGGCGCTCGCGGGCACCGCGGGGACGTTGGTCGCCCTGATCGGCTGCGCGGTGTTCGGCCTGCGGGCCCGGCGCTCGACCCTGCGCCGGCTCTCCCTGCTGCAGGAGCACACCGAAGAGCTGTCCGGCGTACGGCTGCCCCAGCTGCTGGCCCGGGTGGAGAGCGGCGAGCGGATCGACCCGGCCGAACTCGCCCCGCTCGGCCGGCAGCCGGGCGACGAGGTGGAACGGCTCGCGGCGGCCATCGACCAGCTCGGCCGGGTCGCCGCCGAGACCGCGGTGCGCCAGTCCCGCGGCCGGGAGGGCACCGAGAAGGTCATCGGCCAGCTCATCCGCCGCACCCAGATCCTGATCCACCGCCTGATATCGCTGCTGGACGACCTCGAGCGCAAGCACGAGGACTCGGACCTGCTCAAGGACATCTTCCGGATCGACCACCTCGCCACGCGCGTGCGGCGGCACTCCGAGAGCCTGGTGATCCTCAGCGGTTCGCCGCCCAGCCGCCGGATCAGCGCTCCCGTCTCGATCATCGACGTGATGCGCAGCGCGGTCGCGGAGACCGAGCTCTACACCCGCGTCAAGGTGAAGAACCTGCCCGCGGACCGGCATCTCGCGCTGGCCGGGCGGGCGGTGGCGGACGTCACCCACCTCCTCGCGGAGCTCATCGAGAACGGCACCAGCTTCTCGCCGCCGGACACCCAGGTGTTCGTCAGCGCGACGAAGGTGGGCAAGGGCCTGGTCGTGCACGTCGAGGACCACGGCCTCGGCATGCCGCAGGACATGCTCGACCACGCGAACCACCTGCTCGCCAACCCGCCGAAGCTGGACATGGCGGCGCTGAGCGAGGACCCGCGGCTCGGCCACTTCGTGGTCTCCCGGCTGGCCGAGCGGCACAAGATCAAGGTGGAGCTGCGCGAGTCCGTCTACGGCGGGACGCTCGTCGTCGTCCTGCTGCCGTCGGCGCTGCTCGAAGAGGTCGACTCGCCGGTGCTCGACCAGCTCAGGTCGGCGGCCTCGGCAGCCGGCGTGACCCCGCTGGACGGCCCCCGGCCGACGGTCGCGGCCGGCAGCGCGGCAGGTCAGGTGAGCCAGGGCGGCAGCTCGGCCGGACTGGCCGGCAGCCTCGTCGGCGGCAGTGTCGGCGGCGGTGTCGGTGGCAGCGTCGGCGGGGGCAGTGTCGGCGGCGGCATGGCCGGCGGCCCGGCGATCCCGGCGGCCGGCGAGGTGTACTCCCCCGTGCACGCCCGCCTCCCGGACCACAGCGGTTTTCCCGAGTACGGAGGTGCAGGTCTCTTGCCCGCCGCGTCGGACCATCCCACCCCCGCGGCCAACGGACCGGCCGAGTGGGCGGCATCCCCCCAGCAACACCCCGCATCCCATGCGCCACGGGAAACCCAGGCGCCCCCGGGATACGCCGGCCCCGAGGCGGCGCGAAGCGGGTATCCGGCACCGGGTGCCGGGCGTCCAGGACCGCAGTCGGCACCACCCCCGCCGGCGCCCGGGGACGCTCAGCACACCCATCGCCCACTGACCACCCCTCAGGTCCTGCCGCACCGGACCCGGGGCGCGAGCCTCGCACAGCAGCTGCGCAGGGAGGCGGAATACACGCAGGGCGGGCCGGACGGAGACCAGGGAGTCATCTCCCCCGACGCGTCCGCCCGCGCGATGATCGCCATTCAGGAGGGGCTGAAGCGGGCCCGGATGTCCGAAGCCGACGAGCCAGGCAGAAGAGACGGCCGGCCGTCGGATTCAAGGAGCTCGGGTGCCAACCAACCGTGAGGGAATGTTACGCAATGACTGAGCAGGTACAACCCGGTCCTCAGCTGGACTGGCTCCTCGACGGGCTGGTGGACCGGATTCCGGAGATCCGCTGTGCCATCGTGCTGTCCGGGGACGGCCTCCTCATCGGCAAGTCGAAGGACCTGCGTCGGGACGACGCCGAGCACCTGTCCGCGGTCGGTTCCGGCATGCACAGCCTGGCCCGTGGCGCGGCACGCCACTTCCACGGCGGAGAGGTCCAGCAGACGGTCGTCCAGATGGAGAGCGCCTTCCTCTTCGTCACGGCGGCGGGCCGGGGTGCCCGGCTGGCCGCCATCGCCACCGAAGGGGTCGACGTGGGGATGATGGCTTTCGAGATGGGCACGATCGTCAAGCAGGTCGGCCAGTACCTGAGTGCCGCACCTCGCGTGCAGACCCCGTCCGGTAGTCACATTCAGGATGCCTGAGCCCCGGTGGCTCGACGGTGCGGAGACAGGGCGGCACTTGCGGCCGTACGCCATCACGGGCGGGCGTACGCGTCACAGCCGCCACAACTTCACACTGATCACGCTGATTGCCGCGCGGTCCGCGCACGGGTTCGACCATGACCATCTGGAGCCGGAATCGACCCAGATACTCGAACTCTGCCGGAACCGCGCGGTGGCGATCGCCGAACTCGCCGCACATCTGGACCTGCCGGTGAGCGTGGTGAAGATCCTCTGCGGGGATCTGCTCAACGCCTCGCTCATCCTGGTCCAGGCACCGCCCGGACAGGAGGACCAGCCGAGCGTGGAACTCATCGAAAGGGTGATGCATGGTATCCGTCGACTCTGAGCCGGTCATGCCGACCGCGCTGAAGATCCTGATCGCGGGCGGCTTCGGCGTGGGGAAGACCACCATGGTCGGCTCGGTCAGCGAGGTGCCCCCGCTGCAGACCGAGGAGCGCATGACCTCGGCGAGCCTCGGCGTCGACGACCTGTCCGGTGTCGAGGGCAAGGCGTCGACCACGGTCGCCATGGACTTCGGGCGGATCACCATCGCGCCGGAGCTGGTGCTGTACCTGTTCGGTACGCCCGGCCAGGACCGGTTCTGGTTCATGTGGGACGACCTGGCCACCGGCGCGCTCGCCGCGGTGGTCCTCGCGGACACCCGCCGGCTGGACGCGTCGTTCGCCTCGATCGACTTCTTCGAGGCCCGGAAGATCCCGTTCGCCGTAGGGGTCAACTGCTTCGACGGGCAACTGGACTGTACGAGCCAGGAGGTGCGGGCGGCGCTGGACCTCGATCCGACCACACCGGTCATCCTCTGCGACGTCCGCGACCGCAACTCCAGCAAGACGGTGCTGCTCGCGGTGCTTGAGGAGGCCCGCGCGCAGGCGGCGGCCCGGCTGACGGCCACCATCACCCGCTGACCGGCGAGGTCCGGTGCCCGGGGGGCGGCCGGGGCCCGCAGGGGGTTGTTGTTGAATGAACCACGGGCTGCGGCGGACCCGAGGCGGCGGCTCCCTGATCCGGAGGCCGTCGGCACGAAGGTTGGCATCAGCAGGTGAACTCGCATCCCGCGTCGCGTCCGGCGTCCCCTCCCGGGTCCGGCCCGGTCTCCCTGAAGAGCCTGATCCCGGCGGTGTTCCTGCCGGTGCTGATCTTCGAGACCGGCATGGGCGCGCTCGCCCCGGTCCTGGCGCTCAGCGGCCGGGCGCTCGGCGCGGGCGTCGGCGCCGCCGGGCTGATCCTCGCACTGCTGGGGGTCGGGCAGATCCTGGGGGACGTGCCGGCCGGGGCACTGGCCGCCCGGCTCGGTGACCGCAAGGCGATGCTGGTGGCCTCGGGCGTCACCGCGGTGACGCTCACCGCCTGCGCACTGGCCAGGAACATCTGGGAACTGGCGCTCGCGGTCACCCTCACCGGGGCGTCCAACGCGGTCTTCATCCTGGCCCGGCAGTCGTATCTGACCGAGGTCGTACCGCCGGGGCTGCGGGCGCGGGCCCTGTCGACGCTCGGCGGGATGTCCCGGGTGGGCGCCTTCGTCGGACCGTTCCTGGGCGCCGCCGTCCTGACCGGGCGGCCGGTGCGCGACATCTACTGGCTCGCGCTGCTGACCACCGCGGTGACCGCCGTGGTCCTGCTCACCGTCCCCGATGTCGCCGACCCGGCCGCGGCCACCGAGCGCAAGCCCGTACCGGTGCGCTCGGTGCTGCGCGAGAACCGCAAGGTCTTCCTCACCCTGGGCCTCGCCGTGCTGCTGGTCGGCTCGGTCCGGGCCACCCGGCAGACGGTACTGCCGCTGTGGGCCGAACACCTGGGCCAGAGCCCCTCCTCCACCAGCGTGGTCTTCGGCATCGCCGGGCTGATCGACACCCTGACCTTCTATCCGTCGGGCCGGATCATGGACCGGGCCGGCCGGCTGTGGATCGCGGTGCCCTCCATGCTGGTGCTCGGCGGCGCCCAGGCCGCGCTGCCGCTGACCCACAGCCTGGCCTCGCTGACCGTGGTGGCGATGCTGATCGGCTTCGGCAACGGGATCGGCAGCGGCATCCTGATGACCCTCGGCGCGGATGTCGCCCCGCCGCAGACCCGCTCGCAGTTCCTCGGGGTGTGGCGCCTGTGCGCGGACTCCGGCAGCGCCGGCGGCCCGCTGGTCGTATCGGCCGCGGCGACGCTCGGCAGTCTGGCGGCCGGCATCGCGATCATGGGCGCGGTGGGCATCGCGGCGGCCGGTGCGCTGCTGCGCTGGGTGCCGCGCTACTCCCCCTTCGCCACCACCGGGACGAGGCGGGCGAGCACCCGGGTCATCGGCGCCCGCGCCCACCCGGCGGCCCCCTCGGACGCGGGGCCCGTCCCGGCCCACGACGACCCGCCCGACGGCACCGTCCGCGGCAGCGGCGCGCCCCGCGTCTGAGGCGCCCCGGGGTCCGGGGCGGTCGGACCGGCCCGGGGGAGACCTGCGATCATCGGAGCGGTTGGTATCCGGCAGAGGACGCAGAGGACGCAGAGGATGCCCTGGACGATGGAGGAGCCAAGTGCCGCTGACCTCGGAACCGCTGCGGAAGCTCGGGTTCTTGACCATCGGGCTGTTCGACGAGGCCGATCCCCGGCGGGGACACGAATCCACCCTGGAGATCATCGAGCTGGGTGAACGCCTCGGCTTCGACAGCGCGTGGGTGCGCCACCGGCATCTGCAGTACGGCATCTCCTCGCCCGTCGCCGTACTGGCCGCGGCCACCCAGCGCACCAGCCGGATCGAACTGGGCACCGCGGTCATCCCGCTGGGCTGGGAGAACCCGCTGCGGCTGGCCGAGGACCTGGCGACCGTCGACCTGCTCTCCGGCGGCCGGCTGAACCCGGGGATCAGCGTCGGCCCGCCGATGCACTACGACCGGGTCAAGGACGCGCTCTACCCGGACACCGCCTCCATCGAGGACTTCAGCTACGAGCGGGTCCGGCGACTGCTGGGCTTCGTCCGCGGCGAGCCCGCCACCGACGACGCCGGGACCGAGGGCTTCGAGGTCTTCTCCGACCGCGTCCAGCCGTACTCCGCCGGGCTGGGGAGCCGGATGTGGTACGGCGGCGCGAGCCTGCGGTCGGCCCAGTGGGCCGGCGAGCACGGGATGAACTTCCTGACCAGCAGCGTCGTCAAGGCCGAGGAGTCCGAGGACTTCGCCGCGATCCAGCTCTCGCACATCCGCACCTTCCGCGCCCACCACCCGGACGGTGACCGGGCCCGCGTCTCGCAGGGGCTCGTCGTCATCCCCACCGACTCCGCCACACCGGCGCAGCGCGCCAAGTACGAGGAGTACGCGCGGCAGCGGACCCCGCGGACCGCCTCCCCGCAGGGCCCGGCGCGGATGCTGTTCGCGCCCGACCTCGTCGGGACCTCCGCGGAGATCGCCGAGCGGCTCCACGCGCACCCCGCGTTCCAGGAGATCCACGAGGTGGCGTTCGCGCTGCCCTTCACCTTCGACCACGACGACTACGTGCAGATCCTCACCGACATCGCCACCGGCCTCGGCCCGGCACTGGGCTGGCACCCCGCCGGGTGACGCTCCGCGCACCGGACCACTTCACGTAGCGCCTGCCCTGCGTGTGCGGAAGCGTAGGAGGAGATGGTCGTTTTACGGTGGTTTAATGCGACTTGTCACCTGGTGGGCTTTGGTCTCGTCGGGGTGTGCACCCGTCGTACTGATCGTCGGATGGACCACCGCGGCGCTGCTCGAAGAGCCCGGCTACAGCCCGGTCCGGCAGACCATCAGCGTCCTGGCCGCCGGTCCCCCGTCCGGCCACTGGGTGCTGACCGGGACGCTGATCATCGTGGGCACCTGCTATCTGGCGACCGCCTGGGGGCTGCGGGCGGCCTCCCCGGCCGGGCGGCTGAGCCTGGCCGGCGGCGGGGTGGCGGCGATCTTGCTGACCGTCTTCCCCGCGCCGCGCAGCGGCGGTTCGCTGCCGCACGGGTGGGTGGTCGGGGTGGGGTTCACCATGCTGGCGATCTGGCCGGTGCTGGCCGTCCGGCGCAGCCGCCGGGCGCCGTGGGGGCTGCGGCTTGCGCCGTCCATCGCGGCGAGCGCGGCGATGTGGGTGGGCGCGCTGTGGTTCCTCATCGAACTGGAACTGGACGGCGCGGTCGGCACCGCCGAGCGCGTGGTGACGTCGGCGCAGGCGTTCTGGCCGACCGTGGTGGTCGCCTCCTGCGTGTGGCACTCCGCGCGCAGCAGATACCGCAGGACCTCGGCGAGCCGGGCGTCGTAGCGGACCGCGCCGCCGCGGTGCGGCCACGGCCGCGGGGCAGCGGCCGGGACGTCAGCCGAGCAGGGCGGCGACCGCTTCGGTGACGACCTGCCGGCGGCGGCCGGTGGTGTCGTCGCCGAGGCGGGCGTCGAGGCGGGCGTCGAACTCCGGGGTGTTGGAGCTCCAGAAGCCGGACAGGTGCAGGACCAGGCCGAGGAGTTCGGCGGCGGTGAAGCGGGTGGGCAGCAGGCCGTCGCGCTGGGCGGCGGCCACCGCCTCGATCTTGGCCGCGTTGCTCTCGACCACCACCGGCAGCAGGGTGCCGGTACCGGCGCGTTCCAGGCGGTACCAGGTGGCGAGGCGCTGCATCCAGGGGCGGGCCTCGAAGGAGTCGAAGAGCCGGCCCGCGTAGCCGGGGAGGTCGGTGGGGTCGATCGGGACGGCGTTCACCGTCTCCCGGCACATGGCGTCGAAGACCGCGTCGAAGAGGCCGTCCTTGCTGCCGAAGTAGTGGTAGATCTGCGCCTTGTTGCTCTGGGCCGCCGCGGCGATCCGGTCCACCCTGGCGCCGGCGATGCCGTAGGCGGCGAACTCCTCCGTCGCGGCCCGCAGCAGGCGGCGGCGGGTCGCCTCCGCGTCCCTGGTCATGCGGCCACCCTATCAACCAAACGGATAGTTGACAGACCTCGGGCCGAGGTGTCAGATGGAAGAGGAACTAATCAACCGGTTAGTAGATAACTTTTCCGATCGGAGCCTCCCCATGTCTTCCGTCTTCCTCGTCAGCGGGGCCTCCCGCGGTCTGGGCCGCGAGATCGTCCGCGCCGCCGCGCGGGCCGGTCACCAGGTGGTGGCCGGGGCGCGCTCGCCGGAGTCGCTCGACGACCTCGTCGCGGAGTACGGCGACCGGATCGCGGTCGTCCCGCTGGACGTCACCGACCAGGAGCAGGTCACGGCGGCGGTCCGTACCGCGGTGGACCGCTTCGGCCGGCTCGACGTGCTGGTCAACAACGCCGGGTACGCGAATGTCTCCTCGGTGGAGGACGCCGGCTTCGACGACTTCCGGGCGCAGGTGGACACCAATCTCTTCGGCGTCGTCCGGCTCACCCAGGCCGCCCTCCCCGTGCTGCGCGAGCAGGGGTCGGGGCACATCATCCAGGTCTCCTCGGTCGGCGGCCGGCTGGCGACCCCCGGGCTGTCGGCGTACCAGTCCGCGAAGTGGGCGGTCGGCGGCTTCTCCTCGGTCCTCGCCGCGGAGGTCGGCCCGCTCGGCATCAAGGTCACGGTGCTCGAACCGGGCGGCATGGCGACCGACTGGGCCGGGTCCTCGATGCGGGTCGACCCGGTACGGCCGGAGTACGCGGCCACCGTCGGTGTGATGGCCGCGCTGCACGACGGCGAGTCGACGGCCGCCAGCGACCCGGCGAAAGTAGCCCGGCTGGTGCTCGACGTGGTGGCGCTCGACGAGCCCCCGCTGCGGCTGCTGGTCGGCGTCGACGCCTACGCGTACGCCACCGCGGCCGGCCGCGCGCTGCTCGCCGAGGACGAGCGCTGGCGCTCGCTGAGCGAATCCACCACGTCCGACGACGCCACCCCCGCCCACCTCGACCCCCTCGGCCACAGCACCCACTGACCAACCGGCCCGGCGGACGGCAGGGGCGCGCTCCCTGCTCAGACGCGGACGGCGACCGACGACCGGAAGCGCGCGCACGCGCCAGTCGCCGGCGGTGACCGGGGCCAGGACACGCGCGCGGCGCACGCGGTGAGCCGTGACAAGAAGCGTGCGCACGCGCCAGTCGCCGGCGGTGACCGACGACCGGGAGGGCACGTCCCGGTCAGGCGCGACCGGAAGCGCGTGCACGCGCCAGGCGCCGGCGGTGGCCAACGAGCGGAAGCGCGCGTCCCGGTCAGGCGCGGCAAGAGGCGCGCGTACGTGTCAGGCGCGGGCGGTGATCGGGGGCAGGCAGGTGCGGATGCGGGCGGCGGCTTGGGGGGTGGCGTCGAGGGCGAGGGCGAGGTAGCCGTCCGGGCGGACCAGCAGGAGGACGTCCGCGTCCGGGGTGTCCGCGAGGCCGTAGTCGCGGCGGGCATGGCCTTCCGCGTCGGTGAACGGGATGACCCCGCCGGGCGCCGTCTCGCCCGCGGCCTGGACCGCCACCGTACGGAGTCCGTCGTGCCCGGCCAGTGACGCCGCCACCCCGGCCGCCCGCGGGCCGAACGCCAGCAGCGTGGCGTGCGGGCCGCGGAAGAGGTCGAAGAGGCGGACCGTCTCCCCCCGCTCGCCCTTGCCCGGGGCGTCGGGGGCGCGGTCGCCGGCCCGCACCGCCCCGGGCTCCGCCCGTTCCTCGCGGCTCAGGCTGCTGGCGCGGTAACCGAGGCCGAGCTGGTGGAGCGCCGGATCGTCACGGCGGTGGGCGTCCGCCGCACCCGCCACCCCCTTGTCGTGCAGCTTCGTACTGATCCCCAGCACCGCCGCGGCGACCGGCAGCCGCTCCTCCTCGTAGGTGTCCAGCAGCCCGGCGGGCGCGCCCGCGACGACGGCGGCGAGCTTCCAGCCGAGGTTGTACGCGTCCTGGACGCTGGTGTTGAGGCCCTGGCCGCCGGCCGGCGAGTGCACATGGGCCGCGTCACCGACGAGGAAGACCCGTCCGGCGCGGAAGTGCTCCGCCATCCGGATGTTGGCGCGGAACAGGGAGTGCCAGAGCACCTCGGTCAGCCGGATCCGGCCCGGGCCCGCCGCCGCGTCCAGCATCCGCTGGAGACTCCCGGGCGTCGCCTCCGGCACGGGCGCGCCGGCCGGCAGCGGCTGCGTCAGCTGGAAGGTGTCGGTACCGGCCAGCGGGCAGAGCCCGAGCGGGAAGGCGGACCCGCCGCCCCCCTCGCTGTCCGAGCCGCCAGAGCTGTCGCGGTCGTCCGTGCCCTCCGGCCAGACGTGCCAGAACTCCCGGTCCACCCCCTCGGCCCGGACGTCGGCGATGAGCATCCGCTGCTCCTCGCGGGTCTGCCCGGCGAAGCCGATGCCCAGCGCCCGGCGGACCGCGCTGTGGCCGCCGTCCGCGCCCACCAGGTAGCCGGCCCGGATCCGCTCGTCGCGGCCCTGCCGCCGGACCACCGCGCTCACCCCGTCCTCGTCCTGGGTGAAGGAGAGGAGTTCGGTGCCGAGTTCCACCGGGGCGCCGCCCAGCTCGGCGAGGCGTTCACGCAGCAGCGCGCCGGTACGCCACTGGGGCAGCATCCAGGCGTTGGGGTACGGGACGCCGGGGGTGGGCTCGCGGATCTCGTCCATGCGGCCCTCCCAGACCACCTCCTCACCGCGGTAGGCGCGCATCGCCGGGTACGGGCCGCCCTGCTCGCGTATCCGTTCCGCCAGGCCGAGGTCGTCGAAGACCTCCTGGGTGCGGGGCTGCAGACCCTTGCCGCGGGCACCGGCGAAGTACCGCTCGTCCCGGTCGATCAGCCGGTACGCGATGCCCCGCCTGGCCAGCTCGCAGGCGAGGACGAGGCCGGCCGGCCCGGCGCCCGCGATCAGTACGGCGGGGCGGTCCTGGGTGGTCGGTGCTGCGTCCATGAGGTCCTCCATAGGTAGCGAATCGACGTTCAGTGAATCATAATTCACTGAATACGGATTCAAGCTACCCCCTGCTAACGTCCCGGGCAAGGCCGGCCGCCAGACTCCGGCCGCGATCCGGGAGGAGATCCGGGGGGCAGATCCGGGCAGATCCGGGGAGATCCGGGGAGATCCGGGGAGGCCCGGAGAACCCCCGGAAGACCAGCGACCACCGAAGAACCCCAGGAAGGCTGCGGGATGACCGGCGCAGGAACGGTGGGCGGGCGCAAGGCGCGGTCCGCCGAGACCGAGGCCGCCCTGAAGGAAGCGGCCAAGCGGGTCTTCGCCCGTACCGGCTACCTCAAGGCGAAGATCACCGACATCACCGCCGAGGCCGGGCGGGCGGCGGGCTCCTTCTACAGCCACTTCGGCAGCAAGGAACAGCTGCTCGAAGCACTGCTCGTGGACATGCTCGCGGCGGGCGACGAGCGGGTCGAGGAGTCCGACCACAGCCCGGACTTCAGCGATCCCGCGGCCGTACGGTGGCATGTCGCGGCGTACTGGCGGTTCGTCAGCGCCAACCGGGCGGTGGTGACGGCGCTGTACCAGGCCGCCATGGTCGACGAGCACTTCTCCGAGCGGCTGCGGCTGCTGCTGGAGCCGAATCTGCACGACATCGCGGACCACCTGGAGCACATCCGCGGCAGCGGCGGCGAACTGCCGGGCGATCCGTTGGTGGTGGCCTCGGCGATGACCTCGCTGATGTCGCAGTTCGCCTTCACCTGGCTCCTCGGCAGCCCGCCGGGCCGGCGCGAGCTCACCGAGCAGGAGGCGGTGGACACCCTCACCCGCTTCATCGTGCACGGCATCTCCGGGCCCGCCGGAGCCGTACCCGACCGGTCGGCGACCGCCGCGGAATAGGCTCCGGCACACCCTCCGTTGAGGTAGTTGAACTCTTAACAAAGCCTCCGGAGAGGAGCCGTCATGACCGACAGGTTCAGCAGCTACCGCCCCGACGGCGAGCCCACCGCCGACCGCTGGGTGGGCGCGCTCCACCTCTTCGACGCGGACGGCGGCCAGGGGGCCGAGGGAGCCGGCGGGGTGGTCACGCTCCACCAGGAGAGCGCCGCGGAGCGCTGGCAGCGGGCCGAACTGCTCTTCGCCGAGAAGCACTACGCGGACGCAGCGAAGCTGCTGCTCGGCGTGGTCGCCGAGTTCCCCGAGCACGTGGCGGCCCGGCTGCTGCTGGCCCGCGCGTACTACCACTCGGCGCAGCTGCGGCGGGCCGAGGAGGAACTGCGGGCGGTCATTGCCAGCGACCCGGTCGAGCACTACGCCCACCTGATGCTGGGCCGCACCCTGGAACGCCAGGGCCGCAGGGACGAGGCCGCCCGGTGGCTCCGGATGGCGGGCGCGTTCTCCGGTGAGGACGTCGCCGGCTGACCCTGCCGGGAGCCGCCGGGTCACCCGCCCACCTCGCCCGGAACTGCCGGATCACCCCGCCGACCTCGCCGCGAACCGCCGGGCCACCCGACCTCGCCGCGAACCGCCGGATCCCCTGCCGCATGCGGCAGGGGATCCGGCGGTTCCGCGTATCCGGCGGTCAGCTGTCGCCGTGCCCCCGCCCGCCCGGGGCGCCCGCCGTTTCCAGCTCATGGCCGGCGAGCCGGTCCTCCAGCCGCTGCCCCTCGATGTCGGGGTCGGGGACGTACCTGGCGAACCACCGCGGGTGGTACCAGAGCTTCGACCGGACGATCGCCATCACCGCGGGCACCAGCGTGAGCCGTACCACGAAGGCGTCGAGGAAGACCCCGACCGCGAAGCTGAAGCCGATCGCCTTGATGGTGGGGTCGTTGGTGAACATGAACGCGACGAAGATGAAGAACATGATCAGCGCCGCCGCGGTGACCACCCGGGCCGACACCCCGGTGCCGCGCTCGACCGCCCGGCGGGCGTCGCCGTTCTTGGTGTAGTCCTCCTTGATCCGCGAGACGACGAAGACCTCGTAGTCGCTGGAGAGGCCGAAGATGATCGCCAGCATGATGATCGGCAGGAAGCTGATCGTCTCGGACGGTGTGATGCCGAAGATGTGCTCGCCCCAGCCCCACTGGAAGATCGCCACCTGTGCGCCCAGCGCGGCGGCCATCGAGAGCAGGAAGCCCAGGATCGACTTGACCGGCACCAGGATCGTCCGGAAGGCGAAGGTCAGCAGGACGAACGCCAGGCCGACCACGACGATCAGGAAGACCGGCAGCGCGCCGGAGAGCTTCGACGAGACGTCGATGTTGGACGCGGTGGTGCCGCCGACCAGGATGTGCGCGCCGGTGGAGCCCTCGATGGCCGCCCGGTCGTCACGGAGCTTGTGGACGAGATCGGCGGTGGCCGTGTCGTTCGGCCCGGACTTCGGGATCACCCGGACCAGCGAGATGTCGTTCTTCGCCGCCAGCGGGGTCACCTTGGCGACATCGGGCACCTTGGCGAGCGCTCCGGCGATCTGCTGGGTGTCCGCCGCGCCGTCGACGTCCTGGGCGACGATCAGCAGCGCGCCGTTGAAGCCGGCGCCGAAGCCCTCGGTGGTGAGGTCGTACGCCTTGCGCTGGGTGTTGTCCTTGGACTGCGAGGCGCCGCTGGGCAGCCCGAGCTGGATCTGGGTGGCCGGGATCGCGAGGACGCCGAGCAGCACGATGCCGCCGATCAGGACGAGCACCCGGTTGCGGACGACGAATCGGGCCCAGCGCGCGCCGGCCGGGCTCTCCGGGTCGGCGGCGGACCGGCGGGCGACCTTCTCCGCGCGCCTGCCGAGCACCGGCAGGCGGGTGAACCGCGCCACCTTCGGCCCGGCGAAGCCCAGCAGCGCGGGCACCAGCGTCAGCGCGATCAGCAGCGCGACGGCCACGGACGCCGCGGCGGCCACCCCCATGACGGTCAGGAACGGGATGCCGACCACGGTCAGACCGCAGAGCGCGATGATCACCGTGAGGCCGGCGAAGACCACCGAACTGCCCGCCGTGCCCATGGCCAGCGGCACCGACTCCTCCGGTGTCATGCCGTTGAGCAGGTTGGTGCGGTGCCGGGAGAGGATGAACAGGCCGTAGTCGATGCCGCAGGACAGGCCGAGCATCAGCGCGACGGTGGTCGAGGCCGAGGCGATCGTGACCACCGAGGCGACGGCCGTGATGCCCATCAAGGTGGTGACCACGCCGATGATCGCCCCCAGGATCGGCATGCCGGCGGCCACGAAGGCGCCGAAGGTGACCATCAGGATGACGAACGCGACGATCAGGCCGATCAGTTCGGGCACTTCGGAGATCTCTGTGCGCCAGCCCGGATAGACGCTGCCGTTGTACTCGACCTGGACGCCGGCCGCCTGGACCGGCTTCACCGCTTCCTTGACCGCGTCGAGGCCGGCGTCCTTGACGTCGGGCGGCTTGGCCGACCACTGCACCTGGCCGAGCGCGATGCTGCCGCTCGGTGAGACGAGGTCGGCGGTGAAGGGATCCACCACCGAGGACACCTGCGGCACCGACTTGATGGTGGTGAGTGCCTTCTCGATCGCCGCCTTGTCGGCCGGATCGCTGACCTTGGCGCCGCCGTGGGTGGCGAAGACGATCGTGCTCTGGCCGCCGCTGAAGGCCGGCAGCTTCGCGGAGAGGACGTCGGAGGCGTTCTGGGCCTCGGTGTTCGGAATGGTGAAGTTGTCGTTCGTCTTGCCGCCGCTCGCCTGGGCGATGGCGATGGCGGCGACGGCGGCAGCCAGCCACAGCCCCAGAACGAGCCGACGTCGCCGGAACGCGAACCGGGCGAGTCGGTACAGATAGCTTGACATGGGTAGATATCTCCACAGCCGGTCGCGGATCTCGGACGCCACCGCCGACGCTAGACATTTCACTTGCCGATCGTCAAGCGAATCGCTAGCCGATGTATGGTGAGTCACTAGTTAGGCGGCAAGTGAATCGCTAGCCGATCGGCCGGTGAGTGGCCTGCCCCGAGCTTGTATGCTGTGATGTGGGCCACGAAGGAGGAACACATCCATGCCGACGCCTGCCAAGGGCATGTCGACCCGTGCGGTGCAGGCCGAGCAGACCAGGCAGCAGATCCTGGGGACTGCCCAGCGGCTCTTCATCGAGCGGGGCTACACCGCCACGTCGCTGCAGATGATCGCGGATGAGCTGGGGCTGACCAAGGCCGCCGTGTACTACCACTTCCGGGCCAAGCACGACATCCTGCACGCCGCGATGATGCCGGGCATCCTGCGGATGGAAGCCCTGCTCGACCAGGCGGAGGCGATGCGCGGACGGCGGGCCCGGATCGACCATGTGGTCTCCGGCTTCGTCGACTTCCTGGTGGAGAACCGCCACTACGCGGTGATGGCCTCGACCGACCCGGACGCGAAGCACAGCAAGCGGCCGGACAAGGACGGGACCGCCGAGTCGCTGCGGCTGCGGGGCCTCACCCTCTTCTTCGGCGAGCACCCGACCGGCGCCGAACGGCTCTCCTACAACGCGGTGTTCTCCGTCACCGACAGCCTCCCCGATCTGGTCGACCTGACCGACGAGGAGCTGCGCGAGGCCCTGCAGACCACGATGCTGCGCATCCTGCGGGTGCCGGCCGCCTCCCCGGCCCGTGAGCAGCCGCGCGACCGGTCCGGCTGGGAGCCGGTCCCGCCGGTCTGACCGCACCGGCCCGCCCGTCCGGCGGGTGGTTAGAGTGGCGATCATGCCGTCCGGTACGCAGTACGCCCGCCCGCACGGGGACGCCGGGAGCCCCGGGCCCGCCGGTGACAGCAGCGGCGCGGGGACGGTGGCCGCCGGGACCGAGCCGGCCGAGGTCGCCGACTGGCGCCGCGCGATGGGGCTGCCCTCGCTGATCGACATCCACACGCACTTCATGCCCGAGCGGCTGCTGGCCAAGGTCTGGGCGTACTTCGACGCGGCCGGGCCGCTGGTGGGGCGCCCCTGGCCGATCACCTACCGGCTGGCGGAGGAGCGGCGGCTGGACGTGCTGCGCGGCTTCGGGGTCCGGGCCTTCACCTCGATGCTCTATCCGCACAAGCCGGGTATGGCCCGGTGGCTCAACGACTGGTCGGCCGGCTTCGCCGCGCGGACGCCGGACTGTCTGCACACCGCGACGTTCTTCGCCGAGCCCGGCGCCGTCGAGGATGTGCGGCGCGCCCTGGACCAGGGGGCGCGGGTCTTCAAGTGCCATGTGCAGGTGGGCGGTTTCGACCCCAACGACCCGCTGCTCGACGGGGTGTGGGGCCTGCTCGCCGAGGCCGGGGTGCCGGTGGTGACCCACTGCGGCTCCGGGCCGGCGCCCGGCGCCTTCACCGGTCCTGAGCCGATCGCCGCGCTGCTCGCGCGGCACCCCCGGCTGCCGCTGGTCGTCGCCCACTTGGGGATGCCGGAGTACGAGGAGTTCCTTTCCCTGGCCGAGCGCCACGACCGGGTCATGCTCGACACCACGATGGCCTTCACCGCGTTCGCCGAGGAGGACGCGCCCTTCCCGCGCGGCGCGCTCCCCCGCCTCGGCGGCCTGGGGGACCGGGTCCTGCTCGGCACGGACTTCCCCAACATCCCCTATCCCTATGCCGAAGCGCTGCACGCGCTGGAACGGACCGGCCTCGGGACGCCGTGGCTGCGGGCGGTCTGCCACGACAACGCGGCACGGCTCTTCGGTCTCTGAGCCGGGCGGCCGGCCGCGCCCTACGGGGCAGGGCGTGCGGCGGTGCGGTCCGAACCCCACGCGGGTTCCTGGCGGTGGAAGTCAGGGGACTGCGGTGAACTGGTGTACGTGCGGGGGAAGACCGGGGTGAGGCAGGCGGACAGCGGCGGCACGATCCAGTCCCGCTCGGCGGGGGTCTCCCGGCCGCGGCGCCGTTCGCGTTCCTCGTGGGTGACGAACTGCCGGGTCACGGTGTGGTGGTCGACCATGTGGACGCCGGCCTGCCGGAAGGAGTGGAGGACGGCCCGGTTCAGTTCGACCAGCGCGCGGTCCTTCCAGAGCGTGTCGTCCCGGCTCATGTCCAGTCCGAGCCCGGCGGCGACCTGCGGCAGCATGGCGTAGCGGTCGGCGTCGGCGAGGTTGCGCGCGCCGATCTCATAACCGACGTACCAGCCGTTGAACGGGCAGGCGGGGTAGGTGATCCCGCCGATCTCCAGCGCCATGTCGGAGATGGCGGGCACCGCGTGCCAGCGCAGGCCGAGCTCCGCGAACCAGTCGAACTCCGGGTGCACCAGGTCGACTTCGAGCACCGCGTCAGCCGGCAGCTCGAACCAGCGCGGCTGTTCACCGGGCAGTTGCACGATGAGCGGCAGGATGTCGAAGGCGGTGCCGGCGCCGCGCCAGCCGAGCGCCTCGGCCGCCGCGGTGATCCCGAGGTGCAGCGGGTCGCCGAGCACGGCGGCGTCCGGGCGGGCGTACCCGGCGTACCGGACCAGTTGGGGGTTCCAGATGCGCGGCCCGGGGCTTTCCGGGCCGCTCGGGCCGAAGACGGTGATGACCGGCAGGAGCCTGCCGCCGTTGGTGGCCAGCCGCAGGTGCTCCACGCACGCCTCGAAGATCTCCTCGGCGCTCGTCGCGTCGCGCCGGTCGAGCACCCGCAGCGCCTTCCAGTGCAGCCGGCCCACGCAGCGGGCATGGTTGCGCCAGGCGGTCCGGCAGCCGTGGGCCAGTTCCGCGGTGGTCTGCCGGTAGGTGCCGGTCGCCTCGATCCCGGCGAGCGCCGCGGCGAGCCGGTCCGTGCGGTCACCCTCGACGGGTGTCCCGGGGTGCAGGAGGAACTCCCGCGCCCCGCGCCGGATCCCGGCCTCCGCGGCCGGACCGGCCGGGCACCGCACCGGTCCGGGTGTCGCGTACTGGGTCATCCGGCTCAGCGGTCCAGGTGCAGCGTGAAGCGGACGAGCTTGCCGTCCAGGGTGATCCGCGCCTCGCCGCCGGCGCCCGCGTAGTCACCGGTGCCGCCGACGATCGCCGAGTCGCCCGTGTACGGCCCCGCGCCGAAGCGGTCGATCATCGCGCTCAGCGCCAGATCGCCGCCGGCGGTGCGCAGCACCCGCTGGCACTGGGTGATCGCGCCCTGCGAGGTGACGTCCACCACCGAGCACTTGGCGCTGCCGTCCCCGATGGTCCGGCCGGGCTTGCCGTCCTCGCTCTGGTGCACTTCGAGGTGGGTGACCCAACTCGCCCCGAGCGTCAGCGTCTTCGGCTGGGTGTCGGCGCTCTTCACCGCGACCCACTCCAGGGCGGAACCGCTCGGCGCGGCGGCCTGGGCCGCGGCGGGGGCCGGGGCCCCGGAAGCGCTGGTGAGGCCGGCGATCGCGGCGACCGCCGCGATCGCCGCGGCCGCGGTCACCGTCACACGGAACGTACGCGAGGAGGAGCGGGCGGGCAGACGGAATGAGGACACGTGACCTCCACAGGGTGTGCGGGACCGGCCGGTTCGCTGGACAGCCACCGCGATACGGCGCCGGACCGGTTGTGTCCTCACTCCATCCCGCCCGGGCGTACCGGCACAAATCGGTTGTGCCCCGCGTCACTCCGATGGACGTAAACGGACCCTTGGCAGGCCGGGTTCCGGCGGGGATCAGCCGCGGACCGCGGCGATCGCCGCGTCGAGCAGCACGTCGAGTTCCTGATCGTTCTCCGGCCGGGTCCACGCGTCCACCGCCGTGTCCAGGCAGGCGAGCGCGGCGGCGACGATGGCGCGGGCCTGCAACTGCCGCGCCGCGGCGGGGCCTTCGAGCCGCGGGGTGATACCGGGGACGAGGAGTTCGTTCCACTGGGCGTGCTTCTGCTGCTGGGCGGCACGCAGCGAGGGGGTGGTGGCGAGCAGCGTGGACCTGGCGCGCGCGACACCGCCGTCGTCCTTCAGCGCCCGCAGCGGTCCGTCCAGCGCACGGCGCAGCGCCTCCCAGGCCGGCTCCTCGGCCGGCCGCGCCTCAAGAGCCGCGGCCAGGTCGTGGCCGACCTGCAGCATGGAGCCCACGACCATGTCTTCCTTGGTGGCGAAGTAGCGGAAGACGCTGCGCCCCGACATGCCGACCGCAGCGGCAACCTGGTCGACGGTCGTCTCCTCGTACCCCTGCTCCATGAAGAGCGCCATCGCGGCGTTCGCGATCTCGGCCTGCACGGCCCGGCGCGTCGCCTCCCGCAGACCCGACCGTCGCGCTCCCGCATCTCTCACGGCCCAGAGCATAACATGACACGAACGTCACCCACTCGCAAAGTTGTCATCGACTGACACAGTCGTCTACGGTTGACACACGCTGCCGGATGCGGCGGCACGCGACCTGAAGCGAGGAGAGGCCATGGATATCGAGGCGTACGAGGACGGCGTGCCGTCGTGGGTCGAGCTCACCACCCCGGACCCCGCCGGCGCCGGCTTCTACGGGCGGCTCTTCGGCTGGACCTACCGGGAACCGTCCGGGGCGGCCCGCAGGACCGGCCTGCTCCGGGGGCGCCCGGTGGCAGCGGTCGGCCACGACCCGGACACCGAGCAGGCGGCCTGGACGATGTACGTCAACGTCGCCGACGCCGACCGGACGGCCGAGAAGGTCACCGTCGCGGGCGGCAGCGTCCTGCGCGCACCGCACGACCTCGGGACCGCGGGCCGCGCGGCGCTCTTCGCCGACCACAGCGGCGCGCGGTTCGCGGTGTGGCAGGCCGGCGCGCACCAGGGAGCGGGTGCCGTGGCCGAACCGGGCACCTTCTCCTGGAGCGAGCTGATCACCGATGACCCGGAGAAGTCCGCGGCCTTCTACGGCTCGGTCCTCGGCTGGACCGTCTCAGAACCCGAAGGCCCGCTGCGGCGGCGCGCGTTCCGGTCGGACGGCCGGCCCCGGGCCGGCCTGCTGCCGCGACCGCCCGCGATGCCCGCCTCCGTCCCGCCCTACTGGGACGTGTACTTCGCCGTCGCCGACGCCGCCGACGCGGCCGAAGCGGTCACCGGCCTCGGCGGCAGCGTACTGATGCCCGCCACCGCGATGGAGCACGGCACGATCGCGGTCCTCACCGATCCGGCGGGCGCGGTCTTCACCGTGTCATCCGCGGCACCCGCGGCAGCCGCCGCGCAGCACTGAATTCCGCCGTCCGGGAACCCCCGGCCGGGCCAGAAGGAGACTCATCGTGTCAGTGAACGCAAAGACAGGCATCGTCACCGGGGCCGGCTCCGGTCTCGGTGAAGCGGGAGCCAAGCGGCTCACCCGGGACGGCGCCCGGATCGTGGTCGCCGACCGCGACCGGGAGAGCGCCGAGCGGGTGGCCCGGGAGATCCGCGCCGGCGGCGGAGAGGCGACACCCTTCGTCGCGGACGTGTCGGTCCTCGAAGAGACCGAGCGGCTGGTGGAGTTCGCGGTCGCCACCTACGGAGGGCTCGACATCGCCTTCAACAACGCCGGCGTCACCCCGCAGCTCGTCGACCTCCACGAGATCGACCCGGCGCAGTGGCAGCGGGTCATCGACGTCAACCTCACCGGGATCTTCCACAGCATGAAGGCCGAACTGACCTACTTCGTCGGCCGGGGCGGCGGCGCGATCGTCAACATGGCCTCCACCGCGGGGGTGATGGCACACGCCGGGCGGGCCGCCTACGCCGCCTCGAAGCACGGCATCGTCGGGCTGACCAGGTCCGCCGCGGTGGAGTACGCCCGGCGCGGCATCCGGATCAACGCGGTCGCACCCGGCCCGATCGACGGACCGTCCGCCCAGGCGCTGCCGCCCGAGGTGCGCGCCACGATCGCCGCCAAGACGGCGATGAACCGGCCCGGCACCCTGGAGGAAGTGGCCGCGGTGGTGGAGTTCCTGCTCTCCGACGAAGCCTCCTTCGTCACCGGCTCCGTCTACGAGATCAACGGCGGCCAGACACAGATCTGAGCGGCCACCAGGGGTGGACCGCTCCAGACCGTTCCGGCACAGGGGGAAGCACAGGGACAGAGGAAAACGTCAGCCGCGCCGCACCATCATGACGATCAGCACGATGACGATGATGAGGACGATCGTGCCGATACCTATGTACATGGGGGCTCCTTTGCCGGATGGACCTCGGACAGCGAATGGGGACGGGACCCGGCCGTTCTCCCGGCCGGCTGCTCCCACCAAGGCGGCTGCCCCGCGTCCGTACGTTCACTTGAGGGCCGCTGAAGGAGGAGTACGCCCGGTCTTCCGGGGTAGTCGCCGCGGCGGATCCGCTCAGCGCGGGCCGGCGGCCGGGCCCGGGTGGTCGAAGCGGGGGAGGCGGGCCGCCAGTACCGAGAAGTGGTTCTGGGCACGCCAGGCATCGTGGTCGCCGATCACGATCAGGCGGCGGCGGGCCCGGCTGACCGCGACGTTGAGGAGGTTGGGCCGGGCGGCGGCCCAGCGGCGGGAGCCGGCCGCGTCGGGGTGCGTGCCCAGGATCAGCAGCACCACATCGGCCTCCTTGCCCTGCGCGGTGTGGACGGTGCCGATCCGGTGCGGGGGCACCAGCCCGGCCAGCACCGACCTGGCGCCGGAGGCGACGTCGCGGAACGGGCTGAGCACGAAGAGGCCGTCCTCCGGCAGCCCGTCCCGGCGCAGCCTCCGCACCGCGTCGGCCAGCGCCCTGCCCTCCGCCGGCACCCACCTGCCGGTCGTCTCCCGCGACCGCACATGCCACCAGAAGCTCTCCCGGGGCGGTGCGAACTCCCCCCGCCCGCCCACCGCGTGGACCATCAGACCGTCGTAGGCGATGGCGTTGCTCACCCCGAACATCGGCTCGTCGCAGCGCCGGTGCACCCGCAGCGGCGCACCCACCCACACCTGTGCCGAGCCGTCGGGCAGGTCCGCCGGCAGCGTGGTGCCCCAGCGGGCCGTCCGGTCGGCCACCTGCTGCGCCGACGTCCACGACGGGGCCCACTCCTGGGCGACCCCGTGGTGCTCGCGCAGCCGCTGCTGCGCCTTCCACGGCAGGACGACCACCGGTTCGAGCTGCAGCGGATCGCCGAGGAGCAGCGCCCGCCTGCTGCGCCAGAGCGCGCCGACCGGCAGCTGCGGCGCGGCCTGCCCGGCCTCGTCCACGAAGAGCCAGCCGATGTCCTCACGGCCGAGCCCGGCGAAGAGCCGGTCGAAGGAGGCGAAGGTGGTCGAGACCACGGGGACGGCGAGGAAGAGGCTCTGCCAGGCGGCGCGTACCGCGTCGGCCGGGAGGTCCTTCGGTGCGTCGCCGCCGACGACTTCCATGGCCGCGTCGAGGTTCGCCAGCATCGTCGGTCCCGCGGCCCGCAGGAACTCCTCGTGCAGGCGCAGCGCTTCGAGGAAGAGCCGGGTGCGGGCGGTGGCGAACTCCTCGTCCGCCCAGGGTGCGGACTTCTCCCGCCGCTCCACCGTCTCCGGGTCGGCGCCCGCGGTGAAGGCCGCCGGGTCGGGCAGGTGGTCGCCCCAACGCGCCCGCGCCTGCGCGACCTTGCGTTCCAGCGCCGCCACCGCGTCCTGCGCGACCCGGGCGTCCGCGGCGAGTCGCTCCGCCGACTCCGTCTCGCGGTCCGTCGCGTCCTGGAGCCGGCGGGCCGCCTCGGCCGCCGTCGCCGCCTCCTGGAGTGCCGCGGTGAGCCGGTCGTACTCCTCCTGCCAGGAGCGGTTGGCGCCGCCGAGGGTGAACAGGCTCTGTATCAGGTCGGGCTGGGTCGCCCGGTGGTCCCGGCGGCGCTCCCGCCTGGCCTCCTCGACCGCTGCCAGCCGCTCGGCTTCTTCCCGCGCCGCCGCCGCGCGCCGTACCAGCTCCGGGAGCCGGCCCGCGGCCTCCGCCGCCTTCCGGGCGGCGGCCTCGGCGTCCTGCCGGACGGTGGTGAGGTCCGCCAACGCGCCCGCGGCCCGCTGCCGTTCGCTGCGCAGCCGCTCCACCTGGCGCTTGGCGGCCTTGAAGCGGCGCACCGCGGCGGGCCAGTCGACGGGGGCGGGTGGTTCGGCGGCGGGGCCGGCGGGCTTGCCGCTGAGGAGTTGGCGCAGGCCCGGTTCCGTACCGCCGCCCTGGCGCCCGGTCCCGGTCCTGCGCTGCCCCTGCGGGGGGTTGCCCCACCAGAAGCTCCGGGTGAAGTCGTTGCGGTTCCGGCGGTTGCCGAGGCGGGCCGCGACAGCGCCCCACGCCGGTGCGCCGCCGAGCATCAGGCGGGCCGGGCCGCTGAGGTAGGCGGCCTCGTCGTGCCACTGCTCGGCGATGGCGGCCCTGGCCGGGATCTCGTCGGTGATGTTCTCCACCGCGCCGTTGTTGGCGGAGGCCACCACCATCTCGTAGCCGGTCAGTTCGGCCTTGAGCCGGCGGACGGTGCGGGTGTACCGCTCGCTGCGCCAGGTGTACGCCTTGCCGAACGCCGCCCGGGGACTGGCGAGTTCGGCGAGCGCGCAGGCCCGGCTGGTGACCAGCGCGGCTATCACGTCCCGCAGCATGGTGGTCTTTCCGGTGCCGGGCGGGCCGTTCACCGCGAAGAGAGCGCCGCCGGCCGGTCCGGCCGCTTCCGCGAGGAGGGTGTTGACGGCGAACTGCTGGCTCAGGGCGAGCGAGCGGTCGGCCGCCGAGGGCCACCTGCCGAGCGGTACGAGCCGGGGCTCGACGCCGGCCAGCACCTCGGCGGGGTGCTCGCGGACGTCCCGGCGCCGCGCGGTGTCGATGCTCTCCGCGGCGGTGAGATAGGTGGTGAGGGCCGGGCCGGTCCGGCCCCGGGCCAGTTCGCCCGTGACCCGTTCCAGGTCCTCGGCGACGAAGCTGTTGAGGAAGTCCTGGCCGGTGGACTCACCGGCGTGCTCCTCCCGTACCCGCACGCTCCGCACCCGGGCCGCGTCGGGCACCAGGTCGGCGGTCACCCCCAGCCGGGCGGCGAGCCAGGCGGTGAAGGCGGCGATGCCCTCGAAGGTCAGCGGGCGGCTGCCGAGATTCTCCGGCAGCCAGTCCTCGTCCGCCGGTGCAGGTGCCGCTGCCGCGTCCGCCCTCGCCGCTGCCGGCTCGTGTGTCCCGCCCCCGCCCAGGACCGCGTCCGCCACTCCGGTCGCCAGGCTCTCCACGGCCCCGCCGGCCGCCGCCTGCGCCGCCTCGCCCACCACGCCGTCGAGGAGGCGGCCCACCGCGCCGGTGGCGAGCGTGGTCAGTCCGGTCACCGCGCCCCCGGTCACCGCGTTCGCCACGAGTTGCCCGGCCGCCGCGAGCAGACCGCTCGCGCCCGCCGCCGCGCCGCCCCGCCGCACGGTGAGCCGGCCGTCGCCCAGATCCAGCAGTTGCCGTTCGCAGTGGGCCGCCTGTTCGGCGAAGCCCGCCAGCCAGTCGAGGTCGTCCGGGCCCGGCGACCGGGTGCGGCCGACCGCCCAGGCGCAGGTCGACACGCCCACCGAGTCCTGGAGCAGCAGGCCGTCCTCGTTGACCGTGAACGCCAGCAGGGCGCTGTCGCCGCCGACCCGTCCGTCCAGATCCTCCTGGGCGGCGTCGGGGAACACCTCGGCGAGCACGTCACGGACCCGTTCGACGGCGAAGACCCCGCAGTAGACGGTGTGCTGCCACACGTGGCCCGGCCGCGCGGCCGGCAGCGGGCTGCGCGCCTCCCACGGCAGCGGCCGGTCAGGACGCACCGCGAAGACCTGCTCCGCGGGCCGCACCGCGGGCACCTGCTGCGGGCTGAACAGCTCGACGGCCCGCCAGAACCGCACCACCCCGGCCGCCCGCTGCCGCTCGCCCACCCCGTCCGCCTCCCTCTCCTCCCGCGGACTGGCCAGCCTAAGGGCTGTCCCGTCATCCCCGGTGGATCAGCGTGCGGCGTCAGATGCGGTGGATCGCCAGGCGGAGGGTCGTCCTCATACCGGGTCGTATCCGGACGGCCCGACAACGCAGCGAGGCGCCGCAGCTGTCGTCGCGCGCCCGCCGGGGATGACGGGACAGCCCTGAGGCGGTGTCCGGCACCAGCCGCCTGTCCCGCGGCGCCTGGCACGCACGCTCCGTCGGCATAGCGAGCTGATCTCCCTCCGCCGTGCGACCGCACCCAACGGACACCGCGGGCCGCCTTCCGGGCGGACGCGGGCGGTGTGCCGGACCCGGCCTGGCCGGTGTCCCCGTGCGGGGCTTCCGCTGCGCGGAGGGTTGACGCGGGATTGGTCCAGTCCTACGGTCGGCGGGGCCTTCGTGGTCACGTCGGCGACCACAGTTCGCCCATGTGAACACCCAGGCGCCGGAGGCACGTTCGCCGTGCACGAAAAAGCCCTCGTCCCCCCACGACTTTCCACGAGAGGCGTCCCTATGGACCGACGAAGTTTCCTGGCCGGCGGGGTGGCACTCGCCGGCGCCGCGCTGCCGGCGCTCGGAGCCGGCACCGCACACGCCGCCGGAGGCGCGCGAACCGCCGGACAGGCACAGGCCGCCGCGTTCGCGGTGCCCGCGGTCACGCTGCCGGGGCGCGACGCGATAGTGGCGGTGATGCGACGCGTCGCGGACCACTGGCTCGGCGCACACAGCGATCCCGGCGACAATCTGTGGGCCAACGCCACCTTCATGAGCGGGCTGATGGCCCTCCAGCGGCTCACCGGGGACGCCGGCTACCTCGACTACGTCCGCGGGTGGGCGGAGCAGCACGGTTACGGGCTGAACGGCGGGACCACCACCCGCGACGCCGACAACCAGTGCGCGGGCCAGGCGTACCTCGACCTCTACGAGGCCGCGCCGGACGACGCCACCATCAGCGCCATCGAGACCTGCCTGCACCGGATGACCTCCACCGACCAGGTCGGCAAGAACGACGACTGGTGGTGGGACGACGCCCTGCACATGGCGATGCCGCAGTTCGCACGGCTGGGCGCGCTGCGCGGGGACAGCGGCTACTGGACCAAGATGCACAGCCTCTACCAGCACACCAAGAGCGCCGAGGGCGGCCCCGGGCTCTACAGTCCGAGCCGCGGCCTCTGGTACCGCGACAAGAACTTCCTGCCCGGCGGCATCCTGTCACCGTCCGGCAAGCCGGTGCTCTGGTCACGCGGCAACGGCTGGGTGGCCGGGGCGCACACCAAGGTGCTCAAGGCGCTGCCCGCCGGGCAGGCCGACGCGGCCGAGTACCGTGCCACGCTCACCGCGCTGGTCACCGCGGTGGCCGCGGTGCAGCGCACGGACGGTTTCTGGAACGTCAACCTCGCCGACCCGGACCACTTCCCCGGCCCGGAGACCAGCGGCACCGTCTTCTTCGTCTACGGCACCGCGTACGCGATCGGCGCGGGACTGGTGGACAGCGCCACCTACCTGCCGGTGGCCGCCCGCGCCTGGAACGGACTGGTGGCCACCGCGGTCCACCCCGACGGCGTGCTCGGCTACATCCAGAAGGTCGGCGACCGGCCGGACTCCAGCCAGCCGGTCACCTACGACAGCACCGCCGACTTCGGCGTCGGCGGCTTCCTGCTGGCCGGCACCGAACTCGCCGGGCTCGCCGCGCCCGGCGGCGGCACCGGCGGCCCGGGCACCAGCACGGCGGTGACCCTGCGGGCCCGTGCCAACGGGCTCTTCGTGACCGCCGACAAGGCGGGCGCCGCACCGCTGATCGCCAACCGGACGACCGCCCAGGGGTGGGAGACCTTCGACCTGCTGGACCAGGGGGGCGGCGCCGTCGCCCTGCGCGCACACGCGAACGGGAAGATCGTGACCGCGGAGAACGCCGGCGCCGCACCGCTGATCGCCAACCGCACGTCGGTGAGCCAGTGGGAGACCTTCCGCCGGATCGACAACGCCAACGGCACCGTCAGCTTCCAGGCCGTGGTGAACAACCGTTACGTCACCGCGGAGAACGCCGGCGCGTCCGCCCTGGTCGCGAACCGCACCACCATCGGCGCCTGGGAGCAGTTCGACCTCGGCGGCGCCTGACCGGCGCGCCCCGGCAGCACACGGCGGCCGGCCCCCTGGCTGGGGGGCCGGCCGCCGCACACGCACGCCCGGCTCCGGCTCCGTGTCCGGCTAGACGACGTTACGGATCAGCCACTCGTCGGCGTTGTACGTGTTCCGCGCCGGGTCCAGCACGGTCGCGGGTGTCTCCTCGACGGTGTCCTCGATCCTGATCCGCTCCGGCAGCCTGCCGAAACGGGCCTGGCGGGTGACCTGCTCCGCGTTCCTTACCTGCTCGGAGTTCGTCATCGTCTCGCCCCTCTCTGTTGTCGGCGTCAACGCGGCCCCCGGGACCGCTGTTCCCCGGCGGGGCCGTCCCGCCGGCCCGTAAGGAATGCGTCATCAGCGGCCCTCACCGGAGCCGCCGCGGTCGCCATCGCCGTCACTGTCGCCGTCACCGCCGCCGTCACCCGGACGGCGGCGGCGCGCGCGTCGTGCGCCGCGGCCATGCGATGGGCAGAACCGGGCGGACCCGCGGGTCCAGCGCCCATGAGCAGGGACGGAGTGGTGCAATAACACCTATTGGGTCGTATTTGCGCTGGTTTCACTCTGTACACGGCCCAAATCCACACCAAGGAATCACCCCACACCTTGGAGGCACCGCATGCAGTACACCGGACCCGCACCACGACACCGATGGACCTCGCGCCGCCGCTCCCTGCTGGGACTCGGCGGCGCGCTCGCCGCGCTGGCCGCCCTGACCACCGCCGTCCCCGGCACGGCCAGCGGCGCCACCGACTCCCGCCACCGCCCCACCCACCCCGAGCGCGACTGGCTCGGCTCGACGGTCGTCGCGCACGAAGGCCGGGCCGTGGAGAGCACCGGCAGCAAGACCACCTCCCGGGTCACCCAGACCAACGGTTTCGACATCAGCAGCTGGCAGGGCACGGTCGACTTCGCGGGCGCCTACAAGAAGGGCGCCCGCTTCACGTACATCAAGGCCACCGAAGGCACCTCCTACCGGGACGCCACCTTCAACACGAACTACACCAACTCCTACAAGGCCGGCCTCATCCGCGGCGCCTACCACTTCGCGATCCCGGACTCGTCCACCGGCAAGGCGCAGGCCGACTACTTCGTCGCGCACGGCGGGAACTGGTCGAAGGACGGCAAGACGCTGCCGCCCATGGTGGACATCGAGTACAACCCGTACGGCGCCACCTGCTACGGACTGAGCAAGTCCGCGATGGTCAACTGGATCTCGGACTTCGTCACGGAGGTGCACGCCAAGACCTCGCGGTGGGCGACGATCTACACCTCCAGCAGCTGGTGGACCACCTGCACCGGGAACAGCTCCGTCTTCGCGGCCAACCACCCGCTCTTCGTGGCCCGTTACGCGTCCAGCGCCGGCACACTGCCGAAGGGCTGGCCCTTCTACACCTTCTGGCAGCACGCCGACTCGGGCACTTTCCCCGGCGACCAGGACTACTTCAACGGCCCCCTCTCCGGGGTGCAGAACCTCGCCGGCAACACCTGAGGCGGCGCGGCGGTCCCGGCCGGATCACGGCCGCAGGCCGCGCAGCGGGATGCGGGTGAAGACGATCCGCTCGTAGGGGGACGTCGTACCGCTCTCGTACAGCAGGCCCACCTCCCCGCCGGCGCTCTGGACCAGGTCGCAGTATCCGGCGGGGAGCTGGGAGAGGGTGCGCACGGTCGTCCAGCTGTGGCCGCCGTCGGTGGACGCCCGTACGGCCATCGCGGCCCGGGCGGCGGGATCGCTGGGGCCGGCGAAGAGCAGTGGGCCGCCGGCCGGCTGCAGCACGCTGCCCTCCACCACCGGTCCGGCGAGGCCGGGTTGGGGCGCGTAAGGGCGGCGCAGGGTCTCGCCCGCGTCGTCGCTCCAGGCGTCCACCCGGACGCCCGGCGCGGTGCCGTTCTGGTCGCGGGCGTTGAAGTAGAGGCTGCCGTCGGGGAGTTCGGCCACCGCGGACTCGTTGGCGTTGACCACACCGTCGGGGGTGCCGTCCACGAAACCGATCCGCCAGTGGGTGCCGCCGTCGTCGCTGAGCAGGCAGTGGCCGCCGTAGTACTTGTCCTCGGTGCCGGTGCCGGTGTCGGCGGAGCCGGCCGGCGGCGCGGTGGAGTGGTTGGCGGCCACCACGAGGCGGCCCCGGTGCGGACCGGCCGTCACGGCGACGCCGTGGCCGGGGCCGGTGGCGTACCAGCGCCAACCGGGGTGCTTGGCCTCGGCGGTGATCTCGCGGGGTGCGCTGAAGCGCCGCCCGTCGTCGTCGCTGTGCCGCACCCACACGCGGCGGCCGGCCGCGGCCGGTACCGTGCCGGACATGATCGCGGCTTCGGTGGCGTCGGCAGCGTTGGTGCAGGTCAGCAGAGTGATCCGGCCGGTACGCGGGTCCACCACGGGCGCCGGGTTGCCGTGCGTGTCGCTGCCGTCGCCGGCCACCACGGCGAGCGGTCCCCAGCTGCGGCCCCCGTCCGCCGAGCGCCTGGCGACCACCACGATGCTGCCGGTGTCCGAACTCCCGGCCCGCGCCTCGGCGAACGCCACGAGCGTGCCGCGCCGGGTGCGCACCACGGCGGGCACCCGGTACACGGCGTAGCCGTCCTCCCCCGCGGTGAACGGTACGGATTCCGCGGCGTCGCGG
The DNA here is from genome assembly GCF_036227265.1 of Streptomyces sp. NBC_01476. Classification (NCBI taxonomy): domain Bacteria; kingdom Bacillati; phylum Actinomycetota; class Actinomycetes; order Kitasatosporales; family Streptomycetaceae; genus Streptomyces; species Streptomyces sp. NBC_01476. The sequence goes on along the minus strand of NZ_CP109446.1, from coordinate 4,303,484 downwards.
GGACCGGAACCGGCCGCGGAGGCCCGCGCCGGCCACCCGCCCCAGCCCACCATCCCCGCGGCAAGCGGCAACACGACGAGCTGACGTCGGCGCAACGGCATGACAACGACCTCCCATAAGAACGATCGGCTAAGAACGATCGGCTTGCGCTGAGCTGAGCGGATCAGCCGCCCCACCCCGCGGGGCCGGCGGTCGGCGGGCGGCGGTCAGGGGATCCGGGGGAGGCCCGCTGCTGCCAAGCGGTCCGCGACGGAGCGGGTCTCCTGCTCGGTGAGGGGAAGCAGCGGGGACTGGGTGCGGGGGTGGTCGATCACGCCGCGGGCGACGAGGGCCGCCTTGAAGGCGCCGAGCGCGCCGGAGATACGGCCGACGCGGGACCGGTCGGCGATCTCGACGATGGTGAACAGGGCTGTCAGGCGCCGCTGTTCGGCGCGGGCGGCGGCGAAGTCCCCGGCGCGGGCGGCCTCGTACAGACGCACGTACCCGTGCGGGTCGACGTTGCCGAGGCCGGGGACGATACCGTCCGCGCCGCGGGCCATCGCCAGGTCGGCGAGGGTCTCGGAGCCGGTCAGGCAGTCGAGCCCGGTGGCCGCCGCCCCGTCCAGCACCCGCTGGAAGCCCTCCAGGTCGCCGGAGGAGTCCTTGACCGCGACGATCACCTTCCGCTGGGCCAGCTCCGTGACCAGGCCCGACGGGAGCTTGAAGCCGACGTTGGACGGGATGTCGTACGCGACCAGCGGCAGGTCGAGGGCCGCGTGCAGCATCTCGTAGTGCGCGCGCACCTCCGCCTCGCCCACGCCCACATAGAACGGCGCGGTCACCACCACCGCGTCCGCGCCCAGCGCCTGGGCCCGCCGGGCGTGCTCCAGCACCCGCCGGGTGCCGGTGTCGATCGCGCCGGCCAGCACCGGGACCTGCCCGGCCGCGGTGGCGACGACGGTACGCAGCGCGGTGTCGCGGTCGGTGTCGGTCAGCTGGGCGACCTCCCCGGTGGAGCCGCCGACGAACAGGCCGTGCACGCCCGCGTCGAGCTGGAACGCGGTGAGCCGCTCCAACGAGCGGGTGTCCACCTCCCCGTCCTCGGTGAGCGGGGTGCACAGGGGAGGAACGACTCCGTGGAACATCAGACCTTCTCACTCTTCGGATCGATGGCGGCGACGACGGCCGGAGCTGCCGTCCCGCCGGGTTCGTACACGTCGGCCGCCCCGGGATGCCGCGCGTCCACCCGCCGCTGCATCCGGCCCGGCAGGTCGAAGCCGACCAGCAGCACGACCACCGCGGTGAGTGCGAGGCCCAGGACCGTGATCGAGGTCCCCAGGCTGAGCGGCTTCGCCAGCTTCGCGCCCAGCACCGGCGCCGCCGCCCCGCCCAGTGCGCCGACGTTGTAACTGAAGCCGAGCGCGGCGGCCCGCAGGCGGATGGGGTAGAACTGCGAGACGTACTTCGGGAGAATCCCGGACGCGCCCTGGCTGGTGGCCAGCAGCAGGAAGAGCAGCACCCACAGCCAGACCGTGTGCCCCTCACCCAGGGCGAAGACCGGGTAGACGAAGGCGAGCGACGCGATCAGCATGCCGATGTACGCCTGCCGGGTGCCGAACCGGTCACCGAGGTAGCCGGTGAGCACCGAGCCGGCCGCGTAGCCGATGCCGGCGTAGAGCAGCGCGTCGGAGACCTGCGCCGGGTCGTAGTGCAGATGCGTCTTGAGGTACGTCGGCAGCAGCGACTGCAGCGGCCAGGAGTAGAGGAACGCGCAGAAGACGGTGACCATCAGCGCCACCACCACCGGCCACAGGCGGCCGGCGAACTGCACGGTGAGCGCGACGAAGCAGGCTATGGTGACCGCGATCAGCGGCAGTGTGACCGCCGTCGGCTCGCCGCGGAGCACCACGAGCAGCGCGACCGCGGCGACCAGGCAGACCGGCACGTTCCAGGTCCTGCGGCGGCCGGCGAAGAGCAGCCGGGTGGCGCTGACCGGCTCCCCGTGCGCCTCGCGGGCCTGCTTCCAGTCGGTCGCCTCCGGCAGCCGCCGGCGCAGGTAGACCGCGAGGACCACCGGCAGGATGCCGATCCAGAAGAGCACCCGCCAGCTGGTGTGCGGCACCACCCACGCGTACGTCTTGGCGGCCAGCACACCGCCCAGCGGGTAGCCGGAGAGGAGCATGCCGCTCGCGGTGTTCCGCATCCGGCGCGGCCAGCTCTCGATGATGTACGTGGCGCTGGCGCTGTACTCACCGGCCATGCCGAGGCCGACGACCATCCGGAAGGCGAAGAGGGACCAGTAGTCCCAGGAGAATCCGCACAGCACCGAGCCGACCGCGTAGAGGGCGATGCTCAGCACCATGGCGGGGCGGCGCCCGAGCCGGTCGCCGAGCGCGCCGATCGCCAGTCCGCCGAACCAGCGCGACACGAAGGCCGCGGAGACCAGGGTCGCCGCCGTGACGGTGGAAAGATGGAAATCCTTGGCGATTTCGGTCAGTACCAGGGTGATCAGCACGAAATCGAAGCCGTCCATGGCGTAGCCGAGCCAGGCGGCCGAGAACGCCTTCCGGTCCTGCCGGGACAGCTCGGCCCGCCATTGCAGCGGTGGTGCGGCGGTGTCGGTCATGCGGCTCGCATCCTCGGGAGCGGGGGCGGACGGATGGGTGAGCGGGTGGGTGGATAGGTGGCTGGCTGGGTGGGGGAGTGAGCGGACGGACGGACGAGTGAAGGTAGGACGTAGGACGTCCAACGTCCTACACATGGCGGTAACCTAGGCGCCATGCCAGCGCAGCGCAAGCCCCCCGCGCCGGAGGGCGCGGCACCGGGCCGCAACCGGCGGCCGACCGTGCAGGACCAGGTCATCGACCTGATCGTGGAACTGGACCTGGACCCGGGCGAGGCGCTGCCCGCGGAGACCGAACTGATGCGCGCCCTCGGCGTCAGCCGGAATTCGGTCCGCGAGGCACTGAAGAGCCTCCAGGCGCTCGGCATCGTGGACATCCGGCACGGCTACGGCACCTATGTGGGGACGTCCCAGGTGCTCCCGATGGCCCCCGGGCTGCTCTTCCACACCCGGCTCGCGGTCCGCCGGGAGAATCCGCGCGCGCTGCGGGACATCGTGGAGGTGCGCGCCCTGCTGGAGAGCGGCCTCATCCGCCGCTCGGCGCTCGCTCTGTCGGCCGCGGACCTGGACCGGCTCCAGGAGGAGCTGGACGCGCTGGAGGCCGACGGCGACACCGGCCGGGCCGGGCACGACCGGCGCTTCCACGAACTGCTCTACGAACCGCTCGGCAATGTCCTGGTGCTCCAGCTCATCGCGCTCTTCTGTGGCGTCTACCGGCAGTTGGAGGCCGAGGTCGGCAAGCCGCGCACCGACCACCAGCAGGTGGTGCGCCAGCACCGCCAGGTCCTGGAAGCGCTGCGCTCACGCGACCCGGACGCCGCCGCCGCCTCGATCGCCGAGCACTTCGCCGACATCACCGCCCGGATGGACCGCTGGGCCGCGGACCACCGCAAGAGCCCCACGGCCCCGTAGGCCGGCCACCGCGCCGGGCCAACTGCCGCGCGGGATGGGACGCCTGAGGGCGATTCGCAGCTATCGCCCGCTTCTGACCTGAGTTATGGCTGTGGAAAACCCCGGCCGCTTATTAAAGGTCCACCTAACAAATGCGGATGACCGTTCCCAGGCTCCTCATGTGGCGTGCACACTACAGCCGAGTACGCCCAACCGCGTGCACCCGCCAAGTTGTCTCCTCCCTACGGACCATCACGTTGGAGTCGTCATTACCGACATACGAAATCCCCGCGTCGTGCGGGCCCGGATAGGCGTGGTCGCGGCAGCGTCCCTGGCGCTCGTCTCCGGCTCGCTGATCCTCGCCATGCCGTCGCAGGCGACCGCCCCCGCGCCGGCCGCCAAGACCATCGCGGGAACGCACCCGAAGTGGGCCGCCCCTTCCGCCGACGCCGGCGCCGTGCCCGCCTCCACCGAGATCACCGGCACCGTGTACCTGGCCGGCCAGGACGCCAAGGGCCTCACCACGTACGCCACCGCCGTCTCGGACCCGAAGAGCGCGAGCTACGGCAAGTTCCTGAGCCCGGCGGCGTACCAGGCCCGCTTCGGTGCCACCAAGGCGCAGGTCAAGGCCGTGCAGCAGTGGGCGACCGACTCGGGGCTCACGGTGGTCACCACCACCGAGCACGCGATCACGGTCAAGGGCACCAACACCGCGATCACCAAGGCGTTCGGTACCGGGATCCACCAGTACCGGGTGAGCGGGAAGCTGCAGCACGCGCCGGCCCGCGACGTGGTGATCCCGGCCAAGGTCTCCTCCGCGATCCTCGGCGTCAACGGCCTCGCCTCGGCCGGCACCAACGTGGTGAAGCCGGACTCGCGGAAGGTCAGCACCACCCCCGCGGACAAGAACGGCAAGCCGGGCAAGGGCCTGCCGACCGAGGCCACCTGCTCCGACTACTGGGGCCAGAAGCTGGCCAAGGGCGCGCCGGCCGGATTCACCAAGTCCCCGGTGCCGTTCGACCAGTGCTCGTTCTACCCCTCGCAGCTGCGCAAGGCCTACGGCATCACCGCCTCCGGCCTGACCGGCAAGGGCGCGACGATCGCGGTCGTGGACGCGTACGGCAGCTCCACCATGCTGGCGGACGCCAACCAGTACGCGCGCAACCACGGTGACAAGGCGTTCAAGTCCGGCCAGTACACCGAGATCGTGGACCCGTCCCAGTGGACGGACCAGGATCTCTGCGGCGGACCCGAGGGCTGGGCGCCCGAGGAGGCGCTGGACGTCGAGATGGCGCACGGGCTCGCCCCGGACGCCGACGTCCTCTACGTCGGTGCCGACTCCTGCAACGACGACGACCTGCTGGGCGCGATCAGCAACATCGTCGACAACCACCGTGCTGACGTGATCACGAACTCGTGGGGCGAGATCATGCACACCACGGACGGCGCCGATGTCAGCGCCACCGAGATCGCCGCCTACGAGCAGGTCTTCCAGGAGGCCGCGATCGAGGGCATCACCATCAACTTCTCCGCGGGCGACTGCGGCGACAGCGGCCCGGTGGCGGCCTCGACCGGCGCCAACTGCCAGCCGGACACCCTGCGCGCGCAGGCCAACTGGCCCGACTCCGACCCGTGGGTGACCTCGGTCGGCGGCACCGCGCTCGGCCTGGCCAGCAAGGCAGGCGCGTACGGCTTCGAGACCGACATGGGCACCGAGCGCTCCGCCCTGTCCGCGGACGGCAAGAGCTGGACCCCGCTGCCCGCGCCGTTCTACTTCGGTGGTGGCGGCGGCACCAGCGAGGACTTCAAGCAGCCCGGCTACCAGGTCGGTGTCGTGCCGACCCTGCTGTCGCACACCCTGATGACCGGTGCGACCAGCCGGACCGCGCAGCGCGTCACCCCGGACGTCTCCATGAACGGTGACCTGTACACCTCGGTGCTGGTCGGCATCTCGGACGGCGCCGACTACAGCGAGGGCGGCTACGGCGGCACCAGCGTCTCCTCGCCGGAGTTCGCCGCGGTGCAGGCCGACGCGATCCAGGCGAAGCACCGCCCGATCGGCTTCGCCAACCCGACGATCTACGACCAGCACAAGAAGTTCACCGACGTCGTGGACAAGGCGGCCCAGAAGGGCCGGATCCCGCTGACCAACGTCACCGACTTCGGTGTCATCAACGGCACGCTCTCGGTCCGCCTGATCGCCTTCGGCCAGGACACCACGCTCAACGCGGTGCCCGGCTTCGACAACGCGACGGGTGTCGGCTCGCCGACCCTGGCGTACCTGAAGTCCTTCAAGAAGTAGGCACGCGGGCGAAGCCAGGGGCCCGGCGGGACCATCTCCCGCCGGGCCCCTCGGTGTCCGGTCTCCCCCGCTCCCCCCGCCGCCCGGCCCCCGGGCAGTGATCAGTTCTGGTACGGGTTCTGGCCCTGCGGAGCGGCCTGCTGCGGCGCCTGTCCCTGCTGCGGCCGGACCGGCCCGGCGGCCTGTGCCTGCAGCTGCTCGGCCTGCTCCTTGGGCAGCTGCTGCTGCGCCCCGCAGAAGGTGCACTGCGTGGAGTACTTCGTGCTGACCGGGAAGAGCGGGATGAAGAAGAGCGTGAACTTCACCACGCGCTTGCGGAGGGTGTGCGCGGCCGGGTTGCCGCAGCGCCCGCAGACCAGGGTCAGCATGGCGAGTTGGTACAGGTAGCTCCGGGTACCCCAGATGATCATCTTTGCCCCCTTGTGGCTTTCCCACCCTTGCGACGTGCCCGTCCCGGGCCGTCGCTGTCGAGGAGAGTGTGCCGCACGGCCCCCGGACCGCCGTACGCGGGTGCCTGGTTGCCCCGCCGGGCGGACGCGACCGCCGCACACACGGGCGAGCCCTCACGCGAAGGGCGGATTCCCTTGCGGAAAAGGCGATTCAACGTCCTTTACCCGGGCATTGCTTGTGCTTTTACGGCCGGGGCGGCGCGCTTTTCCGGCGCCTTTTTGCTTCCCTTTGCCTTCGCCTCGCCCCCGCCGGCACCGTCAATTCCGGCGGGAATGCGCGCCGTTCGGGTCAGCTGCGCACCGCGCGCCGCGGGCGGCGCACCACCGTGGTCGGAACCGCGCGGTTGCGGGCCGCCGGTGTGCGGGTGAAAGAGGTCAGCCGGTCGAGGAAGATGCCCTCGCGCAGCGCCCACGGGCAGACGGTGAAGCGGTCGACACCGAGCAGGTCCATCACCGCGTCGGCGACCAGCGCACCGGCCAGCATCTGCGGGGCCCGGCCGCGGGAGATGCCGGGCAGCGTGGCCCGCTGCGCCGGGGCCATCCGGGCCAGCCGGGGAATCCACCGCGCCAGCGCCCCGCGGTCCAGCGTGCGGACCGCGTACGGGCCGGCCTTGGCGGAGGGGGCGCCGGTGAGGCAGGCCAGCTGGGTGAAGGTCCGTGAGGTGGCGACCCGCAGGGCCGGCGCCGGGTGGCCGGCCACGGCGGCGGCCGGGGCGGCCAGACCGGCCCGGATGTGCTCCTGCAGTTCGCGCAGGTCCTTCTTGGTGCACGGCTTGTCCTGCCGCGAGGTGAGGTGGTCGCGGGTGAGGCGGGCCGCGCCGAGCGGCAGTGAAACGGCGTACGAGGGTTCCCGGCCGAGGCCGTAGGCGATCTCCAGGGTGCCGCCGCCGAGGTCGGCCAGGAGCATCGGACCGGCCGACCAGCCGTACCAGGAGCGGGCGGCGAGGAAGGTGAGCCGCGCCTCCTCCTCACCGGTCATGGTGGCGAGCTGGACGCCGCAGGCGGTGCGCACCGCCCGCAGCACGTCCTCGCTGTTGGCCGCGTCCCGCACCGCCGAGGTGGCGAACGGATAGAGGCTGTCCACCTGGTGGGCCTGCGCCGCGGCCACCGCGTGTGTCACCGCGCCGACCAGCCGGTGGATCGCGGCGGCGTTGATCGTGCCGCGCCGGTCCGTGCCCTCCCCGATGCGTACCGGCTGCTTCACGGTGGTCACCGGGCGCGGCGGCAGACCGGGTTCCAGATCGGCGATCTTCAACTGCGCCGACTGGGACCCGATGTCGAGCACTCCAACACGCATGGACACCGGTTACCCCGTAAGCCGTGGATCAGTCGGCGTGCGTTCCGTACGCCGCGAAACATTGATCATACGCCTGATCACCCGCGACCCGCTGTTCTGCCGCCCGGAGGACGCCCGGACGCCGCCCGCAGGAAGCCCCCGCCGGCGGACGCGCCGCGTGCCGCTTACTGCCGCCGCGGCCCCCGGCCACCTGCCCTTTTCCCGACCGGCAATTGAGGACGAAGGGGTACTGACGCCGCGTCGGCGACGGTAAGGTGCGGACACCGCATTCAGGGTAAGGCGGGGTCACAGGGCAAGGTGGGGCGGGGCGGGGCGTATGCACGAAATGGTCAAGGGCACGAACGTGGGGCTGGCCGCGCTGAGCGAGGACGCGGGGGCGGTGATCGCCGGCATCGGCTGGAGCAGTGCGAGCGGCGACGGGGACGCCGATGTGTCGGTGCTGCTGCTCGACGCCGACGGCAAGGTCCGCAGCGAGAACGACTTCTACTTCTACAACCACCCGGCGGCCGACGACGGCAGCGTCCAGCTGCTCGGCAAGACGCCGACCGCGAACGGCAGCGAGGACCGGATCAGCCTCGACCTGACGGCGACTCCGGACGGTGTCGAGCGGATCGTGCTCGCCGCCAGCCGCTACGGCGGCGCCTGTTTCGGCGACCTGGACGACCTGCGGCTCACGCTGGCCGACCGCAGCGGCGAGGCGCTGCTCGGCTTCGCCGTGACGGACGCCGAGGAGATGCGGGCGGTCATCTTCGGCGAGCTCTACCGCCGGGACGGCGGCTGGAAGTTCCGGGCGGTCGGGCAGGGTTACGCGTCCGGTCTCGCGGGGCTCGCCACCGACTACGGCATCGACGTGGACGACGACGAGGAGACGCAGGCCGGTTCGCTCGACGAGACACCGGCACCAACGGCGCCCGAGCCGGCGGCCCTTCCGGCGAAGGTCCTCGTTCCCGCGCCGCGCGCCGCACCGGAGAAGCCGGCGCCGGCCGCGCGGCCCCGCACCGCGCGCAAGAAGGTCACCCTCCCGGCCGTCGCCCGCAAGTCCCTGGCGGAGAACGACTCCTGGCACACCGCCAGGCTCTTCCCGGTCAGCACCCTGAAGAGCGACCACGAGCGCGAGACCAGGGCCACCTCGGTCCTGCTCGCGGTGATGACCCAGGTCCCCGAGTTCGGGCGCCGGCTGACCGCCGCTTTCGGGGCGCCGGCCGGGCGGATGGAGACCTTCACCGAGGTGGCGTTCCCGCACGGTGACACCCCGGGGCGCCCCGACGGGCTGATCCGGGTGGAGCGCGCGGGCAAGCTGTGGACGGCACTGGTCGAGACGAAGACCAACGGCAACCCGCTGCGGCCGGCCCAGGTGCAGATGTACGTCGACATCGCCGCCCGCCGCGGATACGAGGCGGTGATCACCCTCTCCAACGACGTGGCCCTGGAGGGCAGTCCGCTGGTGGAGGTGCGGATCGACGGGCGGCGCAAGCACAAGGTCGCGCTCTGGCACCTGTCCTGGGCCGAGGTCACACACCAGGCGCAGATGCTGATCCGGCACGAGGGTGTCGGCAACGCGGCGCACGCCTGGCTGCTCCAGGAACTGCTGCTCTATCTGCAGCACGACAACTCCGGGTGCCACGGCTTCCAGAACATGGGTCCCGCGTGGGTGCCGGTCCGCAACGGCATCGACGCCGAGACGCTCTGCGAGGGCGACGCCCGGGCGGTGGAGGTGGTGGAGAGCTGGGAGCGGCTCATCCGCCAGGTCTGCCTGCGGCTCGGCGGTGAACTCGGCCAGAAGGTACTGCCGGTGCAGAAGGCCCGGCGCGGCTCCGATCCGCACTCGCGGCGGGCCGCGCTCGCCGACCGGCTGTGCCGGGAGGGCCTGCTGCACGCCGAGCTGAAGATCCAGGACACCCCCGGGGTGCTCGCGCTCGGCGCCGACTTGCGCACCGGCCGGCTGCGTACGTCGATCGAGATCCCCGCTCCTGAGCAGGGCAACCCGCTCACCTGGGCCAAGCGCCTGGTGCGGCAACTCGCCGACGCCCCGGCGGACGTGCACGTGGAGACCCTGGTGGACGGCCCGTCCCGCGGCCCGCGCGGCACCCTGGAACGCCTGCGCCCGGAGCCCGCCGACCTGCTGCCCAAACCGCCGGCCGCCATCACCGGCTTCCGGCTCTCCCTCTTCAAGGGCATGGGCAGCACCCGCGGCAATGCCGAGTCCGGCTTCATCCGCAGCGTGGACGAGGCGGTGGACCGCTTCCACGCGAGCGTCGTGGTGGCACTGGAGCAGAAGCCGAGGTGAGGACGCCGGCCGCCCCGGGCACGGCCGCGTCCTGCGGATGACCGGCGCCGCCCGGGTCGTGGCCGGCGGTTTCCGGGGAGCGGCCGGGTGTGCGGCGGGAGTCAGGGGTGGGCCGAGGGGAGGCGGACCCGGAAGGTCGCGCCCTTGCCCGGGGTGGTGTCGAGTTCCACCTGGCCCCGGTGGGCGGTGATCAGGGCCGAGGCGATGGCGAGCCCGAGGCCCGCGCCGCCGCCGGTCGCGCGGCTGCGGGAGGCGTCCACCCGGTAGAAGCGCTCGAAGACCCGGGCTGCCTGGTCGGGGGTGAGGCCGGGCCCCGCGTCGGCGACCTCCAGGATGCCGTGGCCGGCCAGTGTGCCGACGCCGATCCGCACCGGGGTGCCGGGCGGGGTGTGGGCGACGGCGTTGCCGACGAGGTTGGTGACGACCTGCCGGAGCCTGGCCTCGTCGCCGAGCACCGGGGCCGGGCCCGGCGCGGCGTCCGCTCCGCCCGGGCCGGTCAGCGACACCGCGCGGGTGGGGTCGAGCGCCGTGGTGTCGTGCAGGGCGTCGACCGCCAGCGTGCGCAGGTCCATCGGGGCGAGCTGCACCGGGCGCTGTTCGTCCATCCGGACCAGGGTGAGCAGGTCCTCCACCAGCCCGCCGAGCCGTACCGCCTCGCTCTCGATCCTGGCCATGGTCCGCCGCACATCGGTCTCGTCGGCGAGCGCGCCCATCCGGTAGAGCTCGGCGAAGCCGCGGATTCCGGCCAGCGGGGTGCGCAGCTCATGGCTGGCGTCGGCGACGAAGCGCCGCATCTGCTCCTCGGAGGCCGCCCGTGCGGCGAACGCGGACTCGATCTGCGCGAGCATGCCGTTCAGCGCCGCCGAGAGCCGGCCGGCCTCGGTCCGCGGTGACGCCTCGGGCATCCGGTGCGACAGCGGGCGCCCGGCCGCGATCTCCGCCGCGGTCGCCTCGATCTGCCGGAGCGGCCGCAGTCCGGCCCGGATCGCGAACCAGGCGGCCACCCCGAGCAGCGCCGCCACCACCGCGCCGATCAGCCAGAAGCCGGTGCTCAGCCGGTCGGTGGTGGACGACACGTCGTCGAGCGAGGCCGCGACCACCACCCCGGCGGGCAGCGCGGAGACCACCGTGCCGTTGCGCGTGACGGCGCCGGACGGCTCGTCGCGGGGCGCGTTCACCGGCACGATGATCACCCGCCATCTGCCGCCGCCGTGGTCGCTGGCGACGTCGAACGGCTTGCCGAGATGGTCCCGCAGGGCGGTGGCGTCCATCGAAGGCCACAGCGGGCGCGGGTCGCCGGCCGCCACCGGCAGCCGGAACTGGTCGGAGACGCTGCCGTCCGCCGCCGCGAAGGCGACCACGTACTGGCTCGGCAGCCACGGCCGCGCCCCGCCGCGGCCCGCGCCGGGACCCACGTAGCGCGGCGCCGGGATGCCCTCGGTGCCGAGCCGTGCGGCGAGCGGCTGCCCGTACCGCTGGAGCTGCTGGTCGACCCGCTGCACCAGCCGGCCGCGCACCGAGCCGAGCACGACGGTGTCGCTGACCGCGAGGCCGAGCAGCACCAGCACGAGCGAGAGCAGCACCAGCCGCGAACGCAGCGACATGGCCGAGAGCCGGGGCCGGGTCATGCCGGTGTCCCCGTCAGCCCTGGGCCGGGACGGCGGCCGGGCGGCGCAGCACGTAACCGACCCCCCGCACCGTGTGGATGAGCTTCGGGGCGCCCGAGTCGACCTTGCGCCGCACATAGGAGATGTACGACTCCACGATGCTCAGATCACCGCCGAAGTCGTACGCCCACACGTGGTCGAGGATCTGCGGCTTGGAGACCACCCGGTCGGTGTTGGCCATCAGGTACGCCAGCAGCTTGAACTCGGTCGGGGAGAGCGAGACCGGCTGCCCGGCGCGGGTCACCTGGTGGCCCACCGGGTCGAGCACGAGGTCGCCCGCGACCAGCCGGCCGTCGTCGGTCGGGCCGCCGGTGCGGCGCAGGATGGCCCGGATCCGGGCGATCAGCTCCTCCAGGCTGAACGGTTTGGTGACGTAGTCGTCGCCGCCCGCGGTCAGCCCGTTGATCTTGTCCTCGACACCGTCCTTGGCGGTGAGGAAGAGCACCGGAAGCCGGTCGTCCGACCCGCTCGCGCTCCGCGCCCCCGACTCCTCGCGCAGCCGCTGCACCACCGCGAAACCGGACATGTCCGGCAGCATCACATCGAGGACCACCAGGTCGGGCCGTTCCCGGGCGACCGCGGCGAGCGCGTCGGCCCCGGAGGCCGCCGAGACCACCTTGAAGCCGACGAACCGCAGGGAGGCCGAAAGCAGTTCACGGATGTTGGGTTCGTCGTCGACGACCAGCAGGCTGGCCTCCGGCATGTCCATGGGGCGACCTCCTGGGGCGGATCGTGCGGCCGTACGGCCGGGCGGCCTGACGGGACGGGCGGTACGGGCGGGGCCGGCGGTGCGAGACGGCTGTACGGTGCCGCGGCAGATGTCAGCCGCTGCACCGTACGCCCTGGATCTGTGAGTTCTCCCCGGGCCGGATCAGTTGCCGCCGGCCGCACCTCCCGTACCGCCGGCGCCCGTACCGCCGGCGCCCTGTCCGCCGAAGCCGCCGAAGCCGCCCGCCGGAATGCTGCCCTGGGTCACCGTGGTCGCCGCGATGTCGCCGTTCGAGCCGGCGGTGCCGCGGACGGTCACCGTCTGGCCTGCCTTGAGGTCGGAGACCTTGCCCTCCTTGGTCTCGCTCACCTTCGTCGAACCGCCGGTGGTGACCTTGACGATGTTGCCCTGGGCGTCGGTGACGTAGATCGTGCTGCCGTCGACCAGCTTGACGGTGCCGAAGGTCACGCCGCCGGCCGCACCGGTGCCGGAGCCCGTGCCCGTACCTGTGCCCGTACCTGTGCCGGCCGACGCACCGCCGCCGAAGCCACCGAACGTACGGCCGCCGGTGCCGGTCCCGGTGCCGGTGCCGCCGCGCGCCGAGGCCAGCGCCGCGAACGGGTTGCTGCCGCTGCCGCCGCCCTGGTGCTTCTCCACCAGCGCCCCGGCAGAGAACGCCCCGGCCGCCACCACGCACGCGGCCAGGATCAGTGTCAGCCAGGGCAGTTTGCGGCGCGGCGGCGCCGCCAGCTCGGCCGAGATGTCGCGGGCGTCCGGCGGTTCGGCCAGTACGTCCTCCGGACGCTCGGCCGGTCCCGCCACGATCTCGCCGCGCTCCAGGATCTCGATCCCGCCGGCCTCCTGCTCCGGGACCATCGGCAGCAGCTCCGTACTGCCGGCGCTGTCGGCGTCCCGGTCCGCCCGGACAGCCCCGTCAGCGGATGTGACCAACTCACCTCGGCGTCGTGCCATGGCCGCCGCTCCCTTTCGTCTCGTGCCGCTCACTGTCCGGTCACTCATGCCGCAGCGCCTCGATGGGGCGCAGGCTCGCCGCGCGGTTGGCCGGGTAGCCGCCGAAGAACAGCCCGATGGCGACCGCGATGGCGAAGGCGCCCCACACCGAATCCGGGATGATCACCGGTTTGATCCCGACGATGGTGAAGCGCGAGCCGATCAGCCCCGCCACCACCCCCAGCCCGCCGCCGAGCAGCGACAGCAGCGTCGACTCGGCCAGGAACTGCCCGAGGATGACGCCCTTGGGCGCGCCGATCGCCTTGCGGATACCGATCTCCCGGGTCCGCTCGGTCACCGTCACCAGCATGATGTTGGTGATGCCGATACCGCCGACCAGCAGCGAGATCGCGGCGACCGCGCCCAGCAGCACGGTGAAGGTCTTGTTGGTGTCCGACTGGGTGCTCAGCAGCGACGTCTGGCTGCTGACCCGGAAGTCCAGCGCGTTCGCGTTCGTGATGCCGTGCGTGCCCATCAGGACCGTGGTGATCTCGTTCTGCGCGGGCGTGGTGGCGTCCGCGGACTTCGCCTCGACCAGGATCTGGCTGACCGGGCCGAAGCCGGTGAACGCGTTCTGCACGGTGGGCAGCGGTGCGATCACCGTGTCGTCCGGGTCCTGGAAGCCGGTGCCGCCCTTGGTCTCCAGCACGCCGACCACGGTGAGCGGGGTGCCGCCGAGCACGATCTTCTTGCCGACCGGGCTCACCGTGCCGAACAGATCGGTGGCGGTGGTCGAGCCGATCACCGCGACCTTGCGGGAGTTGAGGACGTCGTCGGCGCTGAAGTAGTCGCCCTTGCCCTTGGCCACCTTGCTGTTGGACGCCTTGAAGTACGCCGGGTAGGTGCCGACGACCTGGCTGACGGCGTGCGAGGTGCCCTCGTACAACGCCGTCTGCGAGGTGGTGACTTCGGGCGCGACCGAGGCGACGTCGGGCGCGTCCGCGGTGTTCGCCAGCGCGCGGGCGTCGTCCACGGTCAGCGGCTTGGTAGTGGTCGCGGACGAACTGCCGCCGAAACCACCGCCGGAGGAGACGGTCAGCGCGTTGGTGCCGAGCTTCTCGATGGAGTCCTTCACCGACTGCGAGGAACCGTTGCCGACCGCCAGCAGGATGATCACCGCGGCCACACCGATCAGCACCCCGAGCATGGTCAGCCCGGAGCGGACCTTGTTGGCGGCGAGGCCGCCGACCGCGAACCGCAGGGTCTCGAAGGGGTTCATACGATGCCTCCCGCGAGCGCCTGCGGGTGGTGCGCGGCGAACCCGGCCGGATCGCGCAGCGCGGGCGGCGGTCCGTCCGCCGGCGCCTGCCGCACATCGGCCACCACCTGTCCGTCCACCAGCCGCAGCACCCGCTTGGCGTGCCGGGCCACTTCGTCCTCGTGGGTGATCAGCACGACGGTGCGCCCGGAGGCGTTGAGCCGGTCGATGATGGCGAGTACGTCCTCGGTGCTGCGGCTGTCCAGGTTGCCGGTCGGTTCGTCGGCGAGCAGCATCGCCGGCGCGGTGACCAGCGCACGGGCCACCGCGACCCGCTGCTGCTGGCCGCCGGAGAGCTCGTTGGGCCGGTGGTCCACCCGGTCGGCGAGGCCCACCAGGGAGAGCGCGGCCAGCGCCCGGCGGCGCCGCTCGGCGGTCCGCACCCCGGCGTAGGCCAGCGGGAGTTCGACCTGGGCGAGCGCGGGGGTGCGGGGCACCAGGTTGAACGACTGGAAGACAAAGCCGATCTTGCGGTTGCGGACCAGCGACAACTGGTGCTCGTCCAGGCCGCCGACGTCGATGCCGTCGAGCAAGTACCGCCCGGAGGTGGGGATGTCGAGGCAGCCGAGGATGTTCATCAGGGTGGACTTGCCGGAGCCGGAGCTGCCCATCACGGCGATCATGTCGCCCTGTTCGACGATCAGGTCGACGCCGGGCGCGTGGCCGGTGCGGGGGTCGGACGGTCCGCCCAGCGCGCGCACCGCGGCGTCGCCGTGGCCGTACTCCTTGAGCAGCGAGCGCACTTCGATCACCGGGGGAGGGGCCCAGGGGCCTTGTCCGGGTGGTTCCGCGGCGGGCTCCCGGCGGTGGAGGCCGGTTCTGGCGGCCCGGCCCAGCCGCCGGGTCAGGGGCTGCTTCCCGCTCATCCCCTGCCACCTCCGCCGCCGAAACCGTTGCTGCGGAAGCCGCCGCCGGCGCCGCCCGCGCCGCCGAGCCGGCTGGTGCCGCCACCGACGCCGCCGGGGAAGGAGCCGCTCGGGAAGCCGCCGTTGCCCGCCGAGGCGACCTGCGGGATCTGCACCCGCTGGCCCTCGGTGAGGCCGCCGGTGATCTGGTCGGTGGTGTCGCCCTCGACGCCGACGGTGACATTGGTCCTGGTGGTGGAGCCGTCCTGATTGACCACCAGCACCGTGCGGTTGGCGCCGGTGCCGGAGACCGCGGCGGTCGGCACGCTCAGCGCGTCCGCCGCCTGGCCGGTGGTCACCTGGATGCTGGCGCTCAGACCGGTGCGGAGGTTGGCGGTGTCGCTGGTGATGGTGAGGGTGGCCGCGTACTGGACGGCGCTGCCGGAGGAGGACCCGCCGCCGGACGAGGACGAACCGCTGGAGACCGGCAGCGAGCTGATCGACAGCACCTTGGCGTCGAGTACGGTGCCGGCCTCGGCGTTCAGCGTCACGGTCGCGGTCTGGCCGGCCTTGATCTTCAGGGCGTCGGCCTCGGAGAAGTCCGCCTTGACCTGCATACCGGACGGGTTCGTCAGCACGATGAAACCGCTGGGCGTGGAGCTGCTGCTCGCGCCGCTGCCGGAACTCGCGCTCGTGCCGGAGCCGCTCGACCCCGAACTGCCGCCCGCACTCGACCCGTTGCCGTTCGTCCCGGAGACGGTGTCGCCCTTGGCACTGGCCACCGAGGCGACCGTGCCGGACACCGGGGCCTTGAGCACGCAGCCGTCGACAGCGCGCTGGGCGGCGTCCACGGCGTTCTGGGCCTGGGTCAACTGGGCCTGCGCCGAGGCGAGTTGGGCGGGGTCCACGGTGGGGGTGGGCGTCGGGGTCGGCTCGGCGGCGTCGCGGCCTGAGCTCCCCGAGGAGCCGGAGTTGCCGGTGGACGCGGGGAGTTCGCCGGCCTCCACCTTGGTGAGGTTCGCCTCGGCCGCGGTCAGTGACGCCTGGTCCTGCTGCAGCGTCTCGTTCGCGTCCGTCGGGTCGACCTTGGCCAGTACCTGGCCCTTCTTCACCGTGTCGCCCGGCTTGACGTCCACCTCGGTGAGCGTGCCGCCGGTGGTGAAGTCCACCCCGGCGTCGCTGGGCGAGGAGAGCGAGCCGGAGCCCGAGACGGTGGCGAGCACGGTGGCCCGGGAGACCGTCGCCACGCGGGCGCTGCCGCTGCCGGCCGAGCTCCCGCTGCCGTCGTCGTGCACCGCCGCGTAGGCGCCGCCGGCGCCCGCGAGGACCACCACACCGAGCACCGAGTTGATCAGGGCGGCCCTGCGCCGCCGTGGGAGCACCTTCATGCCGCGCATCCTGGCCGCAGCCGCCTTTGAAGCCCTGGGAGAACGCTGGGAGTTCGCTGGGAACGCGGACCCGGTGGGGTGGCCGCGCGGCGGTGGCGAATGCGTACATCCGGCTCAATGCGGGCCGGAACGCGGGGCTCCGCGGGTGCGGGGGGCGCGATGTTCCCCGGGAACTCACAGCTCGGTCCCCGACAGTCCCCACCTGGGTGCGGTTCAGTCTGGCCGTCGCCTGCGCGCATCCGTGTCCCGCGCGTGCGCGTGGGCGGCGCGATGGATCAAGGGCGCGATGCACAGGCGGCGGACCCTGCCGGGGCCGCCGGGGCCTGCCGAAGTTTTCCGAGGGGACCTGCGGACATGAACTGGACCACCACCAGCAAGGCCGTCGCGGCCCGTACCGCGCTGAAGGCCGGCGTGTCCGTGACGGTGCTCGCGGCGTCGGGGGCACTGCTCCTCACGGCGTGCTCGTCGGGGTCGTCGGGGTCGTCGGGGTCGTCCGGCACGGACGCGAAGGCGGCGGGGGCCACGTCGGCTGCCGCCGCGGCGTCGGGTTCGGCGTCCGGCGGGGCGTCCGGCGGGGCCAATGACGCGGCGGCGATGGACAAGTACCGCACGTGCCTGTCGCAGCACGGGGTCGACCTGCCGACCTTCCAACGGCCTTCGGGCCGGCCCTCGGGACGTCCCTCCGGGCGGCCGTCGGGTGGCGCGGGCGGCGGCTTCCGTGGCGGGGCCGGCGGGGGCGGCTTCCCCGGCTTCGGCGGTGCGTCGCCGGACGCGGCCACCCAGAAGGCGCTCACCGCGTGCGCGTCGCTGCGCCCGCAGTTCAGCGGTCGCGGCGGGGCGGGCGGGAGCGGTGACAGCAGCGCGTTCCAGGCGTTCACCAGTTGCCTCAAGGACCACGGCGTGACGCTGCCGACGGCCTCCCCCGGCACCGGCGGTGGCTCCGGCGCCTTCCGCGGCCTCAGCACCTCCGACCCCAAAACGGCGAAGGCCTACGACACCTGCAAGCCCCTCCTCCCCCAACGCCCCTCCACCACCCCCACGACCTGACCGCCGCGGCCACGCCGCACGACCGGCGGGGGTCGGGGTCGGCGGGGCGCCGAGCGCCACGCCCGCCGCCCGCCGCCCCCGGGGCGACCCTCCGCCCCGGGCCTGTCCCCGCGCCATCCGGGCGGGACCTTGCCGCACGCCGATCCATAACGGCCCCCATGCCCGGAGCACGCACCCCGCCGGGGGCGGACGCTGAGCGCCACGGCTCGCCGCCGCCAACCCGGCCGCGACCTCCGGGCCTGTCCCCGCGCCATCTGGACGCAGCCCTATCGCCGCGCTGGTCACGGCAGGGGCCGGCCGTCCCCGCGGCCCGATCCGCTTCCGCGTCGGCGGCGGCAAGGGCCCCAGGCTCGGCCCTGGGGTGCCCTTCGCCGCGGGAGTCGGAGGCCAGGTTCTGCGTGCTGAGCGCCCCTTCGTGGGCGCCGTGTCGAGGCTTTCGCCCGATCCGATGCGTTACCGCGCCGGCCGGCGGCGGGACCGTTTCACGCTCGGCTTCCGGACCGCCCGTTGGCGCCTGGCCGAGGCAAGGACTCCGGGCCTGCCCCCCGCTCCGTCCGGACGCAACTCCGCCGCCGCGGTCGTCGGGAGCGGGCCGACCCACGCGCGGGGCTCTGGGGTGCGGGGGCCGCTGAGCACCTCGCCGGGCCCCGGGCGGGCCACCGCCGTTCCGGCACGCTTCCGGCCTCAGGCCCACCGCAGGGTGCCCTGGAGGGCGGGCGGGGCTCTGGGGTGCGGGGGCCGCTGAGCACCGCGCCGGGCCCCGGCGGGCCGCCTCCGTTCCGCCACGCTTCCGGCCTCAGGCACCGCGGCGACCCGCTTCCGGTGCCCCCTTCGTCCGTTTATGCGACGCCATGCGGCACCGCGCGGGCGCGGTCGGGTCAAGAAGTGGCAACGGTTTTCATAACCATGGGCAATCGATCTGGTGGTGAAAACCATTTCCACATAGCGTGCTGGGTGTCCCGCCCGCCGGGCCCCGCCTCCCCGGGGACCGGCGCCGCCCGCTGCCCACCAAGGAGCGCACGCCGTGAAGAGCCCGATATCCCGCCGCCCCGCCCGCACCGGCCCGACCCGTGCCGACGCGCCGGCGCCCGACGGCCGGCTCCGTACCGCCCCGTCCACCGCCGCCGCAGGCAACCGCAGCCGAAACGCCCCCACCGCCGCCGCAGGCAACCGCACCCGGCTCGCCGCCGGCGGCGTGCTGCTCGCCGCCGCGCTCGCCGCGACCACCACCGCCTGCTCCACTTCCGGCGGTGACGACGGCTCCAACGGCGACAGCAAGACCGCCGCCCCAGTGGCGAGCCAGGGCGCCGCGTCCAAGACCATCCAGGTCGTCGCCGCCGAGAACTTCTGGGGCAGCATCGCCGCGCAGGTCGGCGGCAGCCACGTCAAGGTGACCAGCATCATCACCAACCCCGCCACCGACCCGCACGACTACGAACCGACCGCCGCCGACGCCCGTACCGTCTCCGGCGCCCAGTACGCCATCGTCAACGGCATCGGCTACGACGCCTGGGCCGACAAGCTCCTCGCCGCCAGCCCCAGTTCCGGCCGTACCGAGCTGAAGATCGGCGACCTGGTCGGTGTACAGCCCGGCGGCAACCCGCACCGCTGGTACTCGCCCACCGACGTCCACCACGTCATCGAACAGATCACCACCGACTTCAAGAAGCTCGACCCGGCCGACGCCGCCTACTTCGACAGCCAGAAGGCGACCTTCGAGAACACCACCCTCGCGCCGTACAACCAGGCCATCGCCGACATCAAGGCGAAGTACGCGGGCACCCCGATCGGCGCCTCGGAGTCCATCGTCAGCCCGCTCGCCGACGGCCTCGACCTGAAGATGCTCACCCCCGCCTCCTTCCTCACCGCGATCAGCGAGGGCTCCGACCCGACCGCCCACGACAAGGCGGAGATCGACCAGCAGATCAAGAGCAAGCAGATCAAGGTCTACGTCTACAACAGCCAGAACTCCACGCCCGACGTACAGCAGCAGGTCAAGGAGGCCAAGGCCGAGGGCATCCCGGTGGCGACCGTCACCGAGACCCTGACCCCGGCGGGCGCCTCCTTCCAGCAGTGGCAGGTCCGCCAACTGCAGGGCATCGCGGCGGCGCTGGCCAAGGCGACCGGCAAGTGAGCACGGACGCGACCGCCGTACTCGAACTGCGGGACGCGGCCGTGCGGATGGGCGGCCGCACCCTGTGGTCGGGCGTCAACGCCCGCGTCGAAAAAGGTGAGTTCGTCGCCGTGCTGGGCCCGAACGGCGTCGGCAAGTCCACCCTGCTGAAGGTCGCCCTCGGGCTGCTGCCGCCGGCCGCAGGCGAGGTGCGCGTGCTGGGCGAACGGCCCGGCCGCGGCGCCACCGGGCACCGCGTCGGCTATCTCCCGCAGCGCCGCAGCTTCGACGCGAGCCTGCGGATCCGGGGCACCGACATCGTGCGGCTCGGCCTGGACGGCGACCGCTGGGGCGTACCGCTGCCGTTCGCCTGGAGCAGGAAGAAGGCCGAAGCGCGCTGCCGGATCGCCGAGGTGATCGACCTGGTCGGCGCGGGCGCGTACGCCCACCGGCCGATCGGCGCCTGCTCCGGCGGTGAGCAGCAACGGCTCCTGATCGCCCAGGCGTTGGTACGCGAACCCGAACTTCTGCTGCT
Source organism: Streptomyces sp. NBC_01476 (assembly GCF_036227265.1). Lineage (NCBI taxonomy): Bacteria > Bacillati > Actinomycetota > Actinomycetes > Kitasatosporales > Streptomycetaceae > Streptomyces > Streptomyces sp. NBC_01476. The sequence continues at coordinate 4,283,083 of NZ_CP109446.1, read as the reverse complement.
CGACGAGCCGTTGGACAGTCTCGACCTGCCCAGCCAGAGCGCGGTGGCGGCGCTCGTCGGCCGGATCTGCCACGAGTGCGAGGTGGCGGTGGTGATGGTCGCGCACGACGTCAACCCGATCCTGCACCACCTCGACCGGGTGGTGTACCTCGCGGAGGGCGGCGCGGTGGCGGGCACACCGGACGAGGTGATCACCGGGCCGACGCTGAGCCGGCTCTACCGCACGCCCGTCGAGGTGTTGCGCACCTCGGGCGGCCGGCTGGTCGTGGTCGGCCAGCCGGAGGCACCGGCCCGGCACACCGACCGGCACGCGGAGCCGTACGGGGACCGGCACACCGACCGGCACGCGGAGCCGTACGCAGACCAGCACACCGACCGGCAGGCAGAGCAGCGCACCGCGCCCGGTTCGTACGCCGACGGGGGTGCCCGTGCGGCTGGTTGAGCTGGCGAGCGGCTTCTCCTGGAACCCGGCCGAGGACCTGCGCCAGATGTGGGCGTATTCCTTCATGGTCAACGCCTTCCGGGCCGGCGCCGTCGTGGCCGTACTCGCTGGCTGCGTCGGCTGGTTCATGGTGCTGCGCCGGCAGGCTTTCGCCGGGCACACCCTGTCCCTGGTCGGCTTCCCGGGAGCGGCCGGGGCGACGCTGATCGGAGTGAGCGCGGCCGGCGGCTACTTCGGCTTCTGCCTGGCCGCGGCCCTGGTGCTGGCCGCGGTACCACGGGCCGGCCGGCACGCGGGCGGCGCGGCGGCGGCTGTCACCGGGACCGTCCAAGCCTTCCTGCTGGCCTGCGGGTTCCTCTTCGTCGCCCTCTACAAGGGCTTTCTCAACGGCGTCAACGCCCTGCTCTTCGGCAGTTTCCTCGGCATCACCTCGGACCAGGTCCTGGTACTGCTTGCGGTGGCGGTCTGCTGCCTGGCCGTACTCGCCGTCGTGGGGCGCCCGTTGCTCTTCGCGTCGACCGACCCGGACGTGGCGGCGGCCCGCGGGGTGCCGGTACGGGCGCTGGGCGTCGTCTTCCTGCTGCTGCTCGGCGCGGCGGCCGCGGAGGTCGGCCAGATCACCGGCTCGCTGCTGGTGTTCGCGCTGCTGGTGATGCCCGCGGCCACCGCCCAGACACTGACCGCCCGCCCGGCGGCGGGACTCGTCCTCTCGGTCGGCATCGCGCTCGCCGTCACCTGGAGCGGACTGATCACCGCGTACTTCTCGCCGTATCCGATCGGTTTCTACGTGTCGACCTTCGCCTTCGGGATCTACGTGCTCGCGCGGGCGGGGCGGTCGGCGGTCGACCGGGTGCAGCGCGTACAGCGGATTCAGCGAGTTCAGCCGGCTCAGCAGGTGGCGTCATGACGGACCGTCACTTCTCCCCCAGCGCAACGGTGCTGGCCGCTGGACCGTTCGCGCACCCGTTCTTCGTGCACGCGCTGATCGCCGGCACGGGGATCGCGGTGGCGGCCGGGCTCGTCGGCTACTTCCTCGTGCTGCGCGCGCAGGTCTTCACCGGTGACGCGCTCAGCCACACCGCCTTCACCGGGGCGCTCGCCGCGCTGGCGCTCGGGTGGGACCTGCGGCTCGGGCTGTTCGCGACGTGCGTCGCGGTGGCGCTGCTGCTCGGCACGCTCGGGCACGGCGCCCGGGCCGACGACGTGGCGATCGGCAGCCTCTTCTCCTGGGTGCTGGGCCTGGGCGTCTTCTTCCTCACGCTGTACACGACGTCCCGCAGCACGAGTAATGGCAACGCGGGCGTCACCGTCCTCTTCGGCTCGATCTTCGGGCTCTCCGCGGCCCAGTCGTACGTGGCCGCCGGGGTCGCGGCGGGCTTGGCCGGGGCGCTGCTGCTCATCGCGCGTCCGCTGCTCTTCGCCTCCACCGACCCGGAGGTGGCCGCGGCGCACGGGGTGCCGGTCCGGCTGCTCGGCTTCGGGTTCCTCGTCCTGGTGGGCGCGTGCGCGGCGGAGGCGACGCAGGCGATCGGCTCGCTCCTGCTGCTGGCCCTGCTCGCGGCTCCGGCCGGCGCGGCCCACCGGCTGACCACCCGGCCGTACCCGGCGCTCGCGCTGGCCGCGGGGCTCGCCCTGGGCGAGATGTGGTGTGGGCTCGCCGTCAGCTACTACGTCCCCAAGGTGCCGCCGAGCTTCGCCATCGTGGCCACGGCGACCCTCGTCCACGCGGCCTCCTACGCCGTCCGCCCACCCCGCCGCCCCCTCCCCGCCCCCACCGCCTGACCCCCCTCCCATGCGGCCCCCTCCGCCCACCGCCCCCGACGGCTCTCTGCCCGCCCCCGGCAGGCAAGCCACTGGCAACCCCCTGACCGCCCCCGCCAAACCGGCCTCCAGCAGTTCACCGCCCGGCCCCGCCACCGAGGCAGACGCACGACCCGCGGGCGACCGGACCCCGCACGGCGGGCAGACCCCCACTCCGCCAGGAGGCCAACCCGCCCCCGGCAGGCAGGCCACCGACGACACGCCGGCCGGCCCCGTCGCCGAGGCGGACCCCGGCTCCGCCGGAACCACCCCGCCGGAAGGCGAACACCCGCGGGTGGGGGAGGTCGCGCGGGTTATCGGGCGGCCTACGCGGCAGCGGGCCGCTGTGGTGCGGGCGCTCGCGGAGGGCGGGGGGTTCACGAGCGCGCAGGCGCTGCACGCGGGGCTGCGGGCGGACGGGCGGCGGGTCGGGCTCAATACGGTCTACCGGACGCTCACCGCGCTGGCCGCGGCCGGCCGCGCGGACGTCGTCCACGAACCCAGCGGCGAACGCCTCTTCCGCTTCCGGCACTCCCCGGGCCACCAGCACTACCTGGTCTGCCGCCAGTGCGGCCTGAGCCTGCTGCTGGACACCGCGCCGGTCGAGCGGTGGGCCGACCAGGTGGCGGCCGGCACCGGCTTCGCCGAGGTCACCCACACCCTGGAACTCAGCGGGGTGTGCGCGGACTGCCTCGCGCGCTGACTCACCCCCGGGCGAGCAGCCCGGTGATCGTCGCCTCCGTCAGATCCCGCACGCGCGGCCCGGGGCGTCGCGGTGGCCCGCCGGGTGCGAGCGGGGTCACCGCCGCAGGCATCGCCGGGGTCCCGGCCGGGGTCCCGGCCCGCCCGGCAGCGTGACCCACGGCGCCCGCGACGGACATCCGGGTGGTTTCCGTTTCTGTTCGCCCCCTGTGGAAAGCCGATACCCGAGAGCGGGTGCGTCCACCGGGCGTCCCCGCCCCCTCACCCGGCGAAAACGACGGAGGTGACGGCCGTGACGTACGTGGACGGGGCCGACCGATCGGTCGGCACTCTGGTGAAACAGGGCACCGAGCAGCTCTCCCAGCTGGTGCGGCAGGAACTGAAACTGGCCCAGGCCGAGCTGACCCAGAAGGGCAAGCGGGCCGGCATCGGCGGCGGCCTGTTCGGCGCCGCCGCGCTGGTCGCCTTCTTCGGCATCGCGGCCCTGGTCGTCACGGTGATCGCGGCGATCCCGCTCGCGGTGTGGGCCGCTTCCCTGATCGTCGCCGGCGGTCTGCTGCTGCTCGCCGGAATTCTGGCACTGCTCGGAAAGCACGAGGTCAAGCAAGCCGTACCGCCGATTCCCGGTGAGGCGGTCGACAGCGTGAAGCAGGACGTGGAATCGCTGAAGGAAAGGGCGAAACGATGACGCAGGACTCCCCCGGGAAGCCGGACTCCGCCGGGCGCCACACCGACCCGGCGCTGGCCGAACTGGAAGCGCAGATCGACAAGACCCGCGAGCAGCTCGGCGAGACGGTCGAGGAACTGGCCGCCAAGGCCGACGTCCCCGCCCGGGCCAAGGCCAAGGCCCACCAGACCGCGGACCGGGTCCGCGCCACCGCCCAGCGCGCCGAGGCGAAGGTGACCGCCGCCGGCCATGAGGCCGCCGGCCGGATCACCGGGGCGAAGGAGAAGGCGGCGGACAAGGTCACCGCCGCCAAGGAGAAGGCAGCCGGCTCGGCCGGGGCCGCCAGGGACGAGGCGACGGGCAAGGTGGCCGGCGCCTCCGAGGCGGTACGTTCCTCCGGCTCGCATCTGGCCGGCTCCGCGCACGACGCGGGCGCCAAGGCCGGGGCCAAGCTGAGCCGGGTCTCCGACGACCAGTGGCGGGGCACCTACCTGCCGCTGGCCGCCGGGTTCACCGCGGCGGCAGCCGCCGGCGCGATCCTCTGGCTCAAGCACCGGAGCGACCACTGATGAAAGCCGTCACCGTCGCTTACAAGCCGGTCGGCCTGCTGGTCGGTATTGCCGGCGGCATGCTGGCCGGCGCGGTCTTCTCCCAGGTCTGGAAGCTGGTCGCGCACGACGACGACGCCCCCGACATGCTGGACGAGGACCGCGGGTGGGGCGAGGCGCTGGCCGCCGCCGCCCTGCACGGCGCGATCTTCGCCGTGGTCAAGGGCGTCGTCAACCGGGCCGGTGCGAGCGGTGTCCGGCGCCTCACCGGCGACTGGCCCAAGGGCTGAGCCCCTGGGCCGTGCCGGTCCGTGAGCGCGTCCCGCCCTGCTCCCCGGGCAGCCCCCTTCGGGGTGGGGCCGCTCAGTGCCAGCCGTAGAGCTCCTTGAGCCGGTTCACCACCAGGTTGAAGCGGCCGCGGTCCAGCGCGCAGGCCTCGCGCCGCATGCCCTGTTCGTACAAGCGCATGATGCGGTCCACCGCCACCCAGGAGTCGCGGCCGGCGCGGTCCCACGGGCCGGCGCCTATCGGCACCCACTCGCGATCGTGGTCGTGGCGCTTGCTGGAGAGCTGGACCGCGAGCAGGGTGCCGCCGGTCTCCCGGGCCACCACCAGCACGGGGCGGTCCTTGCCGCGGCCGTCGTTCTCCTCGAACGGCACCCAGGTCCAGACGATTTCGCCCGGGTCGGGGTCGCCGTCGTGAGCCGGGGCGTACTCGGTACGGACCCGGCCGACGGCATGCGCGTCGGCTTCGGTGGTGGCGTACGGGCCAGTGGCGCCGGGGAACTCGGCGTGGTCATCGGTGAAGGTCGTCACGCGCACGACCGTAGAGCCTGCGCGTGCGGCCCGGAACAGCAGCCCCCACCGGGCGGAATCCGGGCCATCGGCCGGGCCATCGGCCGGACCATCGGCGGGGGGCGGCGGGCGCCCGGCGGGACCCGGGCCACCAGCGGCGCAGCCCCCCGCCGGGCCGGGGCCCGGTCACCAGCGGGCGTGCACCTGGGGCCTGATCCGACGGTCGTACAGGTCCCGTACCGCGTCCAGTGTCTTCTCGCTCAGCGGGGCGAGCGCGGCGGCTTCGGCGTTCGCCCGGGCCTGTGCCACCGAGCGGGCGCCCGGAATGACGGAGGTCACGCCGGGCTGCTGGATGATCCAGCGCAGCGCGGTCTGCGCGGGCGTGGCACCCTGCGGCGCGAGTCCGGCGAACTCCGCCGCCGCGTCGAGACCGGTCTCGTAGTCGACGCCGGAGAAGGTCTCGCCCTGGTCGAACGCCTCGCCGTGCCGGTTGTAGGTGCGGTGGTCGTCGGCGGCGAAGACCGTCTCGCGGGTGTACTTGCCGGTGAGCAGGCCCGAGGCGAGCGGCACCCGGGCGACGATGCCGACCCCGGCCGCCGCGGCGGCGGGCAGCACCTCCTCCAGCGGCTTCAGCCGGAACGGGTTGAGGATGATCTGCACGCTCGCCACGCCCGGCCGGGCGATCGCGGTCAGCGCCTCGGCGCAGGTCTCCACGCTCACCGCGTAGTGGGCGATCCGCTTCTCGGCGACCAGGGTGTCCAGCGCGTCGAAGACCTCGTCCGAGGAGTAGACGGGCGTCGGCGGGCAGTGCAGCTGCACCAGGTCAAGGGTGTCCACGCCCAGGTTCGCCCGCGAACGGTCGTTCCAGGCACGGAAGTTGGCGAGGTTGTAGTTCTCCGGGAGCTGGTCCTGGCGGCGGCCCGTCTTGGTGGCGACGAAGACCCGCGCGTCCGGCCGCTCCCGAAGGTAGCGGCCGATCAGCTGCTCGCTGCGCCCGTCGCCGTACACATCCGCGGTGTCGAAGAAGGTCACGCCCTCCTCGACGGCGGCGTCCAGCACCGCGAGCGCGTCCTCCTCGCGGACATCGCCCCAGTCGGCGCCCAGCTGCCACGTACCCAGTCCGACGACGGAGACCGTACGGCCCGTCCTGCCCAGAACTCGCTGCTCCATGGCCCCGATGCTACGTGCCCGCTCCCCCCGGCCCACGTGCCCGGTCCTACCGGCCGTCCGCCTGGGGATGGGCGGACGGCCGATGCCGTTGACGAGGTCAGACGGTCAGCAGGGCACCAGGGACTCCGCGTACGGAACGCTCCACACGGCGGGGTGGGCAATACCGTGCCCGCTGTGCCCATCTTCTCCGAATGCCTCACCATGATCAGCGCACATGAGCACGAGCCACGAGCCGAGACTCGGCATAGCCTCGAACAATCGCCCTAACTGCCCATCCGCATAGGACAGCGCCGCACACTGACTTTCCCAGGAGTCCACCGAAGAACCCGGCAGATAAACATGGTGGGGTGTGTGCGTGGCTGAGATGTTGAGAAACAGAAAGAGAGGTTTCTCACTCCGTTGGCTCTCCAGCACTTTCAAGGATATGTCCACCTGATTGCGTGTAGATTCGGGACAGTCTGTTCCGGTATCCGGATTCCAGTAGCTTTCCTGAAACAAACCGGGCAGCACGCGCCCTAATTTCGTCTGGCTTGAGAAGAATCCCACCCCACCAATGCAAACAGTACGGTAACCGATCCCGGAAAATCCGGTAACGATGTCCGAGGCATCGAATACATACGTCCGGTCGCCAATGGTCGTCCCGCGCATCGCATGACATGCAAACAGTCTTTTGGGACGCTCCGGTCCAGAGGGGACGGGAAGGAAGCCGGAGAAAAACGCCGTGTGAGCAGGATACGTGAATGATCCCTGCGTCCGCCGTTCCTCCCACAGCCCATCAGGTAAAATATTCTCCAGATTCGGAGTCATTCCGGCGTGAAGCGTTGACCGTGCTACGTCGTAGCGCAATGAGTCGAACGTAACGAACAGTATGTGACGGCGGTCTCCTACTACCTCATTCGCATTGATCACTGTACCGCTTCCCTTCGACTCAGTGGGCCAACGCCGGCCCCTCGATCAGATATTGGGGTCTGTCGTCTGGAATTCCGAGGGGAGCAGCCGCCCCGACAACCGGACTTCCTTGGATGCCGAAATCACGTCTTTGACCGTGTCGATCCCCTTCCAATACCCGGAAATTCGGTAGCCGACCAGGCGCCCCTCCTTGGCCAGCTGCGGAAAGGTACTTTCTTCGTGATCTCCCTTGTCCGGCAGCATCGGTACAACCTCCGGACCGAATACGTAGATTCCGGCATTGATCCAGTAGGGCAGGCTCGGCGACTGGACGAATCCTTTGATGCGGTTTTCTTCACCCAGTTCGGCGACACCCCAGTTCGAGCGGTACGGAGACAATGCGACCGTGACCGCCCCACCGTTATTGTCGTGGTACTCGGAAAGATCGGTGAGGGAGAAATTGGTGATTACGTCTCCGTTCAGCACGTAAAAGGGGGCTTCGGGTTCAGCCAGCCGTCCGGCTCCGAATTTAAGCCCTCCGCCCCGGCCAAGAGGTTCTTCCTCGATGGCGTAGTGGATATCCAGACCGAACCGTGAACCATCGCCCGCGTAGTTATTGATCATCTCGTGCTTATACCCGCCGCTGATCGTGACGGACTTAATCCCGTGTCCTGCCAACCAACTGAGCTGGTAACCGATGATCGGAGCCCCGGCTACCGGCACCATCGCTTTCGGTGCATCGTCCGTGTAGGGCCGCATGCGTGTTGCCTGGCCACCCGCAAGAATCAGCGCTTGCGTTACCAAACCTGTAGTCATGTCTCGTGCTCCTCCGTGTTCGGGGCGCCTAGTGGCACTCGCATCCGGCATCCTTCCAGCCATGACCCGCACTCCGGTACAAGCCTGTTGCGTTGCTGTCCGAAGCAGCGTGCGTCGAGCGCTCCGGCCATGTCGCTGTCGCCATCGAGTCGCCGATCCTCACGGCTCGCCCCGGGAGAAACACGGCCGGAACGACTGCCCGGGCCTGTCAACCGACGAAGCTGGAGCGGTTCTTCTGCCAGTCGGCGCGAGCCTCGATCAGCGCAGAAAGTACCTGGTGTGCCAAATAGTCAGCCTGAGCCCTTAGCCTGGCTGCGACTTCGGCGAGGCCATCCGGGTCCAGGCGAAGGATGCTGAACCCTCGAACGGAGCGCGATGGGTGATGTCGGCAAGCGCGATCGAGAACCGCTCCAGGGGTACCCCCGTGTCGGTCGGGTCCTTCTCAGCCCACTCGGGGAGGTAGCCGGATGCCTCAACACCGCTACTCGTGCTGATCGTCCAGCTTCGTTGATCGCTCGTAGGTGTCGCCATGATGTTTTCTCTCAGAGTTGCGTCAGCAGGAACGCCAGCAGACCGAAACCCAGGGCCAGCAGCACCACGTACAGCAGACCGGTGTACCGAGCCGCCCTGGCCCAGAACTTCACCTCACTCCCAGGCGGACCTGAGCCCAGATGACCGTCATCTTCAATGTGACCGCCCCCTCATGTGCCGCCCTCAGGCTGCTTACCGTCACCCTCGTCCGTAACGACGGCCCAGACCAGTTTCCCGACGCCGGATCGCCCGCTGCTTCCCCACCGTCCGTTGGTCAATGCGTCGACCAGGCAGAGACCCCGCCCCGACTCGCCAGTCTCCGAAGGTTCCCCGACCACCGGTCGGATCTCGTCGGCGTCATGCACCTCGATCCGCACCCCTGCAGGCACCCGCTCGTATCGCGTCTCCACGAGACGATCCCGAGGGGCGTTCGCGTGCTGCACCGCGTTGGTGAGAAGTTCCGAAACCACGACCCCCGCACGGTCCGCCAAGTGCGCTAAGCCCCAGCGCTCCAGATGGCCCCACAAATCACGGCGTGCCTGCCCTGCACACACGGGGCTGCGGGGCCACCTCTTCACCACGACCGAGCCCGCCGGGTCGATCGACTCATCGGGCACGCAGACCGGAGTAAGCAGCTTCAAACTCACAGCGCCTCCCTCCGAAGAGCAGCCGCCGCGGGGAAGTGGCCGAAGACGAGAGCCCCACGGTCGCTCTCAACCCCCCGAACCCTCGCTGGGTAAACCTGTGCATGTCCGCCTGCTTTCGCCATGTGGGCCATCCCCAGGCCATCGGAGCCGGCCGCGGGGTTCTGTCATTCCCATCGAATCCGCCGGACTCGTTCAGGTGAGGAACCAGACAGGGGGCCAGGGAGAGGCCACACTTGGAGGGGAGGGGGCCAGAGATGAGCGAAAGTGAACGGCGACAACGGTTCGGCGCCTACCTGGCGCAGCTCCGGCGCCGAACCAAGAAGTCGCAGCGGCAGTTGGCTCTTACGCTCTGCGACAGTGCGGGAATCACTTCCATCACACGGAACGAGGTCTCACGCTGGGAACGCGGCGAACGCATCCCAGATCTGTGGCTCCCCTTCCTGGCCGCAGCCCTTGGCGCCCCGCTGCACGAGTTGGAACGTGCCGCCGCGTACGCGCGGAACGAGGCAGACGGCGTCTTGCCCGGCCCCAACGCGACCCTCGCCGAGCTACTGCCGGAGAGCGAACTCCTGGCCCCCCGGGGGGCCCTTCGGGGGCGCCGCCTGGGGACCGAGGACATCAGCAGTCTCAGTGCCCGCGCGCACGCCCTGCGGCTGGCGGATGACGTCCTGTCGGGCGGTGACCTGATCGCACCCGCTTTCCGCGAGCTGCACGCAGTTGTCCGTCTCTACCAAGAGAGCACGTTCAGCGAGGACACTGAGCGGAGTCTGCTGATCCAAATCGCCGAACTCGCCCAGATCTCCGGATGGATCGCCTCCGACGCGGGACGCCACGCTGATGCTGAGCGCGCATACGGTTTGGGTATCTCGGCAGCGCGAAAGGCCGGTGACCGCACGTTGGCGGCGAATCTGGCCGGCTCGCTCGCCTACCAGCACACGAACACCGGTCGCCAGCGTGAAGGCATCGACCTGGCACACGCGGCCGTCGAAGAAGCCGGACCGGATGCGTCGGCGAAACCCCGCGCACTTTTCCTCGACCGCGTTGCGTGGGCTCATGCAAAGGCAGGCGAAGCACAACCCGCAATCAGGGCGCTTGGACAAGCACATGAGGCCCTGGAAGATGACAACGGAGCCGCTGCACCGACATGGGCGTACTGGGTGACCTCAGAAGAGCTGGACGTGATGGATGCCCGAGCGTTCACAGAACTGCGCAGACCGCTGAGGGCTGTCCCTCTGCTGTCGGATGTACTCGCCCGGTACGACGCCACCCATGTACGCGAAGTCGCCCTGTACCGATCCTGGCTGGCGGAGGCGCTGGCAGACGCGAACGAGCCAGAACAGGCGGCCCAAGAGACCCGGCGGATTATCGAGTTGTCCGGTGACCTCACCAGTGACCGCACGGCCGAGCGGACTCGCGTCGTCCTCGAACGCCTAGGAGAACACGACGAGGTTTCCGAGGTCCGCGAGCTGCTCAACGACTACGGCCACCTGTTGCTGCTGTAGCCCCCAACCGGCGCGGGGCACCCGGACCACGTTCGCGGGTTGCGCAACACCCTGCAGCCGCCACGGGGCAAGCCTCGAAGATCGGGGCCGACCGCCGAAGCTACGTGCCCGGGCCTACCGGCCGAGCAGTGCCGCTGTCTGCCGCAGTTCGCGGTGCAGGTCGCGGTGCGGGGTGCCGGGCGGCAGCCACTCCTTGCGGAGCTTGGACACGGCGGTGTAGTTGGTGTCGCAGACGTTGGCCAGCGGGGACTCGCCGGCCTGGGTGAGGAACTGGTACGCGTCCAGCTCCGCGAAGCCGTAGTCGCGCTCCAGCCAGCGGACCATGTCGAGCTGGGCGATCCGGAAGGCGTCCTCCAGCGGGCGGGCCGAACCGGTGGACATGATGTGGGTGTCGGACTCGATCCGCGGCCAGGGCGTGGAGACGCCCTTGAGCAGCTCCACGATCACCACGGTGTTCATCGCGCACTCGACCGCCACCCCGCAGGTCTCGCCCTCACCCTGCCGGGCGTGGCCGTCGCCGAGGCTGAGCAGGGCGCCTTCGACGTTGACACCGAGGTAGCAGGTGGTGCCGGCCCGCATCTCGGGGGTGTCCATGTTGCCGCCGTGCGCGTCGGGCACGAGCGCGGAGCGTACCTCCAGGCTGGCGGGGGCGACGCCGACGGTGCCGTGCATCGGGTCCATCGGCAGCTCCAGCCGCAGGTCGCCCTCGCGGGTGGTGAAGGCACAGGTCCGCCGCTCCCGGTCCAGCTCCCACATCCAGACGACCTCCGGCAGCGGCGGCTGCAGGGTGGCGGTGGTGTGGGTGGAGGTGAGGGCGCCGAAGAGCGGGACGGTGGTGGAGGCGGCCCAGTCGCGGGCGGGCTCGACGGAGACGAAGTGCACGGCGATCGTGTCACCGGTCTCGGCGCCTTCGACGTAGAAGGGGCCGGTCTGCGGGTTGAGGAACGGGAACTCGCAGACCTCGGAGACCAGATCGGCCGCCGACCGCACGCGGCCGGCGAAGCAGTCCTCGGTGAAGAGGTCGAGCACGGTGCCGGGCGCGATCCGCGCGATGGGCGCGGCACCGCCGAACGTCCAGGCGTACGAGCCGGGTTCGGGGCGGACGGTGAGGATACGGGGGTCGGCCATGGCCAGGAGCCTAGAGCCCGGCGGCCTCCCGGGTCGCGGGGCTCCTCGCCGCCGGCCTTCCGCGCCGGCACGCCGAGGGCGCCGGGACGGGCACGAGGAGTCACGCGCCGACGTCCCGCGCGGTCATGTCCGCCAGCGACTCGCGGCGGACGAGAAGGCGGGCGGTGGCAGCGCTGACGGCTATGACCGGGGGCCGGCCGACCAGGTTGTAGGTGGAGGCCATGGAGAGGTGGTACGCGCCGGCGACGGGAACGGCGAGGAGGTCGCCGGGGCGTACGTCGTCGGGGAGGGAGACGTCGGCGGCCAGCACGTCGCCGGCCTCGCAGTAGCGGCCGACGACGTCCACCAGGGCGCGGGCGGCGGAGTGTTCGCGGCCGACGAGGCGGGGCAGGTAGCGGACGCCGTAGAGGGCCGGGCGGGGGTTGTCGGACATGCCGCCGTCGACGGCGACGAGAGTACGGCCCGCGGTGCGTTTGACGGTGAGCACGCGGTAGACGGCGACGCCGGCCGGACCGATGACCGCACGGCCCGGCTCCAGGATCAGCCGGGGCACGGGGAGGTCCGCGCGGGCGCACCCCTCGGCGAGTTCGGCGCGGATCCGGGTGGCCAGGGCCGTGATGTCGAGCGCGGGTTCGCCGGGCCGGTAGGCCACCGCGTGGCCGCCGCCGAGGTCGAGTTCGGGCAGCACCACCCCGTGCTGGTCCCGGATCCGCGCCATCAGGCCGATCAGCCGCCGGAGCGCGGCGACGTACGGCTTTACGGTGGTGACCTGGGAGCCGATGTGGCAGTGCAGACCGGTGAGCGCGAGCCCGGGCTGTCCCAGCACCCGGTCCACCGCGTGCTGGGCGGAGCCGTCGGTGAGCGAGAGCCCGAACTTCTGGTCGTCGGTGCCGGTGCGGACCGCCGCGTGGCCGCCGGCCGACACGCCGGGCACCACCCGCAGCATGACCTTCTGCCGGTCGCCCGGCGGGACCAGCGCCGCCAGCCGGGCGATCTCCGTACCGCTGTCGATGACGATCCGGCCCACGCCGAGCCGGACCGCGGTGCGCAGGTCCTGCGGGCTCTTGGCGTTGCCGTGCAGCACGATCCGGTCCGGCGGGAAGCCGGTGGTGACGGCGAGTTCGAGCTCACCGGCGGAGACCACGTCCAGGCCGAGCCCCTCCTCGCGGACCCAGCGGGCCACCGCCCGGCAGAGGTACGCCTTGGCCGCGTAGACCACGTCGGCGTCCGGGAAGGCCGCCTTGTACGTACGGCAGCGGGACCGCACCTCGTCCTCGTCGAGGATGTACAGCGGGGTGCCGAAGCGGTCGGCGGCCTCGGCCAGCGGCACCCCGCCGACCGCGAGGTCACCCCCGGGCACGTGGGCGGTGGAGGCGGGCCAGACCGACAGGTCCTCGCCGGGCGCCGGGGGAAGCGCCGGACCCGAGGGGCCGAGTGAGCCCAGGGACAGGGACATGGTGACCTCCTGGGGGGTCAGCAGAGGGTGGGACGGCCGGTCCGCGGGCTCATGCGGCGCGGGAGCGCCGGCGGCGGGCGCGGACAGCCGCGGGTCGATCCGCAGCGAGCTGATGCCGAGCGGCGCGGCCAGCGCCCGCAGGGCCGGCTCGGAGAGCCGGATCCACTCCTGCGCCGGGCCGAGCGTGCGGACCAGCCGCTCCTCGGTGGTGAAGGCGACGGCGGTACGGCTGCCGAGTGCGGTGCGGAAGAAGCGGACGGCGCGGCCCAGCGGCCCCGACCCGGCGGGGACGAACAAGGAGTGTCCGGCCGGGCCCGTCCCTGGGACTTCGTCCGGGCGGTGCCCCCGTGGGGCTCCGGCGTCCTCCGCGGTCCGGCTCGGTGACATGGCGCTCTCCTGACGATCGAACGATCCGGTGTGGGATCCGGCGGAAGCGGTGCGGGGTCCGCCTCCGGCGGTCCGCGCTCCGCGGTCCTCCGCCGCGGTGCGAACCGCCCGCGGCGCTGTCGGGAACGCTATGCCCGGCCCGGCACCACCCCGGGGCCCCGCTGACGTGCGCTTGACGCCGGGGCGCGTTCCCTGACGCCCCCCTGACACCGCCCGGCACCGCCTGAAACCGCCCCGCCCGCACCGCCTGACACCGCCCGCCCCGCCCGGCCCGTCAACGGAGCGTCAACGTGGCCCCGTCAGGTGCAAGGAAGGCGTTAACGCGCTGGCCGCGGCGGCGTCCGCCGGATTGCCTGGAGAAGCCACCGGTCCCCGCCGGTCCCCCGCTCGATCCCGGAGGCACGCCCATGTCCGAACCCCGGCCCGGCCGGCTGAAGGTCTTCCTCGGGGCCGCGCCCGGCGTCGGCAAGACGTACCGGATGCTGGACGAGGGGCGGCGCCGGGCCGAGCGCGGCACCGACGTGGTGGTCGCGTTCGTGGAGTGCCACAACCGGCCGTACACGCTGGAGAAGCTGACCGGCCTTGAGGTCGTACCCCGGGTCGAGCGGGAGTACCGCGGCACCGTGCTCTCCGAGATGGACCTGGACGCGGTGCTGGCCCGGCGCCCCGAGGTCGCGCTGGTCGACGAACTCCCGCACACCAACCCGCCGGGCAGCCGCCACCCCAAACGCTGGCAGGACGTGGAGACGCTGCTGGCGGCGGGCATCGACGTGGTCACCACGGTCAACATCCAGCACCTGGAGTCGGTCAACGACGTGGTCGAGAAGATCACCGAGGTGCCGCAGCGCGAGACCGTGCCGGACGAGGCGGTCCGCCGGGCGTTCCAGATCGAGCTGGTGGACATGCCCGCGGAAGCGCTGCGCCGCCGCCTCGCGCACGGCAACGTGTACGCGCCGGAGAAGATCGACGCGGCGCTCGCCAACTACTTCCGCATCGGCAACCTCACCGCGCTGCGCGAACTGGCGCTGCTGTGGGTGGCCGGCCGGGTGGACGAGGCGCTGCGGAAGTATCGCAGCGACCACGGCATAGGGCGTGTCTGGGAGACCCGCGAGCGGATCGTGGTGGCGCTGACCGGCGGCCCGGAAGGGCAGACGCTGATCCGGCGGGCGGCCAGGATCGCCGACCGGTCGGCCGGCGGCGACCTGATGGCGGTGCATGTGGCCCGCAGCGACGGCCTGGCCACCGGCTCCTCGCCGGTGGCGCTGGCCCGGCAGCGGCAGCTGGTGGAGAGCCTGGGCGGCAGCTACCACTCGGTGGTCGGCGACAACGTGCCCGGCGCGCTGCTGGACTTCGCCCGGGCCGCGGGCGCCACCCAGCTGGTGCTCGGCTCCAGCCGGCGCGGCCGGCTGGAGAAACTGCTGACCGGGCGGGGCATCGGCGACACCACGGTGACCAGCTCCGACGAGATCGACGTGCACATCGTCACCCACGAGCGGGCCGGCCGCGGCCGGCTGCTGCCCTCGCGCCGCCGGACGCTGTCCACCTCCCGGCTGATCGCCGGGCCGGTCGCCGGTCTTGTGCTGCCCTTCGGCCTGGCCGCGGTCCTCGCCGGCAGCCGCGGCAGCCTCAATCTGACCAGCGAGGCGCTGCTCTTCCTGCTGGCGGTGGTCGGGGTGGCGTGCACCGGCGGGGTGGTGTCGGCGGTGGTCGCCTCCGTCACCGCCTCACTGGTGCTCAACTACTGGTTCATCCCGCCGATCGGCAAGTTCACCATCGCCGAGCCCAACAACATCCTGGCGCTCGGGGTGTTCGCGGTGGTCGCCGGTACGGTCGCGGCCATCGTGGACCGTTCGCTGCGGCTGTCGCGCCGGGCGGCCAGGGCCACCGCGGAGGCCGAGACGCTCTCCTCGCTGGCCGGCAGCATCGTGCGCGGCGGGGACGTCCTGCCGGCACTGCTGGAGCGGGCCCGGGAGACCTTCGGCATGGAGTCCGCCGAGCTGACCGCGGCGCCGGTCGACGACGACACCGCCGTCCAGGTGCCGGCCGGGCGGTCCACCCTGGTGCTGCGCGGGCGGTCGCTGCCCGCCGCCGACCAGCGGGTGCTCGCCGCCTTCGCGGCGCATGTGTCGGCGGCCGTGGAGCGGGCCCGGCTGGCCGAGGCGGCGGCCGAGATAGAGCCGGTGAAGGCCGCCGACCGGATGCGTACCGCGCTGCTGGCCGCGGTCAGCCACGACCTGCGCACACCGCTGGCGGCCGGCTGGGCCGCGGTCAGCTCGCTGCGCAGCCAGGACGTGCGCTTCTCCGCCGAGGACCGCGACGAACTCCTGGCCACCGCAGAGGAGTCGCTCAGCCGCCTCAGCCGGCTGGTGGACAACCTGCTGGACATGAGCAGGCTGCAGGCGGGCGCGCTGTCGCTGGATCTGCGGGCCACCGCCCTGGAGGAGGTGCTGCCCGCGGCCCTGGAGTCGCTGCCGGCCGGCGCGCCCGGCGTCGACGCGTACGGCCTGGAGGAGGCGCCGGCCGTCCTGGCCGATCCGCCGCTGCTGGAGCGGGTGATCGCTAATCTGATCAGCAACGCGGTGCGGCACGCACCGCCCGGCGAACCGGTGGTGCTCACCGCCGGCGCCATCGCCGGCCGGGTGGAGCTGCGGGTCGTCGACCGCGGCCCCGGCCTGTCCGAGGCGGACCGGGAGCACGCCTTCGAGCCGTTCCAGCGGATGGGCGACACCGACAACAGCACCGGTCTCGGGCTCGGCCTGGCGCTGTCCCGCGGCCTCACCGAGGCGATGCACGGCAGCCTCACCCCCGAGGACACCCCCGGCGGCGGCCTGACCATGGTGCTGTCGCTGCCCGCCGCGGGTGCCCCGGAACCGGTCCCGGGCGTCCGCCACGAGGAGAAGGCGCGGTGAGGCGGGCCCCGGTGCGGACGCTGACGGCCGGCTCAGGCCACGTGGACGCGGGGCCGGCGGTTGCGGTCCGGCTCGGCCTCCCGCAGCACCTCGCGGGTGACCGGGGCCACCTCGCCCTGGCCGAAGAGGAAGAAGCGCAGGAAGTTGGCGAACGGGCTGCCCTCGGTCCACTCGAAGTAGATGTGCGGCTTGCTGCCGGTCTCGTCCCGCACATGCAGCAGGAAGGCGGCGAGCGCGTTCGGCACGGTCGAGCTCTCCAGCGACAGCACCCGGTAGCGGCCGTGCATCACCTGGCCGCGCACCACCACCGCCGACTCGAACTCCGAGGCGTCCAGCACCGTCACCTCGACGAAGACCAGGTCGTCCTCGGGCGGGATGTCGTTGTCGGCGCGGATCTGGTGCACCTTGTCGCGGTACTCCGCGGCGTCCCGCTGCCCTGGCTCGTTGGCGATGAAGCGGATCCGGCGGCTGGCGATGTCCCGGACGAAACGGGCCGCCATGTCGTCCATCTCGACGCTGGTGACCCGCAGTTCGAAGGAGCGGGCGAGGCGGGACAGCAGCGAGACCAGCACGATGCCGCCGATGAAGCAGGCACCGATCTTCACACCGTCCGGGCGCTCCACGACGTTGACCACGGTGGTGTAGAGGAACACCACCGCGATGATCCCGAAGCCGATCGTCCAGTTGCGCTGACCGGCCGTGCGGGCCGCGATGGTCACCGCGATGGCCGCCGAACTCATCAGCACCAGCACACCGGTGGCGTACGCGCCGCCCTGCTTGTCGACGTTCGCGTCGAAGATCCACGTCACCAGGAAGGCCACGAGGGTGAAGACCAGCACCATCGGCCGGACCGCCCGGGCCCAGTGCGGCGCCATGCCGTACCGCGGCAGATAGCGCGGCATCAGGTTCAGCAGCCCGGCCATCGCCGAGGCGCCGGCGAACCAGAGGATGGCGATGGTCGAGAAGTCGTAGACCGTGCCGAAGCCGGAGCCGAGGTACTGGTGCGCGAGGAAGGCCAGCGCGCGGCCGTTGGCCTGGCCGCCGTTCTCGAACTCGGCCTTCGGGATGAGCACGGTGGTGATGAAGCTGGTCGCGATGAGGAAGACGCTCATGATCAGGGCGGCGGTGGTCAGCAGCTTCTTGGTGCCGCGGATCCGGCCGGCCGGGCGGTCCTCAAAGTCGCCGGGGTCGCCCTTGACGTGCGGCATGACGGCCACACCGGTCTCGAAGCCGGACATGCCGAGGGCGAGCTTCGGGAAGATCAGCAGCGAGACGCCGATCATCACGAAGACGTTGCCGCGTTCGGCGGTCAGGCCGTGCCGCCAGTCCGTCACCAGGTGCGGGGCGGTGATCACATGCCACAGGCCGTCGCCGACCACCACGACGTTCAGCGCGAGATAGAGGCCGACCAGCACCACGGCGACACCGATCGCCTCCAGGAATCCCTTGAGGAAGACCGCGCCGAGCAGCGCCACCAGCAGCAGTGTGATCAGCAGCTGGTGGCTGTGCAGGGCGTTGCTGAAGTGCGGGTTCTCCACCAGGTGGGTGCTGGCGTCGGCCGCCGAGAGGGTGATCGTGATGAGGAAGTCGGTCGCCGCGAAGCCGAGCAGGGCCAGGACGAAGAGCTTGCCCTTCCAGAAGGAGAGCAGCCGCTCCAGCATCGCGATGGAGCCCTCGCCGTGCGGGCTGTCCTCCGCGACCCGCCGGTAGACCGGCAGCGCGCCCGCCAGGGTCACGATCACCAGCACGACGGTGGCGATCGGCGAGAGCAGCCCGGCGGCCAGCGCGGCGATGCCCGGCTGGTACCCGAGGGTGGAGAAGTAGTCGACACCGGTGAGGCACATCACCCGCCACCAGCGCTGCCCCTGCCCGGCGGGCTCCGTGGACCGCTCCGGCTTGTTCTCCTGCGGCCGGGGGTACTTCCCCATGTCCGACAGGCCCTCCAGCAGCCAGGCGCGAAGGCCGCCGGTCGGGGCGGTGGTGGCCAAGGTGGGGCTCCTGTCGTACGGCTGCCGGGGGCGGGTCCGAAGCGTCGTCAAGACGGCGCGGGCCGGCGTCTGTACAGCGTATGCACCCGCTCGACGACCCTTAGCGCTTCCCTAGCGCTTTCTTAACGCGTGATGTGCGCCTCCCCCCGCCGTCGGGGTGGCGTTCACCCTGGGGCCGGGCCGGGGTGGGCGCCTGGGCGGCGGCCGGACATGCGTCAGGGGGCAGGCGCGGGGTGCGCCTGCCCCCTGACGCGGGGTCGGCCGGCCTTACGCCTTCGACTCGGCGTCGGCCTTGGCGGTGGAATCCTTGGCGGCGTCCTTGGTGAGGGCCTTGGCGGCGCCCTTGGTGCCGGTCTTCGGGCCGGCCCCGGACGTGGCGTCCTTGGCGGCGCCGGACCCGGCGGCAGCCGTCTCCCCGGGCGCGTCTTCGGAACCGGTGTCCTCAGAACCGGTGTCCTCGGCAGAATCCGTGTCCTCGGCCCCGGCGCCGGCCGTGACCTCCGGCGCCTCCTGCGACGCGGACTCTTGCTCCGTGTCCTGTTCCGGCTCCTCCTCCGCGCTCCCGTCCTCGAAGCGGGCGTCGAGGACCGCGTCGAGTTCCGCGGTCCACTGCTTCAGCGTCGCGCGCGAGGGCGCGTCCACATCGGCCTGGAACCAGCGGCGGGTGGAGGTGTAGACGGTCACCGAGAAGCGGCGGGAGAAGCGCGGCGTGTCGATCTCGACCGCGCCGATCTCGTCCCAGCCGAACTCCGCCTCCTGGTCGTCGAGCCGGAAGGTGACCCCCGAGGCGTCCGCGATGATCGCGCCGCGGCGGTCGATGGCCTCGAAGACGGGCAGCCCGTCCTCCTCCGGCTCCTCCTCGGCCGCGTCGTCCGCGGCGGCCGTGTCCTCCGTGTCCTCCGCTTCCGGTACGGCCCCGGCGTCCGGCGTCTCCTCGACGGCGACCACCTCCGGGGAAGCGGACTCCGCGGCTCCCGCCGCGGCGACCTCCTCGGGCGAATTGTCCGCTGTGTCCGCCGACTTCTCGGCGGCGGCGGGCGACCCCGCGGCCGGGGCCGGGGGCGTGAGGCCGGGGATGAACGCAGGATCGATCCCTGCGGGTGGCACCGGCGGGCTGGACGAACCTATGCGCTGCTCCACGCCGGGCAGTATGGCCGATAAACCTGTGCCGTCAAGTTACGGGTCTCTTAAGGCTGTCCGCGGCCCGCCGACCCCGGACATACCCGGAGCACCGGGACTCAGGCCTCGCCGAGCCCCGCCTCCTCCCGGTCGAGGTCGTTCTGCAGCCGGCGCCGGGTGGCGTCACTGATCTCGTGCACCTCGTAGAGCCGGCGCAGCTCCGCGTTCTCCACCCGGATCACCTCACGCCGCAGCCCGGTGTACGCGTCGGCCAGCGGGTCGCCGTCGCCGCTCTCCATCCGCGCCACCAGCGCCCGCCTGACCCGTCCCAGCGCCGCCGCCGGGTGTGTCTCCAGACCGGCGAGCTCGTCGATCCTGGCCAGGGCGGCCTTGCCGAGCGCGTCACGGGCGGCTGCCTCCTCGCGGGCGGTGTGCTCGGGTTCGAGGGCGAGCCCCGACCGGTTGACGACGCCGGCCAGACTGAGGCCCTGGACGACGAGGGTGAGCACGACCACCGCGGTGGTCAGCACCAGCACCAGCGGGCGCCCCGGCAGCGGCCGTCCGTCGTCCGTGGTGAGCGGGATGGACAGCGCGGCGGCCAGCGGCATGACCCCCCGGGTGCCCGCCCAGGTGACGACCGACGCCATCCGCCAGGACGGCCGGCCGCGCCGCGGCCGTACCACCGCGGACAGCGGCAGCATCCACAGCACCCGCAGGCCCAGCAGCGCGGCGGCCACCGCGAGCGCCTGCAGCGGCCAGGCGCCGGTGCCGTCCGGCAACGCCCGTACCAGCGTGGGCAGTTCGAGCCCCACGATGCTGAACACCACGCTCTCCAGCAGGAAGACCACCACCGCGTACACCGCCGAGAGCTGCAGCCGTATCCGCGCGTCGGACAGCCGGTGCCCGGAGCGGCCGAGCACCACCCCGGCCACCACCACCGCGGTCACCCCCGAGGTGTGCGCGCTCTCCGCGAGGACATAGGACGCGTACGGGGTGACGAGCGCGATCACCGTCTCCAGCACCGGGTCGGCGGTCCGGCGCCGGAGCAGGGCCACCAGCCCGGCGACCCCGGCGCCGACCGCGGTGCCGCCGCCGGCCAGCACCACGAAGCGGCCCACCGCGGCCGGCCCGCTCACCGAGCCCGCGGCGACCGCCCCCGCCACCGCGACCTTGAACAGGACCAGCGAGGTCGCGTCGTTGAAGAGGCTCTCCGCCTGCACCAGCACCTGTACCCGGCCGGGCAGCGCCAGGCGCCGGCCGAGCGCGGTGACCGCCACCGGGTCGGTGCTGGCCAGCACCGCGCCCAGCACGAAAGCCATCGGGGCCGGGAGCGGGGTGACCGCCACCGCCAGCGCCCCGACCGCCGCCGCCGAGGCCAGGACAAGACCGAAGGCCAGGACCGTCACCGGCCGCCAGACGGTCCGCAGGTCCCGCAGCGGCATCTCCTCGGCGGCGGCGTAGAGCAGCGGCGGCAGGACGACCAGGGCGATGGCCTGCGGCGGCACCCGGAACTCGGGCGCACCAGGGACCAGCGCCACCGCCAGCCCGGCGACGACCAGCAGCGAAGGCGCGGGTATCCGCCACCTGCGGGCGAAAGTGGCCACGGCGGTGCCCAGCACCACCAGCAGCAGAACAACACCCACGTCGCGCATCGAGCACCCCGGAACGTCACCGGGGCCGCCGGTCGCCGCTGTCCGCCGCCGTTCCGTACCCCGCGCCGACCAGACTTCCCGGCACACCGTCGGTCAGATTATCGATTTCTTGTCGCCACCCGCCAGCACGGCAGGCGTCGGCGTCACCGTCGCACCGCACGGCGGCTCGGCCACCCCGAGCGGCGCCCGCCGGCCGTCGTACCCCGGTGCCCCCCGCGGTCGTCCCCTCCCGCCTTAAGCCAGTGGGGCCGCGAGGGACTGCATCAGTTCGGGGAAGTCCGGGCCGAGATAGACCCGTTCGGGAACCAGGAAGTGGTCCGGGGCCACCTGGCGGACGGTCGTCTCCCGGACCGGGAGCACCGTCAGCGCGATGGTGAAGGGCCGGGCCCGGCGCCCCAGCCGGTTCTCCAGTTCGCCGATCGCCCGGGTGACCACCATGCTGTGCCGGTGCCCGGCCGCCAGGCCGGTCTCCTTGCGCCACTGGTGCCAGTCGTTCGCCTCACGCCAGCCCGCCAGGACCAGGTCCTGCAGCTCGGGCCACTCGTCGAGGCCGGCGAAGCCGGGCGGGTCGAAGGCGAGCTGTCCGGCCGCCGCGGCCCCCGGGGTGGGACGGTCCTGCGAGCTCAGCAGCGCGTTCCACCAGCCGAGCCAGCCGGCCGTGAGCCCCGCGGACTGCCCGGTGGCGTTCCTCCAGAGCGGCACCGGCACGTCCAGCGGGCCGGGGACGGTGTCACCCGGCGGCACCGCGATCCGCCCGAACTCGCGCAGCCACAGCGCGATGTCCAGCCGCTGCGGCCACTGATCGACGCGAACGGCCCACGAGGACCCTGCGGTTGACCTCACGACCCAAGTCTAGATCCCCGGGGGACCCACCGGGCCTGCGCAATTGGCCGGGTCGAATCAGTCGATCAGTTCGATCGGTGCCCCGCGGTGGGACGTCCGGTCCCCCCGGCGCACCGGGGATACGGGGGGACCGGACGCCGTCCGCGGGGCGCCGCGCCCGCTACGGCAGGGTCAGGATCTGGTACGAGTCGCCGTAGGTCTTCCACTTCAGCGGCGGGTCGAGGTTGAGGTTGCCCGCCTGCAGGAAGACCCGCTGCTCGGTGTCCACCCTGCTGGTGTCGTCGTGCGCGTCCTCGGTCTTCATCGCGGCCTTGCGGGCGTCGAGGAAGGCGTTGAGGTAGGTGGTCTCGTTGCCGCCCTGCGCCGGGGGCTTGGCCTTCTTGATGGCGGTCTTGCGGATGCCGCCGAAGCTCACCGGGTCGTCGCCGGGGCCGTGCATCACGATGGCGTCGTAGTAGATGAACTGGCCCAGCGTGCCCAGGCCGTCGGACTTGGCCTGGTCGACCGAGGGGTTGAAGTAGACGCTGTCGCGCTCGTCGTTCTGCGCCTGCTGGAAGACGGTGTCCTTGGCGGCGGTCTTCCAGTCGTTGACGAAGGCGGTGCCGAGGCCCGCGTGGGAGTCCGTGCCGTTCACGTTCTCCAGTGCCGGCAGGTACTTCGCGAGGATGTTGCCCGGCTTCACGTCCTGGTAGTGCTGGACGAGTTCGAGCATGTCACCGGTGCCGGAACAGAAGCCGATGATGCCGGCGGTGTAGCCGCGGCCGTCGCCGATGTCCTCGATGTACTTGTACTGGGCCTTCCAGTCGAGCGAGGAGTTCTCGGCGGAGCTGACCAGCTCCATCGCGATCTCCTTCTTGTGCGGGTCGGCCAGACCCGTACCGGTCGCGTTCGGCCGGGCGGCGGCCTGCACGGACTGGGTGCCGTGGGTGCCGTGCGTGACCGGGGAGGCGAAGCCGGGGGCGGCCAGCGCGAGCGATGCGCCGGCTGCGGCCAGCACGCCGGCCGCCGTGACGAGGGCTGTCCGGCGGGTGGCGCGGTGGGGGGAGGGCTGCATGTGTGTCTCCGTTCATGGATTCATGGGGAGGCTCAACTGCTCAGTTAGGAAAGCTTCCTAACCAATGCGGAGTATTGAAGCACCACCGGGGCCGCGCGCCAAGGGGCTGGGGTGAAGCGGGAGAACGGAGCACACTTGAGGTATGTGCCGAAGCATCAAGACCCTCCGGGCGCCGATGACCCCCGAGGTCCACGACGAGGACATCCGCGCCGCCGCGCTGCAGTACGTCCGCAAGATCTCCGGGTTCCGCGCCCCGGCCGCCCACAACCGCGAGGCCTTCGACGCCGCGGTGGACGCGGTCGCCGCCGCCACCGCCGACCTGCTGGCCACCCTGGAGGTACGCGGCGCTCCCGCGCCACGCACGGGGTGAGGCCTAGCCTGGCGTCATGGAGCAGATGACCCCCGCCCAGTGGCAGTCCTTCGCCTCGGCCGGTACCCGTACCGGAAAACTCGCCGTCACCCGCGCTGACGGCCGCCCGCACGTCACCCCCGTCTGGTTCCTGCTGGACACCTCGGACCCGCAGAACGTCCAGGTCGTCTTCAACACCGGCCGCGACTCGCTCAAGGGCAAGGCGCTGCGCCGGGACCCCCGCTTCGCGCTGTGCGTCGACGACCAGGAGCCGCCGTTCTCCTTCGTGCTGCTGGAGTGCACCGCGGAGCTGAGCGAGGACCTGCCGGAGCTCTCCGTCTGGGCCACCCGGATCGCCGCCCGCTACATGGGCGATGAGCGCGGGGCGGAATTCGGCGCCCGCAACGCGGTGCCCGGCGAGTACCTGGTCCGCGGCCGGATCGACAAGGTCACCGCGCACGCCAACCTGACCGACTGACCGGCCGCCCGCCGGCCCGCCCCGCTCACCCGGCCCGCCCCGCTCACCCGTAGGAGAGCTTCGAGCACGCGTCCTCGTCCGCGCTGCGGGCCTGCTGGGTGAGGGTGGTCGGCAGCGGCTTCGGGGCCGCCGCGGTGGCGGACTTGGCGAAGTCCTGGCCCACGACGACGTTGATGCCGCTGATGTCGAGCGGGACCAGCTGCGAGCCGGGGAAGAGCTGGGAGACCGTCTTGGCCTGGGTGGCGTCGGCGGAGCCGTACTCGATCCTGGTGGTGGCGTGGTCCTGGGACTTCGCGGTCGCGGTGGAGGTGACCGTGAACTTCTTGGCGGTGAGGGCGTCGGCCGCCTTGCCGGCCAGGCCGTCGGTGGTGGTGCCGTTGAAGACGCTGACGTCTATCCCGGTGCCGTCCACGGTCGGGGTCGGCTTGGGCTTCGGCGTGGGCTTGCCCGAGGCGTTGGCGCCGTCCAGGGTGCGGTCGGCCTTCAGCTCGGCGAAGAGGTTGTCGACGTCGGGGTGGACCAGGTCGATCCGCGGGCCGTCGTACTTCCACGGCGCGGTGATGAACTGGATGTTCTTCAGGTCGATGTTCTTCAGCGTGAGGCCGAAGGACATCAGCTTGGTCGCGCTGCCGAGCCCGGGGTCCACGGTCAGCGACTTGGTGGCCGCGTCGGCCAGCGGCAGCAGCGTGGTCGGGTTCATGCCCTCGCCCTTGACCTTGCTGATCAGCGCGGAGAGGAACGCCTGCTGCCGCAGCATCCGGCCGACGTCGGAGTTGTCGCCGACACCGTGCCGTACCCGGACGTAGTCGAGCGCCTGCTGGCCGGAGAGGTTCTGCATGCCCTTCTTCAGCACGACCTTGCCCTGGTAGCCCAGGTTGGGGTTCATGTCGCCCTGGTAGATGTTGTTCGGGACGCAGACGTCGACGCCGTGCACGGCGGAGGTCATGGCCGCGAAGCCGGCGAAGTCGATCACCATGGTGTGGTCGATCCGCATGCCGGACATCTTCTCCACGGTGTTCTGGGTGCACGCCGGGTTGCCCTTGGCGGTATTGCCCATCGAGAACGCGGAGTTGAACTGGGCCTTCGGCTGGTCCGGCGACCAGGTGCCGTTCGGCAGCAGGCACGGGGGTATGTCGACCAGCGAGTCACGGGGTATGGAGACGCCCACCGCGTGTTTGTGGTCGGGGTAGACATGGAGCAGGATCGTGGTGTCCGAGCGCCCGATGGGGCCGGAGGCCGAGCCGCCGAGCTTGCCGTTCTCACCGGAGCGGGTGTCGGAGCCGATCAGCAGCACGTTCACCGCGGTGTCGCCGTTGGCGTCCGCGGCTGCCGCCTTCGGCCGGTTCTTGCTCAGCCCGGCCGAGTCGAAGGTGCTGATATTCGCGTTGAGCTTGAGGTAGATCGCCCCGGCGCCGCCGACCACCAGCACCACCAGGGACGCGACTATCGCGATCACCCAGCGCTTACGGCTGCGCTTGGGCTTGCGCCCACGAACGCCCATTTCCCAACCTTCGGTCCGGTGGCTCGCGCGCACATGACGAAGCCCCAACGTTTACCACGTGCTCCGGGCGGAATGTATGACCCCGGTCACACCGGCCCACGCCGACCCGGCCTGCCACTGTACGCCGCCAAAATATGGGTAACGGGAAATGTGAGAAGGGTGACGGAAGCGGTGGCCTTTCTGGCATTGACGAATTCGGCACCCGGGTTCCCAGCGAACTCCCAGGAACGGACGCGGGTCTTCCGGATGTGCCTTCCCGGTGTGCGGTGGCGACGCGCCTTCCGGACCGGGTAAGCGTCCGCGGAACCGTGCGCAACTCCCCAGCGGGGAGAGCGGATTCGCCCTTACAGGGCCAGCGCCTGCTGGAGCGTGTGGACGGGGTGGAAGACCCCGTCGAGCCCGGTGAGCGCGAGCAGCTTGCGGGTCGGCGGATGCGCGCAGGCCATCAGCAGCCGGCCGCCGCGGTCCACGATCCGGCGGCGGGCCCGTACCAGCAGGGAGAGGCCGAAGCAGTCGACGAACTCGACGGGCCCGAGGTCGAGCACCACGGTGAAGGGCGCGGGCCAGGACGCCGCGGCCTCCAGATGCGGGTCCACGTACGGCGCGCTGCCGAGATCCAGCTCGCCGCTCAGCTCGACCACGGTGATGTCGCCCAGCCGGTAGGTACGGGCGTACGCACTGGGCGGCGGGACCGCGTCGCCGAGCCGGCGCACCCGCTCCGGCGGCTCCCCCTGCTGCTGCACCGCGTCCCCCCTCGACGACCCCGGAAAAACCGTCACCCCTCGTGCGACCTGCGGTTACCGTAGCGGCGCCGCAGGGCCGGGCGGGAGGTTGCTCAGGGCATGAAGGGTGGTTGTTCACCCCGAGGGGTGAAGATCACCGTGTCCGACTGTAGATGATCAGCGGATCAGAGCTCGTCGTGGAAGGCGCGCAGCCACTCCAGCGACTCGGCGGGCTGGAGCGCCACCGTGTCCAGGGCATTCATCGCCTTGGTGTACTCCACCACCTCGTCGTGCTTGTCGATGTAGAGCGCCCCGGTCAGCTGCTCCAGATAGACCAGGTCGGGCAGATCGGACTCGGGGAAGCTGAGCAGGGTGAAGGCGCCGCCACCCGCCGCGTGCCCGCCGGTGGTGAACGGCAGGATGCGTACGTCGACGTTCGGCGCCTCGGCCGTTTCGAGGATGTGCCGGACCTGGCCGCGCATCACCTCGGGTCCGCCGAAGGACCGGCGCAGCGCGCCCTCGTCCATCACCGCGACGAAGCGGGGTGCCTGCTCCGATACGAGGAGCTTCTGCCGCTCCAGGCGTAGACCGACTCGTCTTTCCACCCAGGGGTCCGCCGCATCGGGGTGACCGAGCCTGATCACCGACCTTATGTACTCCTCGGTCTGCAGCAGGCCGTGCACGAACTGCACTTCGAAGGTGCGGATGAGCGCCGCGGACTCCTCCAGGCCGACGTACGTCTGGAACCAGGTCGGCATCACCTCGCCGTAACCGTGCCACCAGCCGGCCGCGTTGGCCTCCCGGACGAGTCCGAGCATGGCGAGCCGCTCACCGCCCTCGGTGACGCCGTACAGCGTCAGCAGGTCGGCGACGTCCCGCTCCTTGAAGCTGACTCTGCCCAGCTCCATACGGCTGATCTTCGACTCGGAGGCACGGATCGAGTACCCCGCGTCCTCCCTGCTGATGCCGCGGGACTCACGCAGCCGCCTCAGCTGCGCCCCGAGCAGCATGCGTCGCACGATGGACCCGCCTCCCGGCTGCCCTGCGCTCATAGGTCACGCTCCGCCCTTGGTTCATCAGCAGTCTGCCACTAATGGACTGCGCGCAGTACCCATTCAGTCACTCTCCATCGACACGTGCATTGTTCTTTGCAGATGCACGTGCAGACGCTCTTGCATCCCTGGGCACCGATCCATGAGCATGGGGGCGTGGACATACCTCGGGGGCTCTCATGAGGACAGAGGCCACGGCCGTGCTGGAGCCGTTATGGCAAGGCGTGCTCGCGCCCGAGCGTCTCGCCGCCGCCAACGGGGCCACCTGCGAGCTGCGGGCCCACCTCGAGTCGGTGCGCGAGGCGCGCCGGTTCACCCGGTCCACGCTGCAGCGCTGGGAGCTGACCGGCCTGCGGGACTCCATGGAACTCGTCGCCAGTGAGCTGGTGACCAATGCGCTGCGCTACGGGGTGCCGGTCGGTACGACCGGGGCGCCGGTGCGGCTCACCCTGGTCCGCTGGACCTCCCGGGTGGTCTGCGCGGTGCGCGACCCGAGCGCGGTGGCGCCTGTCACCAAGGAAGCGGACTTCGTCGCGGAGACCGGCCGCGGGCTGCACCTGGTGGACTCGTTCAGCGAGAACTGGGGATGGCACCCGCTGAGCGGTACGGGGAAGGTCGTCTGGGCGCTGTTCCTCGCGCCCGGCGGTCCACGTCAGTAGTCAGGAGCGGCGCCGGCGGGGGGCGCTGCTTCCGCGCGGGCGGCGCGGGCCGTCCCGGGCACGCCGGTCCGTACGGGGGTACGCGACCCGGCGCTTTTCGCCCGTTACGGCATCAGGTGGTCGAATTCACCGGCCTTGACGCCGATGATCATCGATTCGATCTCGGCCCGGGTATAGATGAGCGCCGGACCGTCCGGAAAGCGTGAATTGCGTACGGCGACCTCGCCGTCGGGCAGTGCCGCGAACTCCATGCAGGTGCCATTGGCATTACTGTGCCGGCTCTTCTGCCAGGCAACTCCCGCAAGGTCTTCTGCGGCCATTCCATTGTGCGTCCGGCGCATCAGCCACTCCCCATAAGTGCCTTGTGTGGTACCGGAGATGATAACCCGTTATCCCGGCACGTGCATGTGCACGTGCATGCGCACGTGCGGTCACTCGCGGTGATCTTCAGGGCCGACCTGCGCCCCCCACCCCGAAGCCATGACCAGGGCGTAGTCGGGGCGTAACCGCAGGTCTAAAAGGGGCGGCGTATACACCCCTTCGGTCCGTTACGATATTGAGGATCCATAGAGGAATTACTCACTCCGCGCAACGAATTGGGAGCAGCCTGCAATGGCTCGTCACCTCATCACCTCCGCCCTGCCCTATATCAACGGGATCAAGCATCTGGGCAACATGGTGGGGTCCATGCTCCCGGCGGACGTCTACGCGCGGTATCTGCGGCAGCGCGGCCACGAAGTGCTCTACATCTGCGCCACCGACGAGCACGGCACCCCCGCCGAGCTGGCCGCCAAGGAGGCCGGCCTGCCGGTCGACGTCTTCTGTGCCCAGGCGCACGACGCCCAGCGGGCCGTCTACGACGGATTCGCGCTCTCCTTCGACTACTTCGGCCGCAGCTCCTCGCCGCAGAACCGCGACATCACCCAGCGCTTCGCCCGCCGCCTGTTCGAGAACGGCTTCATCGAGGAGCGGGCGATCCGCCAGGTGTACTCGCTGGCCGACGAGCGCTTCCTGCCGGACCGCTACATCGTCGGCACCTGCCCGCACTGCGGATACGACAAGGCGCGCGGCGACCAGTGCGAGAACTGCACCCGGGTGCTCGACCCCACCGACCTGATCGAGCCGCGCTCCGCGATCAGCGGCAGCAGCGCGCTGGAGATCCGGGAGACCAAGCACCTCTTCCTCCTCCAGTCGAAGCTGGCCGGCGAGGTCGAGGCGTGGATCGACGCCAACGGTTCGCAGTGGCCGACCCTGGCCTCCTCGATCGCCCGCAAGTGGCTCACCGAGGGCCTTCAGGACCGGGCGATCACCCGCGACCTCGAATGGGGCGTCCCTGTCCCCGCCGACACCTGGCCGGAGCTGGCCGCCGAGGGCAAGGTCTTCTACGTCTGGTTCGACGCACCGATCGAGTACATCGGTTCCACCAAGGAGTGGGCCGACGCGGCCCCCGACGGCGAGGAGCGCGACTGGCGCTCGTGGTGGTACGACGCGGACTCCGGCGCCGACGCCGTGCGCTACACCGAGTTCATGGCGAAGGACAACGTGCCCTTCCACACCGTGATGTTCCCGGCCACCCAGCTGGGGACGCGCGAGCCGTGGAAGAAGGTCGACTACGTCAAGGCGTTCAACTGGCTCAACTACTACGGCGGCAAGTTCTCCACCTCGCAGCGGCGCGGCATCTTCACCGACGCGGCGCTCGACCTGCTGCCGGCCGACTACTGGCGCTACTTCCTGATGGCCAACGCGCCCGAGTCCGACGACACCTCCTTCACCTGGGAGCTCTTCGCGTCCTCGGTCAACAAGGACCTCGCGGACACGCTCGGGAACTTCGTCAACCGGGTGCTGTCCTTCTCCCGCAAGCGCTTCGGTGACGAGGTGCCCGGCGGGGCGGCGGCCGGCGCGGTCGAGGTCAAGCTCGGCGAGCAGATCGCCGGGCTGCTGGCGGAGTACGAAGGCCACCTGGAGACGCTGCAGTTCCGCAAGGCGGCGCAGGCACTGCGGGCGCTGTGGAGCGCGGGCAACTCCTACCTGGAGGAGAAGGCCCCCTGGCTGGAGATCAAAACCGACCCGGAGGGCGCGGCGCTCACCCTGCGCACCGCGATGAACCTGATCCACCTCTACGCGGTGATCTCCGAGCCCTTCATCCCGGCCTCGGCCGCCGCCATGCGCGCCGCGTTCGACCTGCCCGGCGACAACGCGTCGTGGGTCACCGCGGAGGAGGCCCGCACGCTGTCCGCCGTCCCGGCGGGCACCCCCTTCACCCTCCCGCCGGTCCTCTTCGCCAAGATCACCGAGGACGATCTGGCCTCCTACGTCGCCCGCTTCGGCGGCGACCCGGACGCGGACCCCACCGCCTGACCCGGCGCACGGCCGCCGGGCCGCGTCACACGTCCCACCCGGCAGGCGGATACGCCTGCCGGGTGGGACAGTGCGGGTGGGCGGGCTCAGTTCGGCCGGCTCCGGCTCAGCGCGAGAGGTCGGGCGCGTCGCCCATGACGACCACCGGGTGCTGCGCCGGGTCCAGCGTGCGCAGCAGCGTCTTCATGGCGGAGGCCGGCAGCGAGACGCAGCCCTGGGTGGGGCCGCCGTGGTCCACGTGGAGCCAGATGCCGCCGCCGCGGGAGTCGCCGAGCGGGCGGGTCCAGTCCCGGGGGGACATACCGGGCTTGCGGTTGTAGTTGATGGCGATGACGTAGTCGAAGGCGTCGTGCAGGGACTCGCCGCTGACCCCGATGCTGTTGTTGGTGAAGCCGATCGGCGCGTGGTCGTAGGTGAGCCTGGTGCCCGGGTCGGCGAACCGCCCGCCCGCGTCGGTCAGGGTGAACACGCCGATGGGGGAGCGCAGATCACCGGAGTGGTGCCGGTCGGTCCAGCCGCGCTGGGCGTTGTGCGCCTTCCAGGCCGGCCGGTCCGCGGTCCAGCCCGCGGTGTCGTCGTAACGGTAGAGCGTGACCTGGGAGTCCGAGGAGTCCCGGCCGGCGCCGGTGACCAGCACCACCTGGCGGGCGTCCGCCGGGACCGCGGCCAGCGTCCGGGGGCCGACACCGGGCAGCACGCCCCGCACCGGCAGGGGGGAGGGCGGCGGGAGCGGCGCGGAACGCCCCGCCCGGCCGCCTGTCCGGTCGCTCAGCGGGCCCTGTTCGGCCACCCGGGACGGCTGCGCCCCGGCGCCCGAGGCGGCGCAGCCGGCGAGCAGGAGCGAAGCGGCCGCGGCCAGCGAGGCGGCGGCGAGGGTGCCGCGGCGACGGGCTGTGCGCATGTCTGAGGGGCCTTTCACGTGAAGGTCGCATTCATGAGGATGTCCCGGACCTCGGCCTGCAGCGCTGCCTGCGCGCCGGCGAGGCACACCGTCGCCTCGATGGTGACGTCGGAGCCGGAGAGATCGGCGAGGGTCGCGCCGAGCTGGGCGACACCGCCGACCGTCCGGCAGGACGTGAGCACCTGCCCGGCGCCGATCCGTGGTCCGGTGAGCCGGATCTTGTCGGCCATGCCCTGGTTGTGGCTGATCCGCAGCATCATCAGCACGCCACCGGGCGTGAGGGTACGCACCAGCGGGGTGCAGAAATCGTCCAGCGGGTGCACACAGGTGCCCTTGGGCATCCCGAGCCCCTGCGAGGAGACGTAGTTCGCGTCGGAGCCGGCCGGTTCGAGGGTGGACCAGCCGGGCGGCAGCCGCAGGCCGAGACCGGACAGGGCGGAAAAGCGGTAGAGACGGTACGCGGTGGTCGGGGGCGGGGCCTGGGTGGAGGCCGGCCCGCCGGTGGGTGCTCCGGTGGGCTCCGCGGTGGGGACACTGACCGAGGCGGGCGGCGCGAGCGAGGTGACCGCGGGCGGCGCCGGGTCACCCGGTGCGCCGCCGAGCCCCGGCGCCAGCAGCCCGAACGTGGCGATCGCCAGCACGGCGGTCACCGACAGCCCCGCCGCACGGCGCCGCGCCCGCCGCCGGACCCGCGCCCTGACCTGCTCCAGCCGCCGTGCCGGGGCGGGCAGTTGGGGGACGGCCCGCTCCAGCAGCACCCGCAACTCGTCCCCCTCGGGGTCGTCGGCCGGATGCGTACCGCCGGAGCCCGCCGCGTAGGGCGCGCCGGCTGCGTCCGGTCCCCCGGGACGCCGGTTCGTGCTCATCCCCGGTCACCCCCCTCCGGCAGTGCCGCGGTGACCGGCAGCCGGGTCCGCAGGGTGTGCAGCGCCTTGGACGCCTGGCTCTTGACGGTGCCCTCCGAGCAGCCCAGCACCTCCGCGGTCCCGGCGACGCTCAGGTCCTCGAAGTAGCGCAGCACCACCACCGCCCGCTGCCGGGTCGGCAGGGTGCGTATCGCCGCGGCGAGCGTCTGCTCCAGGTCCACGTCCGCGAACGGGTCCGCGGGCGCGGCCCGGTCCGGCAGGTCGTCGCCGTGCGGCACCTCGCCCCGCCACTTGCGCCGCCACCAGGAGGCGTGCGCGTGCACCAGCGCCTTGCGGACGTACGCCTCGGGGTTCTCGTCGGCTATCCGGTTCCACTTGGGCCAGACCCTGGCGAGCACCGTCTGCAGCAGGTCCTCTGCCAGGTGTGCGTCGCCGGTGAGCAGCCAGGCGACCCGGAGCAGCCTCGGCCCCCGGGCCGCGACGAACTCCTCGAATCCGGCCACGCCCACCGCTCACCTCTTCTTCTTCCACACTCCCCCAACGCGGCGGCCCACCGTCCGCGTTGCCTCGCCGCTGCCGGTTCCGCACAGAAAAACACCGGCGGAGCCGAAGAACGGCCCGCCGGTGTTCCGTACCCGTCGCGAAAAGGGCGGTCAGCCCTTCGGGTTGGGCTTGCGCACCGACAGGTGCAGCTCCCGCAGCCGGGCCTCGGAGACCTCCGAGGGCGCGCCCATGAGCAGGTCCTGCGCGTTCTGGTTGAGCGGGAAGGCGATCGTCTCGCGGATGTTGGGCTCGT
The DNA here is from genome assembly GCF_036227265.1 of Streptomyces sp. NBC_01476. Classification (NCBI taxonomy): domain Bacteria; kingdom Bacillati; phylum Actinomycetota; class Actinomycetes; order Kitasatosporales; family Streptomycetaceae; genus Streptomyces; species Streptomyces sp. NBC_01476. The sequence goes on along the minus strand of NZ_CP109446.1, from coordinate 4,250,357 downwards.
CCGCGAGCAGCATCACCATCCGGTCAACGCCCGGGGCGATCCCGCCGTGCGGCGGGGCGCCGAAGTGGAAGGCGCGCAGCATGCCGCCGAACTCGGCCTGCACGGTCTCCCGGTCGTAGCCTGCGATGCCGAACGCCTTGTACATCACTTCCGGTTCGTGGTTCCGGATGGCACCGGACGACAGCTCGACGCCGTTGCAGACGATGTCGTACTGCCACGCCAGGATGTCCAGCGGGTCCTTCGTCTCCAGCGCCTCAAGTCCGCCCTGGGGCATGGAGAACGGGTTGTGCGAGAACTCGATCGCGCCGGTGTCCTCGTTCCGCTCGAACATCGGGAAGTCGACGATCCAGCAGAACCGGAAGACGCCCTCCTCGAACTGCCCGGTGCGCTTGGCTGCCTCCACCCGGACGGGGCCCATGATCTTGCTGACCTCGTCGAACTCCCCGGCGCCGAAGAAGATCGCGGTGCCCGGCTTGGCGCCGACGGCCGCGAGCAGCGCGGTCACGTCGTCCGGTTCGAGGAACTTGGCGATCGGGCCGGTGAGCGCGTTGTCGTCGCCGACCCGGACCCAGGCCAGGCCCTTCGCGCCGAGCGAGACCGCGTACTCACCGAGCTGGTCGAAGAACTTCCGCGGCTGGTCGGCGGTGTCCGGCACGGCCAGCGCGCGTACGTGCTTGCCGGCGAAGGCCTTGAAGCCGGAGCCGGCGAAGACCGCGGAGACGTCGACCAGTTCCAGCGTGGTGCGCAGGTCCGGCTTGTCGTTGCCGTACTTCAGCATCGACTCGCGGAACGGGATCCGCGGGAAGGGCGAGGTGACGCTGCGGCCGCCGCCGAACTCGGTGAACAGGTCGGTCATCACCTTCTCGATGATGCCGAAGACGTCCTCCTGCTCCACGAAGCTCATCTCGACGTCGAGCTGGTAGAACTCGCCGGGCGAGCGGTCGGCGCGGGAGTCCTCGTCGCGGAAGCACGGCGCGATCTGGAAGTAGCGGTCGAAGCCGGAGATCATCAGCAGCTGCTTGAACTGCTGCGGGGCCTGCGGCAGCGCGTAGAACCTGCCGGCGTGCACCCGGGAGGGCACCAGGAAGTCGCGGGCGCCCTCGGGGGAGGTGGCCGAGAGGATCGGGGTGGCCATCTCGTTGAAGCCGAGCGCGGTCATCTCGCGGCGCAGGAAGGAGATGACCTGGGTGCGCAGCATGATGTTGCGGTGCATGCGCTGGCGGCGCAGGTCCAGGAAGCGGTTGGTGAGCCGCATCTCCTCGTTGGCGTTGTCCTCGGGGAAGACCGGGAACGGCAGCTGGTCGGCGGCGCCCAGCACCTCGACCGAGGTCACCTCGACCTCGACCTCGCCGGTCGGCAGCTCCGGGTTGACGTTCTCCGCGGAGCGGGCCACCACCCGGCCGTCGACCCTGAGCACCGACTCCTTGGACTGGGCGCTCAGCTGGTCGTACACCGGCGAGCCCGGGCGGACCACGAGCTGGGTGAAGCCGTAGTGGTCGCGCAGGTCGACGAAGAGGATGCCGCCCAGATCGCGGCGATTGTGCAGCCAGCCGGACAGGCGGACGTCGGTGTCGACGTCAGTGGCGCGCAGCTCACCGCAGGTGTGGGACCGGTACCGATGCATTCGCTTGTCGTCCTGCCTTGATTCGTGGTTCGCGTGGTGCGGTTCATGTGGCCGGGCCTTCGGCCCAGCACAGCGTACCGGCGCTCCGGCCCGCTTCCCCATCCGGATAAGCTCGCCGATATCTTCCATAACCTCATAAACTGGCGAAATGCGCACCGACGACGTCCTCGCCGCTGTGGGCTACGGCCTGTGGCAGTGGGACTGGTCGACGGGGACCTTGTCCGCCGACGCCCGGACGACCCGGCTGCTGGGTCTGCCGGGGGTCTCGGGCACGCACTCGTACGAGGCCGTCAGGTCCCGTTTCCAGATCAACGACTACCGGGCGTTCGCCGCCGACCTCACCCTGGCCCGCGCCGAGGGCGGCATCTCCGAGTCCCGGCTGCGGGTGGTCAACGAGGACGGGGTGGTGGTGCGGACCGTACGCATCCGGGTCCGCCCCCAGGGGCAGCTGCTCAGCGGCACCATCAACGAAGTGCGCGGCCTGCCGCTCGGCTCCACGACCGCCCGGGAGTGGCACCGCTCCCGGGAGGCGTTTCTGCTGGACGCCGGCCGCGCGCTGGCCGAGGCGGACTCGACCGAGGAAGTGCTGCGGGTGGCCGCCGGGCTGTCGATGCCCAGCTTCTCGCCGGAGGGACTGGCCGTCTTCGGCAAGGACGGCGACCAGCTGACCGTCGTCGGGCACCACGGCCAGGAGATGCCGGACACCTGGCCCCGTGAGCTGCCGCTGAGCCTGGACTACCCGGCGGCCGTGGTGGTCCGCACCGGAGAGGCGGTCTATCTGCCGACCCCGCAGGAGTACGAGGAGCGGTTCCCCGACGCCTGGCCGATGGTGAAGGTCTTCGGCCGCTCCTCCTGGGCCTATCTGCCGCTCACCGTGGCCGGCGAGACCATCGGCGTGTGGATGGCGGCCTTCCGCGAACCGGTCGAGTTCACCCCCGACGAGCGGTCGGTGCTCACCACGGTGGCCCGGATGCTGGCGCAGGCGCTCTCCCGGGCCAGCGTGCACGAGTCCGAGCGGGCGCTCTCCGACGGGCTGCAGCGGACGATGCTGCCGGCCGAGGAGCCCGGCATCGAGGGCATGGCGATGTCCGCCCGCTATGTCCCCACCGGCGGCGGCCTGCAGGTCGGCGGCGACTGGTACGACGTGATCGACCTGCCGTCGGGGAGCACCGCGATCGTGATCGGCGACGTCCAGGGCCACGACGTGACGGCGGCCGGCCTGATGGGGCAGCTGCGGATCGCGCTGCGGGCCTATGCGGCGGAAGGGCACCGGCCGGACGCGGTGCTCTCCCGGACCTCCCGCTTTCTGGCCGGTCTCTCCGAGGGCGTCGCGCCGGAGGACGTACGGTTCGCGACCTGCCTCTATCTGGAGGTGGACCCCGCCACCGGCACGCTCGACGTGGTCAGGGCCGGGCACCCGGAGCCCGCCATCCGGCTCGGTGACGGCACCACCATCGTGCGCCGCACCGCGGGCGGGCTGCCGCTGGGCATCGCACCGGACGAGGACTACCCCACCACCCGGCTCTCGCTCGAACCCGGTGAGGTCCTGCTGCTGTGCACCGACGGCCTGATCGAGACCGGCGGCCACGATCTGACCACCGGCTGGCGCCGGCTGAGCGAGGTCTTCGAGGCGGGCCCGGCGGACGATCTGGAGGCGCTCGCCGACGCGCTGATCCGGGCGGTGCACGGGCCGGCCTCGCACCACACCACAGGTCCGCTCGCCGACCGCCGCGAGGACGACATCGCGCTGGTGCTGCTGCGCCGGGAACCGGACGGTCCCACCTGCGCGGTCCCGGTCCGCCGTACCGTGCTGACCGTCCCGCAGGCCGATCCTGGCCGGATCCGCAGCGCCCGCGAGGACATCCGCGCGCTGCTGCACGACTGGGTCTCCCCCGACCAGCTGGAGTCCGCCGTGCTGCTGGTCTCGGAGATGGTCACCAACGTCCTGGTCCACACCGACGAGGACGCCCGGCTCACCGCCCAGATCACCGGCATGCCCGGCACCCGCAGGCTGCACGTCGAGGTCGGTGACCGCTCCGACGAGATGCCGCACCGCCGGTCCCCCGGCGAGATGGCCTCCAGCGGGCGCGGCCTGCTCCTGATGGAGGAGCTGGCCGACGCCTGGGGGGTGGACCCGCGGGGGGACGGGAAGTCGATCTGGTTCGAGCTGTACGAGAACTGAGGCCGGTGGCGGACCTCCCCGCCGGCCGCGGCCCGAGCCCGTGGCCGACCCTGTCTGTTTACTTCCCCAGCACGGTGTCCGCCGGGATGGTGCCCAGCCGGCCGGCCTGGAAGTCGTCGAAGGCCTGGGCGAGTTCGGCGTGGGTGTTCATCACGAACGGGCCGTACTGCATCATCGGCTCGCGGATCGGCTGCCCGCCCAGCAGCACCACTTCGAAGTTGGGGGAGCGGGACTCCTGGGTCTCGTCGGCGCGCAGGGTGAGCGCGTCGCCCTTGCCGAAGACGACCGCCTGGCCCATCCGGAACGGACGCGCCTCCGGACCCGCGAAGCCGCGGCCGGCCAGGCCGTAGGCGAGCGCGTTGAAGTCGGGCCGCCAGGGGAGGGTGACCGAGGCGCCGGGGTTCAGTGACAGGTGGATCATGGTGATCGGTGTGTGGGTGGCGCCGGGGCCCTGGTGGCCGTCGAGGTCGCCGGCGATGAGCCGGATCAGCGCGCCGCCGTCGCCGGAGGTGAGCAGCTTCAGGCCGCCGGCCCGGATGTCCTGGTACTTGGGCGGCATCATCTTGTCGGCCTTTGGCAGGTTCACCCACAGCTGGAGGCCGTGGAAGAGGCCGCCGCTGGTGACCAGGGACTCCGGCGGGGTCTCGATGTGCAGCAGGCCGGAACCCGCGGTCATCCACTGCGTGTCGCCGTTGGTGATGGTGCCGCCACCGCCGTGCGAGTCCTGGTGGATGAAGGTGCCGTCCATGATGTAGGTGACGGTCTCGAAGCCGCGGTGCGGGTGCCAGGGCGTGCCCTTGGGCTCACCCGGCGCGTACTCCACCTCGCCCATCTGGTCCATCATGATGAACGGGTCGAGGTGCCGGTAGTCGATGCCCGCGAAGGCGCGGCGGACCGGGAAGCCCTCCCCTTCGAGACCGCTCGGGGCGGTGCTCACGGCGAGCGCGGGACGCACGTGCGCGTCGGGTGCGGCGGTGAGCCGCGGCAGGGTCAGCGGGTTCTCTACGGTCACGGCGGGCATGACGGCCTCCTTCGGTGATGCTCTGCTCTCAATTTAGTTGAAGGCTGAACATCTCGCAAGCTGTGACTATTCCGTCACTGACTCGAAAGCGCCCTCGGCAGGGCTCAGCCGTACATCCGCCGCATGGTGAAGTCGATCATCTGCTCCACGGCCTTCGCGTCGAAGACCATGCGGTGCTGCCCGTCGATGTCGAGCACGAAGCCGTACCCGGTGGGCAGCAGGTCCAGCACCTCGGCGCCGGTGATGACGAAGTACTTGGACTCCTTGCCCGCGTACCTGCGCAGTTCCTTGAGTGTGCTGAACATCGGGATCACCGGCTGCTGCGTGTCGTGCAGCGCCAGGAAGCCCGGGTTCTCGCCACGCGGGCAGTAGACCTTGGACGTGGTGAAGATCGCCTGGAAGTCCTCGGCCGCCAGCGAACCGGTGGTGAAGGCCCGTACCGCGTCGGTGAGCGACGGGGGCGAGGGCTCCGGGTAGCCGGTGGCCGCTTCCTGATAACCGGGCGACGGCTCGGGATAGCCGCCGCCCATGGGTGCGGCACCCATCGGGCCGCCGGGTCCAGCGTTCACACTCTGCTCGTAGCCGTACACCCGCCCAGCCTAACGAAAACGCGGCGCCCGCCGGGGTGGAGGCGGCCGTCACATCCGGCAGGTTGGGGGTTGCTTCCTAGTTACCGATGGGTAGCATGATGTCGTACGACCACATCTCATCCAGAGCAGCAGACCTCATGCAGCAGCGATACGGAGCCGTCGTCATGGGCCACTACAAGTCGAACCTCCGCGACATCGAGTTCAACCTCTTCGAGGTGCTCGGCCGCGACCAGCTCTACGGCACGGGTCCGTTCGCGGAGATGGACGTGGAGACCGCGAAGGACATCCTCGGCGAACTGGCGCGCCTGGCCGAGAACGAGCTGGCCGAGTCGTTCGCCGAAGCCGACCGCAACCCGCCGGTCTTCGACCCCGAGACCGGCAGCGCGCCGGTGCCGGCCGCCTTCAAGAAGAGCTACCAGGCCTTCATGGACGCCGAGTACTGGCGGCTCGGCCTGCCCGAGGAGATCGGCGGCACCACCGCCCCGCGCTCCCTGATCTGGTCGTACGCCGAACTGGTGCTCGGCTCCAACCCGGCGATCTGGATGTACTCCTCAGGCCCGGCCTTCGCCGGCATCCTCTACGACGAGGGCACCGAGGAGCAGAAGAAGATCGCCGCGCTCGCGGTGGAGAAGCAGTGGGGCTCCACCATGGTGCTCACCGAGCCGGACGCGGGCTCCGACGTCGGCGCCGGCCGCACCAAGGCCGTTCAGCAGCCCGACGGCACCTGGCACATCGATGGCGTGAAGCGCTTCATCACCTCGGGCGAGCACGACATGTCCGAGAACATCATCCACTACGTGCTGGCCCGCCCCGAGGGCGCCGGCCCCGGCACCAAGGGCCTGTCGCTCTTCATGGTGCCGAAGTTCGAGTTCGACTTCGAGACCGGTGAACTCGGCGAGCGCAACGGCGTGTACGCCACCAACGTCGAGCACAAGATGGGCCTCAAGGCGTCCAACACCTGCGAGCTGACCTTCGGCGACAAGCACCCCGCCAAGGGCTGGCTCATCGGCGAGAAGCACGACGGCATCCGGCAGATGTTCCGGATCATCGAGTTCGCCCGGATGATGGTCGGCACCAAGGCCATCGCCACCCTCTCCACCGGCTACCTCAACGCGCTGGAGTACGCCAAGGAGCGCGTCCAGGGCCCGGACCTGGCCCAGTTCACCGACAAGGCCGCGCCGAAGGTCACCATCACCCACCACCCGGACGTGCGCCGCTCGCTGCTGACGCAGAAGGCGTACGCCGAGGGCATGCGCGCGCTCGTCCTCTACACCGCCTCCGTCCAGGACGCGATCCAGACCGCCGAGGCCGCCGGCGAGGACTCCGCGCAGCTGCACAGCCTCAACGACCTGCTGCTGCCGATCGTCAAGGGCTACGGCTCGGAGAAGTCCTACGAGCAGCTGGCCCAGTCGCTGCAGACCTACGGCGGCTCCGGCTACCTGCAGGAGTACCCGGTCGAGCAGTACATCCGGGACGCCAAGATCGACACCCTCTACGAGGGCACCACCGCGATCCAGGGCCAGGACTACTTCTTCCGGAAGATCGTCCGCGACCAGGGCCAGGCGCTCACCGCGCTCAGCGAGGAGATCAAGAAGTTCCTCGCCGAGGCGACCGGCGGCGAGGAACTGGCCGCCGCCCGCGACCAGTTGGCCAAGGCGGCGGCGGACCTGGAGGGCATCGTCGGCACCATGCTCACCGACCTGGCCGCCACCGAGCAGGACGTCCGCAACATCTACAAGGTCGGCCTCAACTCCACCCGGCTGCTGCTCGCCTCCGGTGACGTGGTCGTGGCCTACCTGCTGCTCAGGGGCGCCGGTGTGGCCGCCGACAAGCTCGCCGACGCCACCGGCAAGGACATCGCCTTCTACACCGGCAAGATCGCGGCGGCGAAGTTCTTCGCCACCGACATCCTCCCCGGGGTGGGCGTCCAGCGGGCCATCGCCGAGACCGTCTCGCTCGACGTGATGGACCTGCCGGAAGACGCCTTCTGAGCACGGCGGTTGCCCTTGCTGGTGCCCGCCGCGGCGCCCGCCGCGGCGGCGGGTGATCCGGCGCGGGCGGCCCAGCGGGTTCCGCCATCCGGCCGCGCCTGGCGCAGCGGGGTTCCGCCATCCGGCAGCGACCGACCTGTCGGGGTTCCGCCACCACCAGGTGGCGGAACCCCGTCTCCTATGCTGACCGGTATGAGTCACCCTTCCCCGGCGTTCGACCGCAGCCACACCGCAGATCTGGCGGCATTCGTGCAGGCCAGCCCCTCGCCGTACCACGCGGTGGCCTCGGCCGCGGCCCGGCTGGAGGAGGCCGGATTCCGCCAGGTCGCCGAGACCGCGTCATGGGACGGCGGGCACGGCGGCCGGTACGTACTGCGCGGCGGCGCGATCGTGGCCTGGTACGTGCCCGAGGGCGCCCGCCCGCAGACCCCCTACCGGGTGGTCGGCGCGCACACCGACTCACCGAACCTGCGGGTCAAGCCGCGCCCCGACATGGGGACGGCCGGCTGGCGCCAGGTGGCCATGGAGATCTACGGCGGCCCGCTGCTCAACAGCTGGCTCGACCGCGACCTGGGCCTGGCCGGCCGGCTGTCGCTGCGCGACGGCAGCACCCGGCTGGTCAACGTCGACCGCCCGCTGCTGCGGATCGCCCAGCTGGCGATCCACCTCGACCGCGGGGTCAACGACAACGGCCTCACCCTCGACAAGCAGCGCCACCTCCAGCCGCTGTGGGGTCTCGGCGACCCGTCCGACGGCGACCTGATCGACTTCCTCGCCGCCGAGGCGGGCCTGCGGGCCGCCGAGGTGGCCGGCTGGGACCTGATGGTCCACGATGTGCAGCCGCCCGCCTTCCTCGGCCGCGACCGCGAACTGCTCGCCGCGCCCCGGCTGGACAACCTGCTCTCGGTGCACGCCTGCCTGGCCGCGCTGCTCGCCGCGGCCGGACCCGACCTGCCGTACATCCCGGTGCTTGCCGCCTTCGACCACGAGGAGAACGGCAGCGAGTCCGACACCGGCGCCGGCGGCCCGCTGCTCGGCAATGTGCTGGAGCGCTCGGTGCACTCCCGCGGCGGCGGTTACGAGGAGCGGCTGCGCGCGCTGGCCGGCACCGTCTGCGTCTCCTCCGACGTCGGCCACGCGGTGCACCCCAACTACCCCGAGCGCCACGACCCGACCCACCACCCGCGCGCCAACGGCGGCCCGATCCTCAAGACCAACGCCAACCAGCGCTACGCCACCGACGGCACCGGCCGCGCCCTGTTCACCGCGGCCTGCGAGCGGGCGGGCGTGCCCTTCCAGCACTTCGTGTCCAGCAACTCCATGCCCTGCGGCACCACCATCGGCCCCATCACCGCCGCCCGCCACGGCATCACCACCGTCGACATCGGCGTCCCGATCCTCTCCATGCACTCCGCCCGCGAACTCTGCGGCGCCGACGACCCCCACCACCTGGCAAACGCCCTGACGGCCTTCCTCACCGGCTGATACCTTGACGCGGGCCATGGAACTCACCGACTTACGCGGAAAGCCGCTCGGCGAGGACGACTTGATGCCCGCACTCGCCACCGACGGTGCTTCCTGGCTGGTGCACCGCACATGAACGTCGTCGGCGCCGTTTCTGCCGTCGGCGGATCCCGACCGAACGAGGACCGGTACGGCCACACCGACACTCTGGCCTGGGTCATCGACGGGGCGACCGATCTGGAGCCGGACAGCTTCCTTCCCGCGACGTCGGACGTCCAGTGGCTCGCGGACCAGGTCGGCGGCTATCTGCGGCAGCGAGCGGTGACGGCGGGCCTCGGGGCCCGGGAGGTGCTCACCCGTATCTCCGGACGCATCGGCGCGGACCTGCGGGAGCTGGGGTTTCCGCCCGACCGGATCCATCCCACCTGTTCGATCGGCCTGCTGGTGGTCGGCGGGGAGGCACTGGAAATGTGCCGGGTCGGCGATCCCACCTGTGTGGCCCTGGGACGGCAGGAGGTCACCCTCTCCACCGATTTCTTCAGCCGCCAGGAATCCCGGGCGGTCGGTGCGGCCGGTTCTCTGGGACTGGACGACAGGGAAGTACGCCGCGGAATCGTCGAACGCCGCCAGCAGTACATCGAGGGACAGCTGGCCGAGTCTGTCTTCTCCGGCCATCCGAACGCGACTCTCACGTTCCAGTCGGCGCGGCTCGCCGTCGGCTCCGTCAGCCACGTACTCCTGTGCTCCGATGGTTTCGCCCGTGCGGTGGTCGACTACCGCCTCTACCGCGACTGGCGGACCCTGGTCCTGGCAGCGCGCGACCAGGGACTTCCGGCTGTTGCCGAGGCCATCCGGGCCCACGAGAAAAAGGCCGTCCACCTCGCGGCGGCGGGCCACTTCAAGAAGTCCGACGATGCCACCGCGATCATCATCTCCGTGTGAAAAGGGCTCCTATGACCGATCCGAACCGCCCCTATCTCGTCGAGCGCAACCCGGGGAACTTCGAGTACCAGTTGCCGATCTCCGTCAAGGTCGTGATCGACCTGTCCGGCCGGGTGCCGCTGCTGAAGAACGAGCGCGAGGAGTGGGAGCTCCCGGGCGGCAAGCTGGAACTCGGGGAGACGCCGCTGTCCACGGCGGCGCGTGAAGTGGAAGAGGAGCTCGGCCTTGAGGCCGACCTGCTCAGCGGGCTCGACGCCGTCGACTCCTGGGTGTACGAGATCTTTCCGCACCGCCACGTATTCGTGGTCAGCTACGGAGCCGAGTACCTGGGCGGCAGGCAGCCGCGCCTGTCGCACGAGCACAAAGAACTCGGCCTGTTCCGGTACGACGACATCGCGGCGCTGACCATGCCGGAGCCGTACAAGGAGACGATCCGCACCTGGCGGCAGAGACGTTCAGGCGGATGAGCCGGCGTCGTTTCCGCCGGGCCGGACGTACGGCGCCCCGACGCCACGCGCCGCGGTGATCGCCTCGCGGTAGAAGTCGGGCATCGGAAGATCGACCAGTTCCTTCGGCGAGAACCTGTCGAACCTCGCCTCACCGCCCTCACCCCGCAGTTCGAACCGGCCGGTGGTCGACAGAACATCGCACAGGTAGGAGAGCACGAGCACCCCGTCCGCCTCGTCCGCGGAGCCGGGAATGGTGTGCCGGTACGCGTGCACAGGTGTGACCGGACGTACCCGCATCCCCAGCTCTTCGGCCATCTCGCGCTCGACCGTGGCACTCGGCTGTTCGCCCGGATCCAGCTTGCCCCCGGGCAGTTCCCATTCGCCGCGCTCGTTCAGGCGAAGCCAGACCTTCCCGTCCTCGAAGACGATGCCCTTGACCGAGATGGGAAGCCGTGTCGTGGTGTACGCCATGCTGCGGGAGCCTAGCAACCCAGGGTGACCGGCAAGGCCCACGCGGAGGGAACGAGGCACCGAGGGGTGCGAAGCAGCTGTCGCGCAGACGGGAAGGGATTGTCACCCAATGGTGAAGTGGGTGCGGGAGCATGGGCGGGTCAAAGAGGCAACAGGGCCTGAGCCGGGGGGAATTCACCGTGCAGAAGAACCGTCACCGTACTGCCGTCATCGTCGCCGCGGGGGCCGCCGCGGCGGCGCTCGTGCTGACCGGGTGCAACTCGACCCCGTCCGGGGGGACTCACCACTCGCACAAGTCCAAGTCGAGGAAGTCGCACGCCGCGGGCATGACCGGCGGGGGAACCTCCGCCGCGCTCGCCGCGTACGCCGGAGCGATCGGCGCAACCAGTAGCTGACCCACTGATTGGACGTCAAGTCTCCGGGCAGGCGACCTGTTGGCACACCACTGCCGGTCAAGTCAACCAACGGAGGCGGGCACTGTGGGTATCGGAGGCTGCATCATCCTGATTGCGGTCGGAGCGATCGTCACTTTCGCCACCGACTGGCATGCCAAGGGTGTGAACGTGGACCTGATCGGCCTGATCATGATGGCCGTGGGCATGATCGGACTCGCCGCGTACGTGAGCATCTTCAAGCGGCGGCGGATCCCCCCGACGGCGGACGGCGATGTGCCGCCCATCGTCGAGGAGCGCTACTACAGCGACGACCGGTACCGCGGCGGCCGCTACTGAGCCGCCGCCGGACCGCCCGTCCGCCGCTGACCGGTCACTGGTCCGCCGGGTCGAGGCCCGCCAGGACCAGCGCGAGTCGTGAGTCCCCGTCCGGGGTGAGCCGGACGGGGACTCCCCAGTCCTGCTGGTGCACATGGCACGCGGGATACGGGTTCGGGTTCTCCGAGGTGTCCTCGTCGCAGGACGCGGCCATCGCCGAGACGTGCAGCACCCCCTCCGGAACCGCCGGGTCGAGGACCAGGTCGCGGTGGAGATCGGTGCCCTTGCCCGCGCCCTCCACCAGGAGTTCCGGCGGGGTGGCGCTGACCAGCAGCCGGGTGGAGGGGCCGTACCGCTCGTCCAGCTTCTGGCCGGGCGGGGCGGAGAAGACCACATCGAGCCGGAAGGACCCGGCGGTGACGTCGGTGGCGGCCCGCCGCGTCCGGTGCGCGACCGCGTCCACCCGGACCGCCTCTTCCGGCAGGTGCAGCCGGGTCAGCCGGTGCGCCGCCGACTCCACGATCACGATGTCGCCCTCGACCACGGCCGCGTCCGAGGGTTCGTGCAGATCGGTGGCGAGCGTGGTGACCTCGCCCGACGAGGGGTCGTAGCGGCGCAGCGCGTTGTTGTACGTGTCGCTGACCGCGACCGAGCCGTCCGGCAGCGCGGTGACCCCCAGCGGGTGCTGGAGCAGCGCCTGGCCGGCCGCGCCGTCGCGGTGGCCGAAGTCGAAGAGCCCGGTGCCCACCGCGGTCCTGATCACATAGCCGTCGCCGTCGGTGGCCTGCTCGGCCCAGCGCAGCGCGGAGGTCTCGGAGTCGGCGATCCACAGCCGGCCGCCGTACGCGGACAGGCCGGACGGCTGGGCGAACCACGCGTCGGTGGCGTGCCCGTCGACCAGGCCCTCGTTGGTGGTGCCGGCCGCGACCTCGACCTGCCCGGTCGCGGGGTCGTACGTCCACAGCTGGTGGACGCCCGCCATCGCGATCCACACCCGGTCCTCGAACCAGGCCACGTCCCACGGCGACGACAGCGCCACCTCAAGGGCAGGGCCGGAGCTCGGGGAGCCCTGCCACCACTGCTTGCCGGTGCCGGCGACGGTGGTCACCTTGCCGGTCTCCACGTCCAGCCGGCGCAGCGCGTGGTTGACGGTGTCCGCGACGATCACCGATCCGTCCGGCAGCAGCGCGAGGCCCTGCGGTTCACTGAACCGGGCGGTGTCCGCGTCGCCGTCGGCCAGACCGCGCTCACCGGTGCCGATCCGCCGTACGACCGTCTCGCCGTCGGCGGCCAGCTCGACCAGCGCGTGGCGGGTGGAGTCCGACACCAGGTAGTGGCCGGAGACCGGCAGCGCCAGCACCTTGCCGGGGAACCGCAGGTCGGTCGCGACCGGCTCCGGCGGCACATAGGGGCCGTCGCCGCGGCGCAGGGTGCCCTTGGCGGTGTGCTCCTGCTCCAGCCGGGTGACGAGCTTCTCCAGCGCGTGCGCGTGGCCCTCACCGGCGTGCTGGGCGACGACATAGCCCTCGGGGTCGATCACCACCAGCGTCGGCCAGGCCCGCACCGCGTACTGCTTCCAGGAGCCGAGCTCCGGGTCGTCCAGCACCGGGTGATGCACGCCGTACCGCTCGACGGCGTCCACGACGGCCTGGTGCTCGGCCTCGTGCACGAACTTCGGCGAATGCACGCCCACCAGCACCACGGTGTCGCGGTGGCGCTCCTCCAGCTCCCGCAGCTCGTCGAGGACGTGCAGGCAATTGACGCAGCAGAACGTCCAGAAATCGAGGATCACGATGGATCCCCGCAGGTCGGCGAGGGTGAGTTGCTTGCCGCCGGTGTTGAGCCAGCCGCCCTTGCCGATCAGCTGGGGGGCCCGGACGCGTGCACGTGCAGTCATATCCCCATCCAACAGCATCACCCGGGGTAGGCATTCCCCCATGAAATACGTGGTGCGGGAGAAGATGTTCGCCATCGGCGACGACTACTGGATCGAGGACGAGCGGGGTGACCGCGCGTTCTACGTCGACGGCAAGGTGATGCGGCTGCGGGACACCCTGGAGCTGAAGGACTCCACCGGCGCCGTGGTGGCCGTCATCCACAAGAAGCTGGTCAGCATCCGGGACGCGATGACCGTCGAGCGGGACGGCCAGGTGCTGGTCACCGTCAAGAAGAAGCGGCTGGCCCTGCTGCGCGAGGTCTACCGGGCCGAGCTGGCCTCGGGCGAGGAGCTGGAGGTGCGCGGCGACCTCATCGGCAAGGAGTACGACATCGAGTACGGCGGGGAGCGCCTCGCGCGGATCTCCCGGCGCTGGTTCTCGCTGCGGGACGCCTACGCGATCGACGTGGAGCGGGACGACGCCGACGCCGGCATGCTGATCGCCATCGCGGTCTGCGTCGACCGTCTGGTCGAGAAGGAACACGCCGACGACTAGCCCGGCGCGAGGAGGGCCCGGGACGCCCTGGGCCGCTCGGGGGACCTGGGCCCCCCGGGGCGCTGAGCCGCTCGGGGGACCCTGCGCCCCCTGGCACCCTGAGCCGCTCGGACCCCTTACGGCGTGGGCACCCCGAGCACCCTGTCCCGCAGCACCGGAAACTCCGCCCGGGTGGCCGCCACCCGGGCGGGGTCCAGCTCCACGGTGAGCGTCTCCTCACCCGCCCCGGCCTCGCCGAGAATCTCACCCCACGGGTCCACCACCATGCTGTGCCCGGACTGCTCGACCCCGGCGTGCGTCCCCGCCGTACCGCAGGCGAGCACGTACGCCTGCGACTCCACCGCCCGGGCCTGGACCAGCAGCCGCCAGTGGGCGAGCCGCCGGGCGGGCCAGCCGGCCGGCACCACGAGCAGGTGCGCGCCCGCGTCCACCAGCAGCCGGAAGAGTTCGGGGAAGCGCAGGTCGTAGCAGGTGGCCAGGCCCAGCACGGTCTGCGGCAGCCGGGCGGTGACGACGCGGTCGCCGGCCGACATCAGCGTGGCCTCGCCCCGGTCGAAGCCGAAGCGGTGGATCTTGCGGTAGGTGGCCCGCAGCTCGCCGTCCGGCGAGAAGAGCAGCGAGGTGTTGTAGAGGGGGGACCGGTCCCCCTCAGCGGCCCCGCCGGGGCCTGCGCCGGCGGCGCCGGAGGTGTCCCGCTCGACGATCGAACCCGCGTGCAGCCACACCCCCGCCGCCTTCGCCGCCGCGCCCATCGCGGCCGCCGTGGGGCCGCCCGCGACCGGCTCCGCGCCGGGCCCGAAGGAGTCCGCGGCGAACGCTCCGACCGGCCAGAGTTCCGGCAGCACCACAAGATCGGCACCGGCCTGCGCGCGTACCAGCGCGGCCACGCGTTCTCTCCGGTCGGCGACCGGTTCGTCCATGTCCACGTCGATCTGCAGGAGCGTTGCGCGCACCGGGTCACCGCCCATACGTTGGGTCGTCAAGTCGGGCCTACCATCGTCACTCGAAAGCACTGCGTGGGCGCCCGCGCGCAGCGTAACTTAGGCGCCAACCACCACGACCGCGCACCGAATGTCGAGGGGTCCCGTCCCGTGACCGTCCACAGCAAGCTCCAGCCGTACATCGACGCCTGGACCCACTCCATAGAATCCATCAACGAGCTGGTCACGCCACTGACCGAGGGGGAGTGGAGCCGGCCCACCGACTGCCCCTACTGGTCCGTCCGCGACGTCGTCTCGCACGTCATCGGTTTCGAGTGCGAACTGCTCGGCGACCCGCGGCCGATCCACAGCCTGCCCAGCGATCTGCGGCACATCACCAGCGAGACCGCCCGCTACACCGAGGTGCCGGTGGACATCCGCCGCCACCACACCGCGCCCGAGATGACCTCGGAGCTGGAGTACACGATCATCCGCCGGTCCCGGCAGCTGCGCAACGAGACCCGGCAGCCCGACCAGGAGGTGCGGGCGATCGGCGGTGGCGAGATCACCCTCGAAGAGCAGCTGTGGGGGCGGGTGTTCGACGTCTGGGTGCATGAGCAGGATCTGCGCCGGGCGCTCGACAAGCCGGGCAACCTGGCGTCCGCCGCGGCGGTGCTCTCCCGCGACTACGTCCTGCGGTCGCTGCCGAAGCTGATCGCGCACGACTCGGGTGCCAAGCCCGGCTCCGCGGTCGTCTTCGACGTGCACGGGCCGCTGGAGTTCATGCGGACGGTACGGGTCGACGGGGAGGGCCGCGGCACCATCGACTCGGCGGTCTCGCTCGGTCCCGCGGTGACGTTCGTGGTGGACTGGGAGACCTTCCTGCGCCTGCTGGCCGGGCGGGTCAAGCCGGCCGCCGTGTCCGACCGGCTGAAGATCGAGGGCGACCCGGAGCTGGCGGAGGCGATCCTGTCGCACATCGCGGTCACCAAGTAGGGCTGGAAGGCGCCCTGTCGGGCGGCGAGGCGGCGAGGTGGCGAAGGTCGTGTGGCGCGGCGGCCGTTCGGCGGAAACCGGGTCAACCGGTGATGCGGACGGCCGCTTCTCACTTTGGTGACGGCCGGTGACAACGGGCGTCGGCGGGGCCGGGGTTGGCACGAGCTGTGATGATCCGGTGACGGTCTGGCGACGAAAGACCGGCGTTCTGCCCGAGAAGGCTGAGTTGGGCGAGTAGTGTGTGGCGCAATACCACGCACCCGAACTGCTCGTACGTCAACGTCCCCGGCACGGCGGTGGGTTGTCGGCCTCCCGCCATGAGGTACCGATTGATGTCAGCCCAGACTTCGCCGTTATCGCCTTCTTCCGTTCCCGGCCGGCGCCCACCGCGGTCCGCCTGGGCCGTCGTCCTCCCGCTCGCCGTGGTCGCCGCGGCGGGCGCTGCATGTGTCTGGGCGGCGTCCCGCGCGACCGTCGCGGACCGCCCGGTCGTCACCGCGACCGGCGGGCTGGGTGCACTGCTGCTCGGCACCGTGCTGGCGCAGCTCTTCTCCCGTCGCCGGCTCGCCCGCGAACTGCGGCTGCGGACCGCGGAGTTACGGGCGGAGGCGGACCGGGAGGCCGAGCGGTACGCCGAGGCCGCCCGGCTCGCCGCGATCGACCTGGAGGCCGCACAGCGCGCCGCACGGGCCACCGAGGTGCAGCGCAGGACGGCCGCCGAGGCGCAGCTGTCCTTACGCGCCGCGCTGAAAGTGGAGACCACCAAGTCGGCGGCGCTGGAGGGCGAGACGGCCCGGCTGGCCGAGGTGACGATCCCGCTGGCGGTGGACCGGCTGCGGGCCGGCGGCTCCGCGGACACCGTGCTCTCCCGGCTGCCGCAGCCCAGCGGCGCCGCGCACCAGCGGCTGCTGGGCGTGCTGGTCCAGGAGATCGCCGGCAGCGAGCGGATGCGGGCGGCCGGGATGGCCGCGTGCGCGAGCGCCGCGTCCCGGCTGCAGGCGCTGACCACCAGCATGCTGGCGGACCTGCGGGACATGGAGGACCGGCTCGGCGAGGACGTGCTGGGCGACCTGCTGCACCTCGACCACTGCACCGCACAGGCCGGACGGCTGGCTGACAGCGTTGCCGTGCTCACCGGGTCGCGCTCCGGGCGGCGCTGGACGAAGCCGATCGTGATGGAGAGCGTGCTGCGCGGTGCGATGGGCCGCATCGGCGCCTACCAGCGGGTGCGGCTGCACTCCACCAGTACGGCGGCGGTGGCCGGTTACGCGGCCGAGGGCGTCATGCACGCGCTGGCCGAACTCATGGACAACGCCTGCAACTTCTCGCCGCCGACCGAGGAAGTGCACGTCTACGTCCAGGAGACGCACTCCGGCGTGGTCGTCACCATCGAGGACGCCGGCCTGGTGATGCCGGACGCCACGCTCGCCAGAGCGGAGAAGCTGGTCACCGGCGACCTGGATCTACGCGCGCTGTCCGGCACCCGGCTCGGCCTCGCGGTGGTGGGCTGCCTGGCCCGCAAGCACGGGCTGCTGATCTCCTACCGGCCCTCCTCGCGGGGCGGCACGGGCGTGGTGGTGCTGATCCCGCCGAAGATCCTCACCCTCTCGCCGGCCGAGCAGGGCGCCGACTACCCGGCGGAGGAGGGGAGTTACGCCCCGCAGTTCGAGAGCGACGGCTTGCCAGGGCACGACTACTCCCCCGCGCACCCCCACGGCGCGCCCGCCGTACCGCTGCCCAAGCGGGCCCGCGGCCAGACGCTGGCCGCGGCGCACCACGGCGATCTCACCGCCGACCCGGCGGCGGCCTTCCTCGACCCGTCCCCGGAGGAGGCGGCCAGGACGGCCCGCTCCCGGGCCGGGGCGGGCGCCAGGTTCAGCGCCTTCCGGGACGCGGCTTCCGGCCGCAAGGCACCGGACGGGCGTACCGGCACGGGCGCGCAGGCCCCGCAGCCGAGCCCGCCCGCACCCCGTGAGAGCCCTTTCACCACGACTTTCAGCAGCCGCCCCTATCCCGCCGAGAGCGGCTACACCGCCGCCACCGACTATCTGACCGACGCCGACACCTTCGCCGACGAGGAGTACCCGGCAGGCGACAGCGTCGGGTTCACCGGGTACGGCAGGCAGGGCGGCGGCACGATCACCGGCGAATACGGCGGGGAGGACGGGGGCACGGGCGGCTCCGTGCCGACCGGACCGGCGCCCGGAGGGGACAGCGGCAGATGACCACCACCGACCACGGGGGCCTGGACTGGCTGCTGGAGACGCTGCTGGCGAAGACGCCCGGCGCCCGGCACGCACTGGTGCTGTCCAGGGACGGCCTCAAGTTGTGCCTGTCGTCCGGGCTTTCCATCGACCGGGCCGACCAGCTGGCCGCGATAGCCTCCGGCATCCAGTCCCTCGCGCACGGCGCCTCGATCGAGTTCGGCGACGGCAGCGGCGGGGTGCGGCAGTCGATGACCGAGTTCCACGGCGGCATCCTGTTCATCGTGGAGGCGGGCGAGGGCGCCCATCTGGCCGTCATCGGCGAGGAGTACGCGGACGCCGGCGTCATAGGCCACCACATGAACGAGCTGGTCGAGCAGATGGGCAACCGGCTGCGTGAGGACCCGCGCACCGGCGCCCGTACCGATCTCCCCGACGGCACGCTCGGGAAGCGGCGGGCATGAGTCGCGGGCCGGTCGACAGCGGCGAACCTGACCGGCTCTACACCGTCACCGGCGGTCGCAGCCGGGCCGACGAGTCGCCGTTCGACCTGGTGACGATCGTGGTCACGGAGAGCGAACCGGCGCTCGGCATGCAGTCAGAGCACGTACGGATTCTGCGGCTGTGCCGCAACCCGACCGCCGTGGTGGAGGTGGCCGCGCACCTCGGGCTGCCGATCACGGTGGTGAAGATCCTGCTGGGCGATCTGCGGGACGCGGGCCGGATCAGCGCCCGGCACCCGCGGAGCGCACTTCCCGGGGGCGACCGGGTGCCGCCGCCGGAGACGCTGAAGAAGGTGCTGCGTGCCCTCCAGAACCTCTGAGTCCTTCGAGTCCCCGCAGTGGGACGAGTCGGGCGGCCCGCCGCTGCGCGAGACCGCCAGCGACGGCCTGAAGATCGCCATCGTCGGCGGCTTCGGCGTCGGCAAGACCACGCTGGTGGGCGCGGTCAGCGAGATCCGGCCGCTGAGCACCGAGGAGACGATGAGCCGGGCCGGGGTCGGCATCGACGACCCGTCGGGACTCGGCGCGAAGCAGAGCACCACGGTCGCCTTCGACTTCGGCCGGATCACGCTCGACGACGAGATGGTGCTCTATCTCTTCGGCGCGCCCGGCCAGGAGCGGTTCTGGTTCCTGTGGGAGCGGCTCTTCTCCGGCACGCTGGGCGCGGTGGTGCTGGTGGACACCCGGCGGATCGCCGACTCCTGGTACGCCATCGACCGCCTGGAACACCACGGGCTGCCGTTCATCGTGGCCCGCAACAACTTCGGCCCGCCGCAGCACTCCCTGGCGGAGCTGCGCGAGGCGCTGTCGCTGCCGCCGGGCATCCCGCTGATCGACTGCGACGCGCGGCGGCGGGCCTCGGCCAAGCGGGTGCTGATCACCCTGGTCGACCATCTGCTCAACCACTCCGCCTCTTCCTGGGAGCCGAACCCGTGACGTCCTACCAGGGATCCGTACCGGACGCTCCGCTGGAGCCGCAGGGGACCTGGGCCATCCCGGTGGCCCCGGAGCCGGCCGCGCCGGCCGAGCCGGACACCGGCCCCTACCCGCACCCGGGCGGGCCGCCGACCCCGTACCCCGGCGTGCCGGTGCACCCGCCGCAGGGCCCGTACCCGGCCGCCGCCCGGCCCGGGGTGCCGCCGCCGCAGCCCAGCACGGCGGCAGGACGCATCCCCCCGGAGCTGGACCCGGCGGTGCCGCTGCACCCGGACGCCGCACCGGTCCGGCTCCACTCGCCGGCCTTCATGCGGGACCCGGCCGGGCTCTACGCGATGCTGCGCCGGGTGCACGGAGCGGTCGCGCCGGTGCTGCTGGACGCGGACCTGCCGGCCTGGCTGGTGCTCGGCTACCGCGAGGTGCACTACGTCACCGGCAACCCGGACCTCTTCGGGCGCGATTCACGGCGCTGGCACTCCTGGGACCGGGTGCCGCGCGACTGGCCGCTGCTGCCCTTTGTGGCGCACAACGCGTCGGTGCTCTTCACCGAGGGCGCCGAGCACCGGCGCCGGGCCGGGGCGATCGCCGAAGTGCTGGCCGGCGTCGACCAGTTCGAGCTGCGGTACGAGGCGGAGCGGGCCGCCGACCTGGCGGTGGACTCCTTCGCGGGCGCCGGGCGGGCCGAGCTGATGGCGGAGTACGCCCGGCAGGTGCCGCTGCGGGTGCTGGCCGGGCTCTTCGGGCTGCGCCCGGACGAGACGGCCGAGCTGGAACAGGACACCGCGGCCGTGCTGGAGGACCGGCCCGACGCGGCCCTGGCGTACGGCCGGATCCACGGCCACATGGAGCTGCTGCGGGAGCGGAGCCGGCGGCGGCCCGCCGGCGACCTGCCGTCCCGGCTGCTGGCGCACCGGGCCCGGCTGACCGACGAGGAGATCGTCCAGGACCTGATCGCGGTCATGGCCACCGGTCAGCAGCCGACCGCCAACTGGATAGGGAACACGCTGCGGCTGATGCTCACCGACGACCGGTTCGCGGTGTCGCTCTCGGGCGGGCGGCGCAGCGTCGGGCAGGCGCTCACCGAGGTGCTGTGGATGGACACGCCGACGCAGAACTTCATCGGCCGCTGGGCCACCCGCGACACGCAGCTGGCCGGCCGGCACATCAGGGCCGGTGACCTGCTGGTGCTGGGCCTGGCCGCCGCGAACACCGATCCGCAGGTCTGCCCGGTCGTGCCCGCCAGGACCTCGGGCCGCGGGACGGCCGCGGCCGTCGGCAACCAGGCGCATCTCTCCTTCAGCCACGGCGAGCACCGCTGCCCGGCCCCGGCCCCCGAACTCGCTGAACTCATCGCGACCGCGGCCGTGGAGGTGCTGCTCGACCGGCTGCCTGACGTGCACCTTTCGCGTCCGGCGGAGGACATCTCCTGGCGCCCCTCGGTCTGGATGCGGGGGCCTCTGGCGCTGCCGGTGGAGTTCACCCCGCTGATCTGACCCGGTCGCCGATCCGACCTGGTCGCTGATCCGAGCCGGAGCTGATCCGGCCTGGTCGCTGATCCGGGCCGGAGCTGATCGTGCCTAGTCGCTGACCCGGGCCGGCGCCGTCAGGTGCACGCTCTCCACCCGGCTGACCGCGATCCGTTCGCGCTCCAGCCGGCCGGCGGTGCGGTGCAGCCGGAGGATCTGGGTGGTGCCGACGGCCTGGAGGACGAAGAGGCTGCTCCAGGCGATGCGGTAGTTGTCGCCGGTCGCGTCGAGCAGGACGCCGATCGCGAAGAGGGCCAGCACCGACGCGGTGAAGCCGCCGATGTTGACGATGCCGGAGGCGGTGCCGAAGCGCTCGGGCGGGTTGGCCGGGCGGGCGAAGTCGAAGCCGATCATGGAGCCGGGGCCGCAGGCGCCGAGCACCACGCAGAGCAGGATCAGCACCCAGAGCGGGTCCTGGCCGCCGGGCCAGCTCAGCGTCAGCGCCCACGCGGCGGCGGTGGTGACGATCACCCCGAGGGTCAGCGGCATCCGCAGGCCGTGGTGACGGGCGATCAACTGGCCGAAGAGCAGGCCGAAGACCATGTTGGCGACCACCACCAGGGTGAGCATCCCGCCGGCCGCGCCACGGGAGAGCCCCTGGTCCTCGACCAGATAGGGCAGCCCCCACAGCAGCAGGAAGACCATCCCGGAGAACTGCGTGGTGAAGTGCGTCCACATGCCGAGCCGGGTGCCGGGCTCCCGCCAGGCGTCCGCGATCTGCCGGCGTACGTAGCCGAAGCCGGCGTGGGCCGCGTGATCGGTGGGCGCGGGGACGTACCCCTCCGGGTGGTCCTTGAGGAAGAGGGCGACCAGCACGAGGACGAAGGCGCCGCCGATCGCGGTGCCGAGGAAGGTCGGGGTCCAGCCGGCCGAGTGCAGCAGCCGGGAGAGCAGCACCGTCGAGATGAGGTTGCCCGCCACGCCGAAGAGCGCGGTGCCCTGGGCGATCATCGGTCCGCGGCGGCTGGGGAACCAGCGGGAGCCGAGCCGCAGGACGGCGACGAAGGTCATGGCGTCGCCGCAGCCCAGCACGGCGCGGGCGCCGAGCGCCATGCCGTAGGAGTGGGACAGCGCGAAGGCGCCCTGCCCGGCGGTGAAGAGCACCGCGCCGAGCATCAGCACCTTCTTGGTGCCGAGCCGGTCCACCATCAGGCCGACCGGTATCTGCATGCCCGCGTAGA
This sequence comes from Streptomyces sp. NBC_01476, assembly GCF_036227265.1. NCBI lineage: Bacteria > Bacillati > Actinomycetota > Actinomycetes > Kitasatosporales > Streptomycetaceae > Streptomyces > Streptomyces sp. NBC_01476. Next base: position 4,228,215 of record NZ_CP109446.1, on the reverse strand, counting down.
CGAGGACCTGGAGGATGGAGAAGGTCGACAGCGCGGAGGCGCCGATGTGGAAGCGGGCGGCGGCGTCGATGCCGGCCACGCCCAGGCTGGTGCGGTGGACGACCGCCACGAAGTAGACGAGGGTGCCGACGCCCCAGACGAAGACGGCGCGGTCGCCGCCGGGTGGGTCGCCGGGGAGTGCCCTGTTGCCCGGCGGCTTCTCGGCGGCGGCGGTCACGATTCGCCCCGGGCGAGGGTGTTCACCCAGGACACGTGCCGGTCGACGAGGTCGGCGGCGGTGCGCGCCTCGCCGGCCCGCAGCGCCTGGAGGATCTCGGTGTGCTCGGCGAGGTTCTTGGCGACGCGGCTGGGTTCGGCGTGCATGGTGGCCACGCCCATCCGCAACTGCCGGTCGCGCAGCTGGTCGTAGAGGTGGGCGAGGATACGGTTGCCGGCCGCGCGGACGATCTCGGCGTGGAAGCCGCGGTCGGCGGCGGCGAAGGCGGCGAGGTCGCCGGTGGCGGCGTGTCCGCGCTGTTCGGCGAGTGACTTCTCCAGCCGTTCGATCAGCCGGGCGGGCACCGCGCCGACCACCTTGGCGACGGCGTGCTGCTCGACGAGCAGCCGGGTCTCCACCACGTCGGCGATCTCCTGTGCGGAGACCGGCAGCACCAGCGCGCCCTTCTTCGGATAGAGCTTGATCAGCCCCTCCGCCTCCAGCCGCAGCAGCGCCTCCCGCACCGGCGTCCGCGACACCCCTACCGCCTCGGCGAGATCGCCTTCGGTCAGCAGCGTGCCTCCCTCGTAACTCCGGTCCAGCACACCGGACTTGACATGCGAATAGACCCGCTCGGCGGCAGGCGGCGACTTGGGCGCGGCAATGGCGTTCATGATGCGCACATCATAGATACAACATGCATCCCGCACACACCCCATCCCGTCATCCGGACACTGACCCCACCCGGGGCGGGCCGGCGGGTGGGGTCACGGGCGGTGGGACTGGGTGCGGACGGCGGTGGAGAGGAGGGCTACCGCTTGGGCGGCGGCGGTGCGGTCGCCGTGGTCGAGGGCGGCGAGGGCGTCGGCGGCGGGGAGGCGGACGGTCTCCGGGAGGTCGTCATGGCCGGCCAGGTGATAGGCCCGGGCGCGGGCCAGCGCCCGCTCGTCCTTGCCGGCGCGCCGGGCGCGGCCGAAGAGGGTCTGCTCGTACTCCATGACCTGCCGCAGCAGGCGCAAGGAGAGCTGTTCGGCCTCGGCGAGGGGGAGCGGGGCCGACGGCACGGACGAGGACGGGGCGGCCTGCGCGGCCGCACCGGACTTCCGCAGTCCCAGCAGGCTCAGCACCCCGGACGCCACAGTGGCAACGTATTCGCCCCAGCGGGCACGGCGACTCATGAAGAAAGTGTCGCAACCCGGCCCGCGGCGGTCCACGCCCGATCCGGCAGCGGCCCGGCGGCGCAGCGCGCCGGACCGCCGGGGCACCGCCGGGGCACCGGTGAAGCGGCTTACCAGGTCAGAGCTTGTTCATTCCGGAGTACGGGCTGACCACCCGGGTCTGGCGCTCGCCGCCGAAGTCGACGAGCATGGCGATCCCGTCCTCGACCCCGACAATCCTGCCCAGGCCGTAACGGTCGTGGGAGACACGGTCCCCCAGCTCGAATTCCTTGACCGGCGGGGCGACCGGGACAGCGAAGGGGCTCGTGGGGAGGTGGCGTCGGGGCGCGGCTGGTTTCGTCATCGTAGGACCAGTATGCGCTGCCGGAGGCCCCCGTGGTCAGCCCCGCGGGCGACGATTACGACTCGATACGGTGCCGCGGCAACCCCGGACGCCCCGTTCGCGTCCGCGCCCGCGCCCGCCCGCATCACGGCCGCAACGTGCTGACCAGGCCTGCGGCGGACGTCAGCGTCGACTGGATGGTGGGCGCCACACTGCTGGAGGCCAGCAGGAATCCGAGCAGCACACAGACCACGGCGTGGCTCGGTTTGAGGGAACGGTTACGCATCAGCAGCGCGCAGAGGGCGAGCAGCAGCAGGACGACGGAGACAGAGACGACCATACGGCGATGGCAGCACAAACCCCACCGTAAAGCCGCGTAACGCGCACGACGGAGGGTCCGGACGTTTGTACGACCGGACCCCCCTTGCGTGTCACGCCCAGGTGATCAGCCGTTTCGGCTGCTCCAGGATCGCGGCCACATCCGCCAGCACCTTCGAGCCCAGCTCGCCGTCGACGAGCCGGTGGTCGAAGGAGAGCGCCAGCGTCGTGACGTGCCGCGCCTTCACCTTGCCCTTGTGCACCCACGGCTGGAGCTTCACCGCGCCGAAGGCGAGGATCGCGGACTCGCCGGGGTTGAGGATCGGCGTCCCGGTGTCGATGCCGAAGACGCCGACATTGGTGATGGTGACGGTACCACCCTGCATGGTGACCGGCGACGTCCTGCCCTCGCGGGCCGTCGCGACCAGCTCACCGAGCGCCGCGGCCAGCTCCGGCAGCGTCTTGGCCTGGGCGTCCTTGATGTTGGGGACGATCAGGCCGCGCGGGGTCGCCGCCGCGATGCCGAGGTTGACGTACGACTTGAGGACGATCTCCTGCCGCTCCTCGTCCCAGGCCGCGTTCACCTCCGGGTTGCGCCGGATGGCGGTCAGCAGCGCCTTGGCGACCAGCAGCAGCGGGCTGACCTTGAGGCCCGCGAAGGCCCGGTCCTCCTTGAGCTCCTGGACCAGCTTCATCGTCCGGGTGATGTCGAACGTCACGAACTCCGTGACGTGCGGCGCCGTGAAGGCGCTGGCCACCATCGCCTGCGCGGTGGCCTTGCGGACGCCCTTGATCGGCACCCGGGTCTCCCGCTCGGCGGTCCCGGGGGCAGCCACCGGCTGCTCGGTGCTGGGCAGCAGACCGGGCGGGGTGGCGGCGGCACGGATGTCCTCGCGCGTCACCTCGCCGTTCTGGCCGGTCGGCACCACCGTCGCCAGATCGATGCCGAGGTCCTTGGCGAGCTTGCGCACCGGGGGCTTGGCGAGCGGGCGCTCCACCAGCAGCCCGGAGGCGGGCGCGGGAGCCGGCTCGGAGGGCGGCGCGGGCGCGGTGTGCCCGTTGAGGCGGTCCGCCTGTCCGGGCACCGTCCCGTGCTCCCCGGACCCGGACCCGGACCCGGACTGCGGCTTGCGGGGCCGCCGGGTGGTGGACGACGGCGCGACGCCGTAACCGACCAGCACCGCCTCCCGCTTGGCGGCGGGAGCGGCGGGCGCGGCCTGCGCCGGAGCCGGGGCGGCGGGCGCGGCGGTGCCGGCAGCAGCAGCCGGAGCGGCGTCACCGGCACTGCCCGCGTCACCGGACTCCCCGGGACCCCCGTCACTCCCGCTGTCACCCGCGTCGACGACGATGATCGCCGTCCCGACGTCCACCGTCGTCCCCTCGCCGAAGCGGATCTCGCTGACCACCCCGTCGTACGGGATGGGCAGTTCGACAGCCGCCTTCGCCGTCTCCACCTCGCAGATCACCTGCCCGTCGGTCACCGCGTCACCGACGCCGACGTACCACTTGAGGATCTCCGCCTCGGTCAGCCCCTCACCGACGTCCGGCATCCTGAATTCGAGAAACCGCTGCGACCGTGCGGTCATGGTTGTCACAACCCTCTCCTCAGAACGCGAGCGCGCGGTCGACGGAGTCGAGTACGCGGTCCAGGCCCGGCAGGTACTCGTCCTCCAGGCGGGCCGGCGGGTACGGCGCGTGGAAACCGCCCACCCGTAGCACCGGCGCCTCCAGGTGGTAGAAGGACCGCTCGGTGATCCGGGCGGCGATCTCCGCACCGGCACCGTAGAACACCGGCGCCTCGTGCACCACGACCAGCCGGCCGGTCTTCTCCACCGACGTCTGGATGGTGTCGAAGTCGATCGGCGAGAGCGACCGCAGGTCGAGCACCTCCAGGTCGCGTCCCTCGTTGGCGGCAGCGGCGGCGGCCTCAAGGCAGACCTTCACCATCGGCCCGTAGGCGGCCAGCGTCAGGTCGCTGCCGGGCTTGACCACGACCGCCTTGTGCAGGTCGCCGGGGACCGCCTGGACATCGACCTGGCCCTTGTCCCAGTAGCGCCGCTTCGGCTCGAAGAAGATCACCGGGTCGTCGCACTCGATCGCCTGCTGGAGCATCCAGTACGCGTCCGACGGATTCGCCGGCGAGACCACCTTCAGCCCGGCGACATGCGCGAAGAGCGTCTCCGGCGACTCACTGTGGTGCTCGACCGCGCCGATGCCGCCGCCGTACGGGATCCGGATGACGACGGGCAGCTTGATCTTGCCGAGCGCCCGGGCGTGCATCTTGGCCAGCTGGGTGACGATCTGGTCGTAGGCAGGGAAGACGAAGCCGTCGAACTGGATCTCCACCACCGGGCGGTAGCCGCGCAGCGCCAGTCCGATGGCGGTGCCGACGATGCCGGACTCGGCCAGCGGGGTGTCGATCACCCGGTCCTCGCCGAAGTCCTTGTAGAGGCCGTCGGTGATCCGGAAGACGCCGCCGAGCTTGCCGACGTCCTCGCCCATGATGAGGACCTTCGGGTCGTTCTCCAGCGCCTTGCGCAGCGATTCGTTGAGGGCCTTCGACATGGCCATCTGGGTGGACGTCTCGCTCATGTCAGTGCCCCTTCCCGGAGGTCCCGGCGCCGTTGCCGTCATCGAAAGAGGCGAGGTACCGCGCGAACTGGGCGCGCTCCTCGTCGACGAGCGCGTGCCCGTCGGCGTAGGCGTGGTCGAAGATGGCCATCGTGTCGGGGTTCGGCATGCTCCGTACACCGTCCCTGACCCGCTTGGCGAGCGCGTCGGACTCGCTCTCCAGACCCGCGTAGAAGTCCTCGTCGGTCAGGCCCTGCTTCTCCAGGTACGTGCGCAGCCGGGAGATGGGGTCCTTGGACGCCCACTCGTCGGTCTCGTCGGTGGAGCGGTAGCGGGTCGGGTCGTCGGTGGTGGTGTGCGCGCCCATCCGGTAGGTGAACGCCTCCACCAGCATCGGGCCCTGGCCGCTGCGGGCGTGTTCGAGGGCCGCCCGGGTCACCGCGAGCACCGCCAGCACGTCGTTGCCGTCGACCCGGACGCCGGGGAAGCCGTAGCCGGCCGCCCGCTGGTAGATCGGCACCCGGGACTGCTTCTCGGTCGGCTCGGAGATCGCCCACTGGTTGTTCTGGCAGAAGAACACCACCGGCGCGTTGTAGACCGCGGCGAAGGTGAACGCCTCGGCCACGTCGCCCTGACTGGAGGCGCCGTCACCGAAGTACGCGATGACCGCGGCGTCCGCGCCGTCCTTGGCGATGCCCATCGCGTACCCGGCGGCGTGCAGCGTCTGGGAGCCGATGACGATGGTGTAGAGCTGGAAGTTGTTCTCGTTGGGGTCCCAGCCGCCGTTGTTCACACCGCGGAACATCCCCAGCAGATTCAGCGGGTCGACGTCGCGGGTCCAGGCCACACCGTGCTCACGGTAGGTCGGGAAGATGTAGTCGTCCGGGCGGGTGGCCCGCCCGGAACCGATCTGGGCGGCCTCCTGGCCCAGCAGCGAGGCCCACAGCCCCAGCTCGCCCTGCCGCTGCAGGGTGATCGCCTCGGCGTCGAACCGGCGGGTCAGCACCATGTCGCGGTACAGGCCACGCAGCTCTTCCGGCGTCAGGTCGATGGAGTACTCGCTGTGCTCGACGCGCTCGCCCCCGGGGGTCAGCAGCTGTACGAGCTCAGGCTCGTCCCCACGGCGCTTCGCGCCGCCGCGGGTCGGCCTCCGCGCGGCAGTGCTCTTCACGCTCACGTTCGCTCCTCCGTCTGTCCGGCCCCCGGGGTCTGCCGGGAAGCCAGTGCGGCTCACCTGGTCCGACATGACGCACGGGGTGTGTGCGGCAGTACCGAGCCAGGCGTATTGATGCCCCGGCGAATGGCCTGCGACTACAGACGTTACCTAGAACTCCGGCAATCGCGCGAAGCCGTCCGACCTGCGGTTTTGCTTTGATTTCCTAGTAATCAGGGGTGTAGACGGCGTTCCCGCAGGCCACCGGGTCAATCGCACGGTATCCCGGATGCCGGAAGCGCGTAAGAGGTCTCAGGACCCTGTCGGAAGGTCTCGGGATGTCGCGGGACGCCGAGGGGTCCTGGGTGGTGCCGCGGGGTGCCGCAGGGCGCCTGGGGGCGCCTGGGGGCGCCGGTCCGGTCCGCGGGAGGCACGAAGATCGTGACGGTGGGAAGCTGGACATGTGCGTGAAGACGGAAATATCCGAGTTTTCCTTCTCGACGACCATGAAGTGGTGCGCCGGGGCGTCCATGAACTGCTGGCCACCGAGCACGACATCGACGTGGTCGGGGAGGCCGCCGACGCGGCCGAGGCGATGACCCGCATTTCCGGCGCCCACCCCGATGTGGCGGTCCTCGACGTACGGCTGCCGGACGGCTCGGAGGTCGAGGTGTGCCGGGAGATCCGGTCCCACGACCCCTCGGTGAAGTGCCTGATGCTGACGTCCTTCGCCGACGACGAGGCGCTCTTTGACGCGGTCATGGCCGGCGCGTCCGGATACGTGCTCAAGGTGATCAGCGGCGACGACCTGGTCACGGCGGTCAAGGAAGTGGCCGCGGGGAAGTCGCTGCTCGACCCCGGCGCCACCGGCAAGGTGCTGGACCGGCTGCGGGACGGCGGGACGCGGTCCGCGGAGAGCCCCGGCGAGCACGCCGAGCTGACGCAGCAGGAGCAGCGGATCCTGGACCTGATCGGGGAAGGGCTGACCAACCGGCAGATCGGCGAGCGGATGCGCCTGGCCGAGAAGAAGGTCAGGAAGTACGTGTCGTCGCTGCTGGCGAAGCTGGGCATGGAGCGGCGGACACAGGCCGCGGTGTACGGGGAGCGGATGCAGGGCGGCGGCAAGCGGGTGCCTTAGGGCGGCGGGCGCTTGGTGGCCTGGCGGCTCGGCGGCTCGGCGGCTTGTTTGAGCGTGTCACCCCGGTGCCCCGGGCAGCGTCCCAGGTCAGGCGGCCCCCGCGGGCGTTTTCACCGCCTCCCGGGCGCTTTGGCGGGTTCACCGCCTTAGCAGGTCCTGGGCGCCCGGCGCCACTCCGCCGGGGCGGACCCCCGAGTTGATCTACGCTGTGGCGCGTGACGGGCACGGCACCGGCGCCGCCACCGCTGACGGATGTGCTGCGCCCATACGAGGACGCGGGAACCCCGCTCACCTGCGAACCGGTCCCCCGGGGACTGCTCAACCGGGGGTGGCGGCTGACCACCACGGCAGGTCGGTTCTTCCTCAAGCAGTACATCGCAGCGGACACCGCGGACCCCGGCGTCATCGCGCGCCAGCACCACGCCACCCTGCGGCTCGCCCGGCTGGGCCTGCCCATCGCCGCCCCGCTGCAGGACTCCCGCGGCAACACCGTGGCACTGGCCGGCGGCGCCGGCTACGCCCTCTTCCCCTGGGTCGACGGCCGCCACCGCGAGGGCACCGAACTCAGCCCGGCCCAGTCCCGCCGCCTCGGCGCGCTGCTCGGCCGGGTCCACAGCGGTCTCGCCCGCATCCAGCCGCCGCCCCCCGCCGGCCGGCACCCCAGCGCCGACCCGGACCGTACCCACGCGCACATCGACCAGCTGCTCGCGCTGGTCCGCGGCCACCGCCCGTACGACGCCTTCGACGCGCTCGCGGAACACCGGCTGCTGGAGCGCAGGGCGCTGCTGCGGCAGTACGCCCACCGGCGCCCGCCGGACGCGGAAGGGCAGGTCAGCGGCTGGGTGCACGGTGACTTCCACCCGCTCAACCTGCTCTACCGCGGCGACGAACCGGCCGCCATCGTGGACTGGGACCGGCTCGGCGTACAGCCGCGCGCGGAGGAGGCGGTACGGGCCGCGGCGATCTTCTTCGTCCACCCGGTCACCGGCCGGCTCGACCTGCGCAAGGTCCGCGGCTACGCCCGGTCGTACCGGCGCGGGGCGCGCGTCGGCGCCGCGGAGGTGGCCGCGGCCGTCCACCGGGTGTGGTGGGAACGGCTCAACGACTTCTGGATGCTGCACTGGCGCTACCAGCGGCGCGACCAGCGCTCCGACCCGCTCTTCCCGGCCGCGTCGGCGCTCGCGGTGTGGTGGACCGAGGAGTACGAGGCGGTGCTGGAGGCTTTCACCGGGTGACGGTGGCGGTTCAGCCGTTGTGACCGTCGCCGCCGCTGCCGCCGGTCGGGTCGCTGCCCGGCTCCGTCGTGGGGGGCGTCGTCGGCGGGGTGGTGGGCGGCGTGGTCGGCGGCGTCGTCGGGGGTGTGGTCGGCGGCTTCGTGGTCGGCGTCGTCGGCGGCGGCGTGGTCGTGGCGGTGGTCGGCGGCGGCGTCGTGGTGGTCGTCTCGGTCGGGGCGCCGGTGTCCGTCCGGGTCGGCCCGGTGCTGACCTCGCCGCTGCCGGTCGGCTCGTCCGACGGGGTGTCGGTGGGCTGGTCGGTCGGCTGGGTGGTCACCGGTGCGGTGGTGTGAGAGGGCGAGGCCCCGCCGCCGTTGCCGCCGGTGGCGAAGAAGACGCCCAGCACGATGATCACCACCGCGACCACACCGAAGAGCGCCGGTTTCAGCCAGCGGTTGCCGCCGTTCTTCGGCGGCGGCGGCGCGCCATAGCCGTGCACGTCGTCGGGGCCACCGACACCGCCGACGCCGGCCAGCAGCGGCAGGCCGAGTTCCGCGGTGTGGCCGGAGCCCGGGTAGCCACCCGGGCCGGCCTGCGCGACGACGGTGGGCGCGGTGCCGCCCGGTCCTGGCGCGACCGCGGTGACCGCGCCGGTGCTCCAGCGTCCGCCGCTCCAGCCGCCCTGCTCGGTGAGCGCCTGGTGGGCGTAGGCGAGGACCCCGCGCATCTCCTCGGCGCTCTGGAAGCGGTCCTCCGGCTGCTTCGCCAGTGCCCGCATCACCAGGCCGTCCAGCTCGGGCGGCACCCGGTCGTTGACCTGGGAGGGGATCTGGGCCTGGTCCTGGACGTGCTGGTACACCACGGAGAGCGGCGTCTCGCCGGTGAACGGCGGCCGCAGCGTGAGCAGTTCGTAGAGCAGGCAGCCGGTGGCGTACAGATCGCTGCGGTGGTCCACGGTCTTGCCGAGCGCCTGCTCGGGCGAGAGGTACTGCGGGGTGCCCATGACCATGCCGGTCTGCGTCATCGTGCTCGCGGCGCCGTGCAGCGCCCGCGCGATGCCGAAGTCCATCACCTTGACCTGACCGGCCGAGGTGATGATCACGTTGGCGGGCTTGATGTCGCGGTGCACGATGCCGTGCTGGTGGCTGTACGCGAGAGCGTCCAGCACCCCGGAGACGATCAGCAGCGCCTGGTCGACCGGCGGCGGGGTCGGACCGTTGAGCAGGTCCTTGATGGTGTGGCCCTCGACCAGTTCCATCACGATGTAGGGGACGGTGCCGGTGGGGGTGCGGTCCTCACCGGAGTCGTAGACCGCGACCACGGCGTGGTGATTCAGCCCGGCGACGGCCTGCGCCTCACGGGTGAAGCGGGCCTTGGACACCGGGTCCTCGGCGAGGTCCGTGCGCAGCAGCTTCACCGCCACGGTCCGGCCGAGCCGTACGTCCTCGGCGGCGAAGACCTCGGCCATCCCGCCGCGGCCGAGCTTGCCGCTCAGCCGGTAACGGCCGTCGCCCACCAGGGAGCCGACGCCCCACTGGCCGGAGCTTTCCGACGCTCCGACGCCGGCGGGCGTCTCGTTCCGGTCGACCATCAGTCCTCGCCGTCGTTCGTCCATCGGTCGGTCGGCAACCATGCCTCTGGTGCGCAACCGTACCGCTTTTCGAGGACCCGAATCTCTTCGTCCAGCGGGTCGGCCGGGGCCGGCCGGGCCCTTCACGGCCGGGTACGCGGACCGTCTGCGTCTGGTGACGAGATGGTCAACGAACTTGACGTGCCGGTCCGATCGGACAGACTTGGCCGGGCAAGGTCGGGGACGAGTCTGTCCCGGAAGGTCTTCCAGGGGGTAGCGGTACTGATGAGCGGGGACGCCACGCAGGGCGGCGAGTACACGGGGCGCTCGGTCGGCGGCGGGCGGTACGTGCTGCGCGAGCTGCTGGGACAGGGCGGGATGGCGTCCGTGCACCTGGCACATGACACCGTCCTTGACCGGCCGGTCGCCGTCAAGACCCTCCACACCAACCTCGGCAACGAGCCGTCGTTCCGTGAGCGCTTCCGCCGCGAGGCCCAGTCCGTCGCCAAACTCAACCACACCAACATCGTCTCGGTCTTCGACTCCGGCGAGGACGTGATCGACGGGCAGCACGTCCCGTACATCGTCATGGAGTACGTCGAGGGGCAGCCGCTCGGTGATGTGCTGGCCGCCGACATCGCCCAGCACGGCGCGATGCCGGCCGACAAGGCGCTGAAGATCACCGGCGATGTGCTGGCGGCACTGGCGGTCAGCCACGAGATGGGGCTGGTGCACCGGGACATCAAGCCGGGCAATGTGATGATCACCCGGCGCGGTGTGGTCAAGGTCATGGACTTCGGCATCGCCCGGGCCATGCAGTCCGGTGTCACCTCGATGACGCAGACCGGCATGGTCGTCGGCACCCCGCAGTACCTCTCGCCCGAGCAGGCGCTGGGCCGCGGCGTCGACGAGCGGTCCGACCTGTACTCGGTCGGCTGCATGCTCTTCGAGCTCCTCACCGGGCGGCTGCCGTTCGACGCGGACTCGCCGCTGGCGATGGCCTACCAGCATGTGCAGGAGACCCCGCCGGCGCCGTCCTCCGTCAACCGGGCGCTCAGCCCGGCGGTGGACGCCCTGGTGGCGCGGTCACTGCGGAAGAATCCGGCCGAGCGCTTCCCGAGCGCGGAGACCATGCAGGACGAGACGCAGCGGGTGCTTTCGGCCACCGCCCGCGACACCATGCCGCTGGTCTCCGGCGCCACCGCTCCCCCCACCGGCCGGGGCGAGGGCGTGGCCAACTCGGTCTTCCCCGCCGCCCAGGGGCCGCTGCAGACGCCGCAGCAGCAGATCCAGACCCCGTACGCGCCCAGCGCCGGGACGCCGTACGGTCCGCAGACGCCGCCCTCGGCCTACGGCTACCCCCAGCCGGGGCAGGGCCTGGGGCAGGGCACCCCGCCGCCCCCGCCCAATCCGGCGTACGGCATGGCGCCGGCGCCCGTACCGCTTCCGCAGCAGCGCCCGGCGGGCGGGCCTGGCGGGTCCGGCGGGCGGCCGAACCGGCTGCCCGCGATCATCGGCGGGTCCGTCGCGGTGATCGCCATCGCGGTGATCGTCGTCCTCATCGTCGCCATGAACGGCAGCGGCTCCGACGACAACGCGGGCGGCAACGGCGGCACCAGCTCCGCTCCTGCAACGGTGACCAGCACCACCCCGACCACCACCACGGGCGCGGACAGCATCGTCAAGGGCGACCAGAGCCGCACCATCGACCAGGACAAGTGCCGGGACGCGCACAACGACCTGATCAACCCGAACGACCCCGACGTCGTGACGATGCCCGACTTCACCTCGATCTACGTGGACTCGGTCGTCGCCTGCATCCAGGCCGCGGGCTGGACCTACACCACCAAGTACGTGGACGAGCAGCAGTGGGGCGAGGGCACCGTCACCAGCCAGGACCCGAAGTACCTGGACGACTACAACCCGAAGACCGACGGCAAGATCACCATCTGGGTCTCCACGGGCAAGGGCGCGAGCTGAGCGTTCCCGCCGGTCCGCGGCCTGGCGCGACAGCGGCGGGCGGCACCCGAATCAGGTGCCGCCCGCCGCTGTCGTTGTCCGTAGGTGTCCGGGAATCCGGGTCTTCGGGTCTTCGGGTATCGGGTATTCGGGTCCTCGGATCTTCGGGTGTGCGGGAACTCAAAAAACTCAGGAATCAGGAATTCGGGAAAGAGGCTGGTTACAGGTACGGGCCGGAGCGGGCCTGCTGCTCCTGCTCCTCGTCGTGCGGCAGCACACCGGGCGGCAGCGCCCGGCGCATCTGCTCCAACTGGGCGCGAGCGGCCATCTGCTGGGCGAAGAGCGCGGTCTGAATACCGTGGAACAGGCCCTCGAGCCAGCCCACCAGCTGTGCCTGGGCGATGCGCAACTCGGCCTCGCTGGGCACGCTCTCCTCGGTGAAGGGCAGCGAAAGCCGCTCCAGTTCCTCCACCAACTCCGGCGCCAGCCCGGCCTCCAGCTCCTTGACGGAACTGGCGTGGATCTCCTTCAGCCGCACCCGGCTCGCCTCATCGAGAGGAGCCGCGCGCACTTCCTCCAGGAGCTGCTTGATCATGCTGCCAATGCGCATCACCTTCGCCGGCTGCTCGACCATCTCCGTCACCGGGATCTCGCGCGACTCGTGACCCTCACCGTCCTTGGGATCCCCGCCGAGGGCCATCCCATCCGGCCCTACGACCAGGACCTGCGGATTCTTCGAGCTCTGCGGGTCGTGCGCGTTCTCCGGTGACCGTTCATTCCTCGGCATCTCCATGGGTCCATTGTCCCGCACCTGCTGCTAGGCCTCAGCTCGGCGGCCTATTTCCGCGCGCGAGCGCGTGACCAGCGCGGCGAGCAGCATCGCCCCCAGCGGCACCATCACCAGCAGCAGCGCGAGGGTCCCCCACGGCACGACGATCGGCACGTGCGGCACCCGGCTGCCGGCCCATCCCTGCTCCATCGCCTGCCGGTAGTCGTGCCAGGACCGCTGCCGCTCGGTGCGCCGCAGCCCGATCGCGGGCAGCACCCCCGCGGCCGTCCCGAGGATCACTCCCATCGCGGCGATCACCCCGCACTGGAACCCGGAGAGCGTCCGCCGCACCCGCGGCGCGGCACCGACCGCGGCGAGTGTCCGCAGGTCGGGCTGGGCGTCGGCCTGAGCCAGCCCGGTCGCTATCCCGGCGGCGCCGACGGTCACCAGTCCGGCGAAGAGCCCCAGCGCGAGCAGCACCACGCTGTTGGTGCTCTGGAATCCCCGCTCCAGATAAGTGGTCGTCTCCGTGCCCAGCTTCGCGAGGTCGCCGGTCAGCGCCTGCCGCTCGGCCGAGGTGGGCATGCGCGAGGTGGTGAAGAGCGAACCCAGCGGCACCGTCCTGATCCCGGCGGCACGGGCGGCCTGCTGCGGCACGATCGCCGCGACGCCGTACGCCTGCGCGGATGTGATCAGCCGCGCCGGCAACGCCTTGACCGGTCCTTGCGGTTCGCTGTCGCCGGGCACCACCTTGGAGGTGTCCGCGACCAGGCGGAGTTTCAGTGTGCCGCGGTCGAAGAGGGGCCGGTTGAAGACCACCGTCTCGCCGCGGGCCAGCGCGGTGCGCGCGGCGGCGTCCCCGATGCCGAGCGCGCGCAGCACGTCGGGACCGCCGACCACCACGTCTCCCTCGGCACTGATCACCGGCGCCACGCTGGAGTAGTCGCACCGCCAGCTCAGGAAGAAGGCCCGCCGCTGCGCCGCGGTGAACCGCTGGGCCTGCTCCATGTCGTCCAGCGGACACTGGTTGGCCTTCGGCGTCACCGGCTGCACACTGCCGCAGCCGGGCTGCGAACTGAACTGGTCGCAGGTCCGGGCCCCGGTCGTCAGCCGGAACACATCGGCCCGGGCCGCCACCGGCAGCTCTTTCGCCACGGCCGTCCGTGCCGCGCCCAGCTCCCGGCCCTGGTCGGAGCCAATGCTCAGCGCGAAGACCCCGTGCGGCGCCCTTGCCTCATAGGTGTCCCGGTCCTGCCGGTCCTGGCTGGCGGCGAAGGTCGCCACCGCGACCGTGCCGGCCACCGCGGCCAGCACCGCCGCCACCGCGGGCGCGGTACGGCCGCGGTTCCGCACGGCGTCCCGCAGCGCCAGCCGGGGCACGAGCGGCAGCCACTTCCCGAGCCGCCCGAACGCCCCGACCAGTACCGGTGTCATCGCCACCAGTCCCAGCTCGGCCACCCCGGAACCGAAGCCCACCGCAAGGGGGTTGCGGGTCCGCAGGGAACCGAAGACCGCGATGCCCGCACCCAGGCACACCGCTCCCAGGCCGATCACCGGCAGTGTCCGGCCGGTGCGCCGCACCCCGCGCCGCCCGGTGAGCGAGGCCAGCACGCTCTGCCGGGACGAGGTGACAGCGGGCACGACCGCGGCCAGCAGCCCGGTGAGCACCGCCAGCGCGGCGATCCCCAGCAACTCCAGCGGCCGCACCTCGATCCCGCCGAACCGCTGGCCGACGGAGTTCTCCAGCGGGCCGCGGAGCACCACGGTGAGCAGTGCCCCGGCCAGGGTGCCGACGACCGCTGCCGCCACCCCGATCACCAGACCTCCGGCGAGCACGATCGCCCGGATGTGCCGGCGGTCCCCTCCGTTGGCGCCGACCAGGCCGAGCTGCCGCTGCGAACGCCGGGCGCCGACCGCGAACGCCGGCCCTGCCAGCAGGCAGATCTCCAGCATGGCCAGGCCCACTGTCGTCGCCCCGGCCGCGATCACGGCCGTGTTGTCGTCGGACGTGAAGGCCCTGGGCCCTCCGTTGCGCCGGTAGAGGGGAACCTCGGAGTCGGCCGGCGGATGCAGCCGCACCTCACGCGAGTCGACCCCCACCCCGAGGGTGTTGGCCCGCTGCACCATGGCCCAGGTGAAGTCGCCGGGCACGGCGACCAGATACGACGGAGGCCGCAGGGTGTCCGCGCTCGCGCCGATCGCCTGCCGCGCGGCCAGGTAGGGCTTGATGAAGGTGCCGGGCAGCGTGTTCAACTGCTCGGTGTCCAACTGGCTCGGCAGGTCGTAGGCGCCGACGATCCGGTAGCCGCGGCCCAGTCCGTAGGCGGTGACCCTCGAACCGACGTGCAGGCCGCTGGACTTCAGGAACGCGTTGGTGGCGGCCATCTCGTCCGGCGCCGCGGGGAACCGGCCCCGGTCCAGCGCCATGATCCCGGCGGCCAGCGGATCGGCCGCCTTCAACTCCCGCACCGTGGTGTAGAGCAGACCGGTACGGGTCCTGATCGCCGCATAGGTGTCGTCGTCGGTGAGCCAGTGTGCTCCGGCCGGCAGTGCCACTTTGGGGTCGACGTCGAAGTCATCGGTGCCGACCGCCCCGGTGTCTTCCGCCCCGGTGCCGTCCGCCGCTTCCTGGTGGACCGGCTCGTACTCGTCGCCCGAGGGCGACTGCAGCACCGGCTGCCCGCCCTGGCCGGCGCTGAGCAGCCGCGCGTCGGCAGCACCGACGTCCCGGTCGACCTTCTGCTCTTCGGTCAGCTGGGAACTGCGCACGGTGATGTCGGCCGCACTGACCCCCATGATCGGCAGTGCGATCATCAGCAGCACCAGGACGCTGCGGCCCCGGTACCGCAGGGCGTCACGGCGGGCGATCCGGACCGCCGCCCGCCAGGAGTTGACGCGGGCGGCCACCGATCCGGGGTGGGCGCCCGCGCCCCGCCCGGTCAGCAGGTCCTTGCCGCCGGTCCCGGTGCTCACGGCGCCACCCCGCCGGTCAGCAGCGACTCGGCGGACGACCGCAGGGTCATGTCCACCACCGAGCCGTCCCGCAGGAAGACCACCCGGTCCGCCCAGGCGGCGAAGCGCGGTTCGTGCGTGACGAGGATCCCGGCCGCGCCGGCGTCGCACCTGGCGCGCAGCAGCGCGAGCACCGCCTCGCCGGTCTCCGAGTCCAGCGCGCCCGTGGGCTCGTCGGCCAGCACCAGCCTGCGGTCCCCCACCAGCGCCCGGGCGATCGCCACCCGCTGCTGCTGGCCGCCTGACATCTCGTCGGGGAACCGGTCGGCGAGCGTCGCCAGCCCCATCTCCTCCAGCGCCGCGACCGCCTCCCGGTGGGCCTTGCGGGCGCCGACGCCGTCGAGTTCGCGGGGGAGTGCCACATTCTCCGCGGCGGTGAGCGCCGGGATCAGGTTGTAGTCCTGGAAGACGTAGCCGATGCTGCGCCGGCGCAGTGCCGCCATCTCCTTGCGGCCGACGCTGGTCAGATCGGTGCCTTCGACCACGACCCGTCCGGACGTCGGCAGGTCCAGGCCGCCGGCGATGGTCAGCAGCGTGGACTTGCCGGACCCCGAGGGCCCCATCACGGCGACGAGTTCGCCCGGATACACCTCCAGGTCGATGCCGCGCAGCGCGTGGACCTCGGCGGCGCCGGTGCCGTGGACCCGGGTCAGGGCTTCGAGCCGCAGGACAGGTGCGGGTGCAGGGGCGGGTGTCGAAACGGGTGCGGATGCCGATGTGGATGCGGCCTCGCCCGGGGGCTTTCCGGCCGCGCTCCCGGCGGGTGTGCCCCGGCCCGGTGGTGTGGGTGGTGTGGACGGCGTGGACTGACTGGACATCGGTGCTGCTCTCCCCCTGGTCGGTACGTACTGGCAGGCGCGGCGCTGGTCAGGTGCCGGCGCCCCTTTCTTCGGTTTCTCCGCTGTCTCCGCTGTCTCCGCTGTGTGTTCTGCTGGTGCGGCCGCTGCCGCGCGGCTGCGGAGGCGTCCGCGCGGCCGGGCTCAGCGCCTGGTCCGCGGGCGTCTGAGGGCGCCGCGCAGCCCTCCGTCCTGCGCGGTGGCCGGCTCGGCTTCGTCCGCCCCGGCCGCGGCCGGCCCTGCCGGAGCGGGGCCGGGCGCCGGCGTGGCGGGCGCCGACCAGGCCGTGCCGGAACTGGCGAGCCGCACCAGCCGGGTCTCGCAGTGGTCGAGCCACCGGGCTTCCGCCTCCGCCTGGAAGATCAGCTGGTCCAGCACCAACTGCCAGGCCACGTCGTCCCGGTCCGGCCCGGTCTCCGCGCTCTCCGCGTGCTCCCCGCTCTTCCCGTGCCCCCCGCCCGAAGCCTTCGCCCCCTTCGCTCCCTTCGTCGCTGCCTCC
This sequence comes from Streptomyces sp. NBC_01476, assembly GCF_036227265.1. Taxonomy (NCBI): domain Bacteria; kingdom Bacillati; phylum Actinomycetota; class Actinomycetes; order Kitasatosporales; family Streptomycetaceae; genus Streptomyces; species Streptomyces sp. NBC_01476. The sequence goes on along the minus strand of NZ_CP109446.1, from coordinate 4,211,480 downwards.
ATCGCCTGTGCCTTCAGCCGCGTGTAGTCCTGCATCGCCTTGATCGTGTGCATCCGCTGGGCCTGGATCACCGCGCGCACATCCACCTCCGGCGAGCCCACCGCCATCGCGAGCTTGATCGCCAGCTCGTTCCGCGGTGGATTCGCGCGGTCCACGGGGCTGGCGAACCAGTCCCGCAGCTCCGTCCGCCCGTCCTCGGTGATCGCGTACAGCGCGTGCCCGCCGTCGTCCTCGCCCGCCGGCACCACCAGCCCGTCCCGTTCGAGCCGCGACAGCGTCGTGTAGACCTGCCCGACGTTGAGCGGCCAGGTGGAACCGGTGCGCGACTCGAACTCGGAGCGGAGCTGATAGCCGTAACGCGGACCTCGTTCGAGGAGAGCCAGCAGGCCGTGACGGATCGACATACTCAGTATGTATACCGGGTATGGTCCCGCCCGCAACCCCGATCCGCGCTCCAGCCTCTGCTTTCACTCGAACGAATGATCGATGGCTGCTTGTCGGCGACTCGCCACGACGGCCCCCGCGCGACCGCGGCCGGCACTCCCAGCCACCCCCAGCGCCCCCGCCCGACCACGGCCGGCACCCCCGGCCACCCCCACCGCCCTACGACCTGCGCAGCCGCAGCCCGAAAAAGCCCAGCCCCAGCCCGACCAGCACCAGCCCCGCGCCGAGCGGCAGCACCCGCAGCACCCGCCGGACCGGTTCGTCCGCGATCACCGACCGCGGCGGCGCGTCCGTCCGCCCCGCCGCGCCGGTGGCCGCGGGGGCCGTGGTCGGCTCCTGCCCGTCCGCCACCGGCACCAGCGACTGTCCCCGGCCCGCGCCGTACTCCCGCCGGGGCTTGAGGACCGGCCCCCGCGCGCCCCTGCCGCCGCCGGCACCGCTCGTGTGCGCCGCGGCGGAGCCGGAGGGACGCGGACCGGCCGACGCGGGCGGGCGCAGCGGGCCGCCCGGCGCGGACGGGGAGGGGGACGGAGACGGCTGGGGCGGCACGGCGGGAGTCGCCGGCCGCGTCGGCTTCGGCGCGGGAGGCGCGGGTGGCCCGGGGGGCACGGACGCCGGGGGCGTGGGGTGCGCCGTCGGAGCCGGCGGACCGGAGGGGAGCCCCGGGACGGGAGCGTGTCCCGCCCCGTGGGTGGGCGCGGGACCGTGGCCGCCCCCGTGTGTCGGCGCGGGACCGGTCCCCGGCCCTGCGGGCGGGGAAGGCGGCCGTGCGGACACGGAGCCCGAAGGCAGCGGACCCGGACCCGCCGGGCCCTGCGAGACTCCCGGCCCCGGCACCGGCGACACCGCGGCCTCCGCGGCCTTCACCGACCCCAGCGCCACACCGGCGGCCAGGAGAAGGCAGGACCCCGCCCGTAGCGCTTTCCCCCTGCCCGCTGCCGACCGCACACGCATCGCCTTCCGCCGAACCCTGTGTGCGTTCAGCGTCACACGAGGCGACATTTCCGGCATCCCGGACGGCGGCGCGCCCTCCGCGCGGCCACGCCCGGAAACCCCCGAACCGCCGCGGTCCCACCGGCGATCCGCCACCGCGCGGTGGCCGCACCCCCGGCCGGGCGACCATGATCCGCCGGTCGTTTCCGCCAACTCCTCGACAGGCCGCGGGACCTGCTCGGGAAGCGCGGGCGGTCCTGTGCCTCGGAGGGCCCTTCCACGGCGGTGGCGGGCGGGCCGGCCGTACCCGCCACCGCCGCCGGAAGGCTCAGATCCGCAGCAGGATCTTGCCGATGTGACCGCTCGCCTCCAGCAGGCGGTGGGCCTCGGGCGCGTCGGCCAGCGGCAGGGTGCGGTCGACCACCGGCCGTACCGCCCCCGCTTCGATCAGCGGCCAGACGTGCTCGCGTACCGCCGCCACGATGGCCGCCTTCTCGTCCAGGGGCCGGGGGCGCAGCGAGGTCGCGGCCACCGCGGCACGCTTGGAGAGCAGGACACCCAGGTTGAGTTCGGCCTTCACGCCGCCCTGGAGGCCGATGATGACCAGCCGGCCGTTGACGGCGAGGGCGTCGACGTTCCGCTGCAGGTACTTCGCGCCCATGATGTCGAGGATCACGTCCGGCGTGACGGCCTCGGTGAAGTCCTGCTCGCGGTAGTTGATCAGGATGTCGGCGCCCAGGTCACGGCATGCGGCCAGCTTCTCCGCGCTGCCGGCGGTGACCGCCACCTTCGCGCCCACCGCCTTGCCGAGCTGGATCGCCATGGTGCCGATCCCGCTGGACCCGCCGTGCACCAGCAGGGTCTCGGCGGGACGGAGATGGGCGACCATGAAGACGTTGGACCAGACGGTCGCGGTGACCTCCGGCAGCGCCGCCGCCGTGACCAGGTCGACGCCCTTGGGCACCGGCAGCAACTGCCCGGCGGGCACCACGACCTGCTCCGCGTAACCGCCGCCCGCGAGCAGCGCGCACACCTCGTCGCCCACCGCCCAGCCGCTGACCCCGGGGCCGAGCCCGGCGATCCGCCCCGAGCACTCAAGACCGGGATACGGCGGCGCACCCGGTGGCACGTGATACAGCCCCTGCCGCTGGAGGACGTCCGCCCGGTTCACGGCCGACGCCGCCACCTCGACCAGCACTTCACCGGGGCCGGGCACGGGGTCGGGCACTTCCGCCAGGACCAGCGCCTCGGGGCCGCCCGGCTCGGGAATCGTGATCGCTCGCATGCGATCGACGGTACCGGCCCCGGGGCGCGGACCCGCGGTGGGCCCGCACGCCCGCCCCGTCGTCCCTGCCGCTCAGCGGCTGTGCGTACGGCTGCTCTGGTAGTCGGTGTAGGTGTACGGGTTGTCGAGCACCTTCGTCTCGGGGATGTCGGGGTTCATCCCGCGCTCCCAGGCCTCCGCCCCGAGTTCGCCCCGCAGGTGCTCGACGGTCTCGTCGACGGTGCGGCGGGCCGCGGCCAGGTCGACCCCGACCAGCTTGCCGTCCCGCTTCACGATCCTGCCGTCGACCAGCACGGTGTGCACGTCACCGCGCTGCGCCTGGAAGGCGATGTGGCCGTGCGGGTTGAGCAGCGGGAAGGACACCGGCGAGTTGTCGTTCTTGATCAGTACGAGGTCGGCCTTCTTGCCGACCTCGACGCTCCCGAGGTCCGACTCGCGGCCCAGGGCGCGCGCCCCGCCGCGGGTGGCCCACTCCACGACCTGGTCGGCCCGCAGCGCCGCATGGGTGACGGTCTCCCCCTGGGCGTGCGCCTCGAAGTGCTCGCGGGAGCGGTCGGCGCCCAGGGTGGTGCGCATGGCGGAGAACAGGTCGCCGCTCCACCAGACGGAGGTGTCCATGGAGAGCGAGACCGGGATGCCGTAGTCGCGCAGCGTCCAGGTGGACGGGTAGCCCTGGCCCGCGCTCTGCTCGCTCTCGGTGGACACCGAAACGGAACCGCCGGTGGCGGCGATCCGGTGGTAGGAGTCGGCCGACAGCGACGAGCTGTGCACGTAGACGGTCTCGGGGGTCATGAACCCGTGCTCGTGCATGAGCCGGATGCCGTCGTCCCCGGTCGCGCCCCAGACACCGGCGTGGGTCGTCACCGCGGCGCCGAGTTCGCGGGCGACCTCGAAGGCGGGCTTCTCCGGGAAGGCGGGGTCCCCGGTGACGTCGAAGGCGATCTGGAAGCCGAGCATGTCGTCGCCGGTGATGCGGCGGGAGACGAAGTCGCGGAACTCCGGGGTGCCGGTCCAGTTGGCGGGCGCGTCCTGGATGTTGCCGTACGCGAGGACGAAGCGGCCGGGCACCGCCTGCAGGGCGTCGACGGCGGCGTCCGCGTGGTCGGGGGTCTGCAGGCCGTGCGACCAGTCGACGGTGGTGGTGACACCGGCGTCGAGCGCCTCCAGGGCGCCGAGCAGGTTGCCCGCGTAGACGTCCTGCGGGCGGAAGGTCTTGCCCCACTCCAGGTAGTACCAGACGAAGTACTGCGTGAGCGTCCAGTCGGCTCCGTAACCGCGCATGGCCGTCTGCCACATGTGCCGGTGCGTGTCGATCATCCCCGGCATCACCAGGCCGTCGCTCGCGTCGATCTCGACGGTCCCGTCGGGGACGGCCAGACCGGGACCGATGGCGGCGATGCGGTCGCCGACGACCAGGACGTCGTGGCCGGCGAGGACCTGCCGGGTGGCATCGACCGTCACTACGGTGCCACCCCGCAGCACGACCGGACGGCCCGCGGTGTCGTTGGTGGGCTGGCTCATCGCCTCACGCTCCTTCGCGCTTACGCGTACACTCGTCCGCTCTACGGACACATGCTCGTAGCGGCCACCCTCGCTCAGCCCGCGTTCGCTGTCAATGCACCTGTCGGTCCGTTCTGCGGCGTTCTGCCGGCAGGAGCGTCCGCCTCGCGGACAGCGGCGGCTACTCTTCACCGTGATGCCAGGTCGCGAGGAGGTCGTGCCATGCCACGTGAGGGAACAGGTCCCGACTTCATCGAAGCGCTCGCGCGCGGTCTTGAGGTGATCGCGGCCTTCGGGCCGAACCGCCCGGCGATGACGCTCACCGAGGTGGCCGCCGCCACCTCGCTGGCCCGCCCCACCGCCCGGCGGATCCTGCTCACCCTGGAGGAGCTCGGCTATGTCCGGGCGGCCGAACGCGGTTACCTCCTCACCCCCCGGGTCCTCGAACTCGGGGTGGCGTACGTGCGGTCCACGGGCCTGTGGGACGTCGCCCGGCCGCACCTGGAGCGGCTGTCGGCACGTACCGACGAGTCCTGCTCGATCGCCCAGCTCGACGGCTCGGACATCGTGTACGTGGCGCGGGTGTCGGTGCCGAAGATCGTGTCGCTCGCGGTGCAGATCGGCACCCGCTTCCCGGCGCTGGCGACCTCGCTCGGCAAGGTCCAGCTGGCCGCCCTGCCGCCGGACGAGCTGGCCGCGGTGCTGGCCGAGCCGAGCCGCTCCGGGCTGGTGGCCCGCTGGCAGCCGGACCCGGCCGAGCGGGACGCGGAGCTGCGCGATGTGCGGGCGCGCGGCTGGGCGCTGACCGACGAGCAGCTGACCTTGGGCATCCGGTCGGTGGCGGCCCCGCTGCGGGACGGGTCGGGCCGCGTCATCGCCGGGATCAACGTCAACTGCCATGCCGCCGAGACGACGGTGGAGCGCCTGCTCGACCACCATCTGCCGCTGCTGCTGCAGGCGGCCGGCGACATCAGCGCCGACTTCGCCCGGGTCCAGGACCTGCCGCACGTGACCGTGCCGGCCCTCCCCCAGGCGACTCCGTAGGCGGCTCCCCAGGCAGCCCCAAAGACGACCCCCAGGCGCCACGGCCCCTTGACCGGCCACCCCGCACCGGCGCAGACTCAGCAACGGACAATGGTCCGCTGTACGGACGATCGAGAGGCAAGGCTGATGCTTGACGACTCCACGGCAGAAGCGGGGCCCGCACCCGGCCCGCTGTCGGGGGTGCTGGTCGCGGACTTCTCCCGGGTCCTCGCCGGCCCTTACGCGACGATGCTCCTCGCCGACATGGGCGCCGAGGTCGTCAAGGTCGAGGGCCCGCAGGGCGACGAGACCCGCACCTGGATGCCGCCGGTACGGGACGAGGTCTCCACGTACTACCTCGGCGTCAACCGCGGCAAGCGCTCGATCGCCCTCGACCTGCGCGACGCGACCGACGCCTCGGCGGCCCGCGAACTCGCCCGCCGGGCGGACGTGATCATCGAGAACTTCAAGCCCGGCGGCCTGGCCAAGTACGGCCTGGACTACGACAGCGTCAGCGCCGCCAATCCCGGCGCCGTCTACGCGTCGATCAGCGGCTTCGGCGCAGGCGCCGGCAAGCACGTGCCCGGCTACGACCTGATGGTGCAGGCCATCTCCGGCCTGATGAGCCTGACCGGCGACCCGGACGGGCCGCCCTACCGGGCCGGGATCTCGGTCTTCGACGTGATGGCGGGCAACCACGCCGTGATCGGCATCCTCGCCGCGCTGCGCCACCGCGACGCCACCGGCCAGGGCCAGCACGTCGAGGTCAATCTGCTTTCCTCGGCGCTGACCGGACTGGTCAACCACAGCTCGGCCTACGCGGCCGGCGGCGTGGTGCCCTTCCGGATGGGCAACGCGCACCCCAGCGTCTTCCCGTACGAACCGCTGCCCACCGCCGACAACCAGCTGATCGTGGCGGCGGCCAATGACGGGCAGTTCCGCAAGCTCTGCGACGTCCTCGGCCTCCCGGACATCCCCGAGGACCCGCGGTTCGCGCACAACGCCGACCGCACCAAGAACCGCGAGGAGCTGCGCCCGATCCTGGAGGAGCGCCTGGCCACCCGCGGCGCGGTCGAGTGGTTCGAGGCCCTCACCGCGGTCGGGGTGCCCTGCGGGCCCATCAACACCATCGACGGCGGCTTCGCGATGGCGGAGCGCTTCGGGCTCGACCCCATCGTGGAGGTCGGCGAGGGCGATCGCGCGGTGCCCACCACCCGCAACCCCATCCGCTTCTCCGCCACCCCCGTCGGATACCACCGGCCCCCGCCGGAACTGGACGAGCACGGCGTCGAGCTCCGCAAGTGGCTGACCACCCCTCCGGAGGACGGCCGTGACTGACCAGCCGCAGCACGCGACGCAGCCGGCGGACGGGCCCGCGGAGGGGCCCGCGGAGGGGCCCGCGGACAAGCCAGTGGACAAGCCAGTGGACAAGCCGGTGTACGAGACCGCCCTCGGCGCGTCCTCCCTGGAGACCATCACCCTGCTCGGCCAGGACCTGGCCAAGGACGTCATGGGCACCGTCGGCTTCGGTGAGCTGGCGTTCTGGCTGGCGACGCAGCGCCGCCCGGCCCCGGGGGAGACCCGGGTCTTCGAGGCGGTCCTCGCGGCGCTCGCCGACCACGGTTTCACCCCGACCGCCATCGTCACCCGGCTCACGTACCTGTCCGCGCCCGACTCGGTGCAGGGCGCGCTCGCCGCCGGCCTGCTCGGCGGCGGGTCCCGGTTCCTGGGCGTCACCGAGGACTGCGGCCGCTTCCTGCACGACGTACTGACCTCCGTCGAGGGCCCGCTGCCGGACGACGACGCCGGATGGGACGCCCTGGCCCTGCGGACGGTGACGGCCCGCCGGGAAGCGCGCGCCTTCATCCCCGGCCTCGGCCACCACGTCCACAAGCAGGGGGACCCGCGCACCCCGCGGCTGCTGCAGATCGCCGCCGAGGAGAATCTGTACGGCCCGCACCTGTCGCTCTTCGCCGCGATCGGCCGAGTGCACCCCCAAGTCCTCGGCCGGACGCTGCCGCTCAACGGCGCCGGCGTCTGCGGCGCCGCCCTGGCCGACCTCGGCCTGCCGCTGGAACTGCTGCGCGGCTTCGCGCTGCTGGCCCGCACCGCCGGGCTGATCGGCCAGCTCGCCGAGGAACTGCGCCACCCCGTCGCCAACGACATCTTCCTGTCGGTGGACCTCAACAACCGGTCCGTCGCCCCTGATCCCATCTCCCCGAGCAGCACTGATCTCGGACGCCCGACGGCGGCCGACCGAACCGAGGAGGGCTGAGATGGCCGAGCTGGTCGCGGTGATCGCGTCCACCCACCATCCCTTCTACTACCGCACCAGCACCTCGACCGGAGCGGACCGCCCGCCCTTCGCCGACGAGTGGGTCCGCAAGATCGAGGCGTTCCGGGAGACCCTCACCCGGGCCCGCCCCGATGTGCTGGTGATGGTCGGCTCCGACCACTTCCACCAGCTGTGGCTGGACAACATGCCGCAGTTCCTGGTCGGCAAGGCCCCGTTCTACGACGGGAACTTCTACAACGAGGAACGCGAGTTCGGGCTGCCGAAGATGCTGCTCAAGGGCCACGAGGAGCTGTCGGCCCATCTGCTGCGCGAGGGCCTGGACGCCGGCTTCGACCTGGCGTTCTCCAACGAGCTGCGGATCGACCACTCGATCACCTGCCCGATCATCACCCTGCGGCCCGAGGCCGACCTTCCGATCGTGCCGGTCTACACCAACATCTTCGCCCCGCCGATGCCGCAGCCGAAACGGTTCGTCCAGCTCGGCAGGGCCATCCGGGAGATGATCGAGTCCTGGCCGTCGGACCAGCGGGTCGCGGTGATCGGGACCGGGCACCTGTCGCTGGAGCTGGGCGGCCCGCGCCAGTTCGGGCCGCACGGGCCCGACCCGGAGTTCGACCGGAAGGCGGTCGGCTGGATCGCCGGCGGCGACATCGAGGAGTGCCTCGGCGAGGTCAGCCTGGACAGCCTCCACCTGCCGGGCAACGCCACCCATGGGTTCATGGACTTCATGCTGATGATGGGAGTCGCCGGCGAGGGCCGGAAGGCCGACTACGTCGACACCCTGGACCTGTTCCACACCATGGAGGCCTACTTCACCTGGTACCCGAACGGAGGTCCCGAGTGAGCAAGTACCTGCTGAACAAGTTCCTCTACACCGTCGACCGCGACCCCGAGCTGGTGGAGCGCTACCGCGAGGACCCGGCCGGCGCCGTCACCCAGTGGGAGGCCGAGCACGCCAACCGCCTGCTCAACTGCATCAGCGGCGAGGCCACCACCTGGCTGGCGTTCGACGACACCGAGCGGGCCGCGCTGATCGGGCACGACTACCCCAAGCTCTTCGAGCTGGGCGCCCATCCGTTCCTCACGCTGACGCTCTTCATCGGCATGTTCGAGCGCGACTACCCAGAACCGCTGGCGTTCCAGCTGGAGTACGCCGCACGCGTGGCGCACTTCGAGATGCCGTACCCGGACATCTCCACCTGAGTCCGGCGGCCTCTGCTCTCAGCCGTCAGCCCTCTGCCCTCTGCCCTCAGCCCTTAGCCTCCGCCGTGCCGGTCCGGGCCTCACGCGCCCGGATCGGTACGCGGCCGGCCCGGTCCCGATCGGCAGATCGCGATCACCCGGTCGGTGGCCTGCAGCGGGGTCGCCTCCTGCGCGTCGTGGTCGAGCAGCCGGTGGCCGCGCTTCACCGAGACCACCAGATCGGCCAGGTCACGCGGTGACTTGCCGACCTCCGCCCGGGTCACCGGCCGTTCGATGAGATCGAGGCCGCTGCCGTACGTGATCAGGTCGTCCATCACCCGGCCGGCGCTCGGGCTGATCATCGACAGCCCGAGCAGCCGCCCGGCCGCGCTGGAACTGGTGATGACCGCGTCGGCGCCCGACTGCCGCAGCAGCGGGGCGTTCTCCTCCTCGCGGACCGAGGCGATGATGTGGGCGCGCTTGTTGAGCTGGCGGGCGGTGAGGGTGACCAGGACCGCGGTGTCGTCCCGCTGCGCGGCGATGACGATCTCCTTGGCCCGCTCCACCTCGGCGCGCAGCAGGACGTCGTTACGGGTCGCGTCGCCGGTGACGCCGACGAAGCCCTCGTCGGCTGCGGACTGGACCACCTTGGGGCTGGTGTCCACCACGACGATCCGGTTGCGCGGGATGCCCCGCCCGATCAGCGTCTGCGCAGCCGAGCGGCCCTTGGTGCCGTATCCCACGATCAGCACGTGATCGCGCAAGGTGCTCCTCCAGCGTTTGAGGCGGTACTGCTCCCTGGTGCGCTCGGTCAGCACCTCCAGGGTGGTGCCGACCAGGATGATCAGGAAGATCACTCGCAGCGGCGTCAGCAGGAAGGCGTTGGTCAGCCGCGCGGTCGTGCTGTACGGCACGATGTCGCCGTAACCGGTCGTCGAGAGCGACACCGTGGAGTAGTAGAGCGCGTCGACGAACGTCAGGGAACCGCCCGCGTTGTCGTGGTAGCCGCCGCGCCCCGCGTAGACGATGACCACGGTGACGACCAGGACCAGCACGGCCAGCAGCAGCCGGCGCGCCACCTGGAGCAGCGGTCCCGCGGCGGGGCGCGGGAAGTACACGCGGCCCGAGCCCCTTGCCCCCCGGTCGGCCGCCGCGTCGCGGGTCGGAAGCCTCACCCGCCGCTCCCCCAGGCCGGGCCGAGCAGCCCGGTGTCGAGTACGGCCGTCTCCTGTCCTGCACGGGCGCCGCCCGGCGGGATCACCGCCATGCCGTCGGCGGCGGCCAGGCCGCGCAGCATCGCCGGGCCGGCGAAGTGCAGCGGCCGGGCGGCGGACTCGTCGTCGAAGACCACCGGAACGAGCCGGGTGTCCACCGGGTGCCCCGGGACGTCCGCGGTGAGCGGCGCCGCATAGGGCGCGGGGACGGGCCGGCCGCCCAGGGTGCGCAGCAGGGGCGCCACCAGGGTGAGCACCCCGGAAACGGCGGCCAGCGGATTGCCGGGCAGGCCGATCAGGAACGGTCCCACGGCGCCTGCGGCACGGGTCCCGCCGGGCGCCGCGGCGGGCAGTTCGGCGAGCACCATGGGGTGGCCCGGGCGTACGGACACCCCGTCGACCAGCAGTTTCGCGCCGATGGCGGCGAGCACGGGGTGGACGTGGTCGACCGGGCCGCCCGCGGTGCCACCGGTGGTCACGATCAGGTCGGCGGTGCTCGCGGTGACGGCCTCGCGCAGGGCTTCGGCGTCATCGACCAGGCGCCGTACCGTGGTCACTTCGGCGCCCAGGGCGCGGAGCCAGGAGGGCAGCATGGGGCCCAGCGCGTCGCGCACCCGGCCCTTGCGCGGCAGCCCGTGGTCGAGCAACTCGTCACCGAGCACCAGCATCTCGACCTTCGGCCGGGCGGTGACGGTCAGTTCGTCGTAGCCGGACGCCGCCGCGAGACCGAGTACGGCCGGGGTCACCACGGTGCCGGCCGGCAGCAACTCGTCGCCGCTGCGGCACTCCTGGCCGCGCCGCCGCACCTCCTGGCCGGGCCGGGGCGCGAACCGCGGCTCCAGCACCCGGAGCCATTCCCCGTCGGTCCGCCGCTCGGTCCTGCCGTGCTCGCTGCGCAGGACGGCGACCGCGCCGGGCGGCAGTACGGCGCCGGTGGCGATCCGGGCCGCGTGGCCGTCGAGCAGCGGCTCCGGGGTGCCCTGCCCGGCGAGCAGCCGGCCTTTCAGCCGCCAGGGACCGGCGCCCGCCACCGCCCAGCCGTCCATCGCGGAGGAGTCGAAGGAGGGCAGGTCGGTGAGCGCCACCAGTCCCCTGGCGAGCGCGGAACCGAGGGCTTCGTCGCCCAACGGCGTGGTCCGCGGGGCGAGTCGGCGCCCCGCCTGCCGGGCGATCCGCCGGGCGTCGGGCCAGGGGGTGTCCCGGGGGTGCGGGGGGTGGGGCGGGGAGTGGGGCGCGGGCGGGGCGTACGGCGCGGGTGCCGGGCCACGGGCGCCGCCTTCCCGGGGCTCGCGGGTCCGCGGGGGCGCCTCGGCGGGCTCGTCGCAGCCGTGCCGGAGGGCGACGGACAGGGCGTCCAGGGGGGCGGGCGGGTGCGCGGGGGGCGTGGGGCGGGCCGAGGTGGAGGGGGGTGCGGTGGGGGGTGGTGGGGGCGCGGGGCGGGCCGGCGGGGAGGTGGGCGTGGGGCGGGCCGGCGCGGCCTGCGGGGTGTCGCTCAGGCCGAGGGCCACGGACAGCGGGTCGTTGGCGGCGCGGGGGCGCCGGTCGGTGGCCGCCCGGCGGTCGTTGGCGAGCGCGAGGGCGTCGTCCAGGGCGCGGTCGGCGGCGTCACCGCCCGGGGCGGTCATCGCCCCGGGTCCGCTTCGCCACCGGGCCGCGTGCTTCTGCCGCCCGTGCCCGGTGCCGCGGCCGGACCGGCGTCGCTGACCGCCGCATCCTGCCCGGCCTCCTCGGCCCAGCGCAGCGCCAGCGCGGCGGCCTTCGCCGCCGCCTCCCGTACCGCTTCGGCGCCGCCGCCCGCGCTCGCCGCCGCATAACCCACCAGGAAGGTGGTCAGCGGCGCGGCCGGCCGGGCCACGCCGTGCGCGGCGTCCCGGGCCAGGTCGAGCAGGACGCCGGTGTCCACGTCCAGGTCGATGCCCAGTTCGTTCTTGGCTGCTGCGATCCATTCGTCCAACACAGGCCCTATGCTCCCCGATCCGTGGCCCGCCACCGGGCAGGCTCACCCTCACCCTTGGCCCGCGGTGCCCAGCCGGGCCCGGGCCGCCGCCACGTCCTCCCAGGTGTCGCAGTCGAAGGACGCCTCCCCGCTCGGGTCCGCGATCCTGCGCAGGGCGAGTTCTCCCGTCAGCAACCGCAGCGGCAGCCCGGCCAGGCCGCCGTGCTCGGCGCCGAGCAGGGCGAGTTCGCGCCGCAGCGGCTCGGTCCGGTACGCCGCCGCGAGCGGCTGGTCCCGTCCGCCGCCGTCCGCCAGCATCACTCCTTCCCAGCGCGCACCGACTTCCTCCCCCTGCTCCCTGCGCGCATCCTCCGGCCCGTCCTTCCGCTCGTCCGGCGCCGCGGTGAGCGCCTCGACGAGCGTGTGCACGGTGTCCGCGGTCAGGAACGGCAGGTCCGCGGCGAGCACCAGCACCACCTCGGGGCTTTCGTGGCTGGGCGGCAGGGCGGCGAGGCCGGCGGCGAGCGCGGGCAGCGGGCCGCCGCCCGCCGGCTCCTCCCGGGTCCACCGCACCGGGCGGACGGTCGGGCGGCGCGGCCCCACGACGACCGTGCTGCCCGCGCCGGCGCACGCCGCCAGCACCCGGTCGAGCAGCATCCGGCCGCCGACCGGCAGCGCGGGTTTGTCGGCGCCGCCGAGCCGCCTGGCCGCGCCGCCGGCGAGCACCACCGCGTCGTAGCTCCTCGTCATGCCCGCGAGTATGCCCCGGCCGCGTTCCGGCGTGATGCCCCGGTGCTCACCGCGGCGGTCACACCGCTGAGAGCAGCACCGCCGGATTCTCCACGCAGTCGGCCACGAACCGCAGGAAGCCGCCCGCGGTGCCGCCGTCGCACACCCGGTGGTCGAAGGTGAAGGAGAGCTGCACCACCTGGCGTACGGCCAGTTCCCCCTGGTGCACCCACGGCTTGGCCACGATCCGGCCGACCCCGAGCATCGCCGCCTCCGGGTGGTTGATGATCGGCGTGGAACCGTCCACCCCGAAGACCCCGTAGTTGTTCAGGGTGAACGTCCCGCCGGTCAGCTCGCCCGGCGTCAGCGACCCGGCCCTGGCCGCATCCGTGAGCCGGCGGATCTCCGCCGACAGCCCGGCCGTGGTCCTGGACTGCGCGTCCCGGACCACCGGCACCACCAGTCCGCGCTCGGTCTGCGCCGCGAAGCCGAGGTGCACGGCGGGCAGCCGAATGATCTCGTTCCGCCCGGTGTCCACCGTGGCGTTGAGCTCCGGATGGCGGGCCAGCGCGGCCGTGGTGATCCGGGCGAAGAACGCGAGTACCGATATCCGGCCGGCGCCGGCGGCCTGCCCGGCGGCGTTCATCGCCGCCCGCGCGGCCAGCAGTTCGGTGGCGTCCGCGTCCACCCAGCAGGTGGCGTCCGGGATCTCCCGGCGGCTGCGGCTGAGCTTCTCCGCGACGGCGCCGCGCATGCCGCGCAGCGGGACCCGTTCCGCGCCCTCCCGGCCGAGGGCGGAGGCCGGGGCCGCCGGCGCGGAGACCGTCTCCTGAAGCCGGTCCGCGGCGAGCCCGTCGGCGGTGAACCGGTCCGCAGTCAACCGGTCCGCGGTGAACCCGTCGGCGGTGAGCCCATCCGCCGTGAACCGGTCGGCGGCGAGCCCGTCAGCCGTGAGCCCGCCCGCACGGAGCCCATCCGCGACCGGCCCATCCGCGGCGGGCCCGTCAGCGGTGACCGGACCGCCCGCGGTGACCGACCCGTCCGCCGTCCGTTCGACATCGGCGCGCAGGATCAGTCCGTCCGGGCCGGTGCCGCGCACCGACCGCAGGTCGAGGCCCCGCTCCCGGGCCAGCCGCCGGACCAGCGGAGAAATCACCGCGACCGGTCCGCCGTCCGGGTGAGCGGCCGCCGGCACACCCTGCGGCGAGCGGCCGTCGGCCGCGGTGACCGTGACCGGTTCACGGGCCACCACCGCGCTGACCGCCCGTACCCGGTTGCGGCGGCGGGTCGTCGCCGGACCCGTGCCATAGCCGACCAGCACATTGCCCGAGCCCTCCTGCGCGGAGCCGCCACCGTCGCCGGCGGGCTCCTGGCCGGCGCCGGCGTCCTGACCGACCGCGACCGTCACCAGCGGGCGGCCGACCGCCAGCGTCTCGCCCTCGGCGCCGAAGCGTGCGGTGACCACCCCGCCGTAGGGGCAGGGCACTTCCACCACCGCCTTGGCCGTCTCCACCTCGACCACCGGCTGGTCGACGGCCACGACATCGCCGACCCGCACCAGCCAGCGGACGATCTCCGCTTCCGTGAGCCCTTCGCCCAGGTCGGGCAGGGTGAACTCCTTGACCGCGGCCATCACCCCTCCTCCCACTGCAGGCGTCCCACGGCGTCGAGAATGCGGTCGACACCGGGCAGGTGGTGCCGTTCCAGCATCGGCGGCGGGTAGGGAATGTCGAATCCGGCCACGCGCAGCACCGGCGCCTGAAGGTGGTGGAAGCAGCGTTCGGTGATCCGGGCGGCGATCTCCGCGCCGATCCCGCCGAAGCCGGCCGACTCGTGGACCACGACCGCGCGCCCGGTGCCGCGGACCGCCGCCGCGACCGTCTCCTCGTCGAAGGGCACCACACTGCGCAGATCCATCACGCCGAGGTCCCAGCCCTCCTCCTCGGCCGCCTCGGCCGCCTCCAGGCAGACCGGCACCGAGGGGCCGTAGGTGACGAGGGTGGCGGTGCGGCCGGCGCGGCGCACCACGGCCCGGCCGATCGGCTCGACCTCGGCCGGCGCCTGCGGGGACCAGTCGGCCTTCGACCAGTACAGCCGCTTCGGCTCCAGGAAGACCACCGGGTCGTCGGAGGCGATGGCGGCCCGCAGCAGCCCGTAGGCGTCCGCCACCGTCGCCGGGGTGACCACGTGCAGCCCGGGGGTGTGGGCGTAGTAGGCCTCGGAGGAGTCGCTGTGGTGCTCCACACCGCCGATCCCGCCGCCGTAGGGGATCCGGATGGTGATCGGCAGCGGGAGGGTGCCACGGGTGCGGTTGCGCATCCGGGCGACGTGGCTGACCAGCTGCTCGAAGGACGGATAGGCGAAGGCGTCGAACTGCATCTCGACGACCGGCCGCAGCCCGTACATCGCCATGCCGACGGCGGTGCCGAGGATGCCTGCCTCGGCGAGCGGGGTGTCGGTGCAGCGGTCCGCGCCGAACTCCGCGGCGAGGCCGTCGGTGATCCGGAAGACGCCGCCCAGGGTGCCGACGTCCTCGCCGAGCACATGGACGGCCGGGTCGGCGCTCAAGGCGTCGCGCAGTGCCCGGTTGAGCGCCTGGGCCATGGTGGCGGGCTTGCGGGCGGGGGTCGCGGCGCGGCCGTCCGGCCGGGTGGCGGTGGTCATGACTGCCGCTCCGCTTCCAGTTCGGCGCGCAGTTGCGCTTCCTGGGCGCGCAGCTGCTGGGTGGGCTCGGCGTAGACGTGCGCGAAGAGCTCCATGGGGTCGGGGGCAGGGTCGGCGTTCATCCGTTCCCGCAGCGCGGCGGCCATGGCCTCGGCCTCGTCGGTGACGGTCTGCCGCAGCGTGTCGTCCAGCAGACCGCGCCCGGTCAGCTCGTCCTCCAGCAGGGTGACGGGGTCGTGCGCGCGCCAGGCGGCGACTTCGCTGTCCTGGCGGTAGCGGGTGGCGTCGTCGGCGTTGGTGTGGGCGTCGATGCGGTAGGTGACCGCCTCCACCAGGGTGGGGCCGCCCCCGTCGCGGGCCCGCTCGACCGCCTCGGTGAGCACCTGGTGCACGGCGGCCACGTCGTTGCCGTCCACGAGCCGGCCCGGCATGCCGTAGCCGACCGCCTTGTGGGCCAGGGTCGGGGCGGCGGTCTGCTTGGCCAGCGGGACGGAGATCGCGAAGCCGTTGTTCTGGACCAGGAAAACGACTGGCGCCTGCCAGACGGCCGCGAAGTTGAGCGCCTCGTGGAAGTCGCCCTCGCTGGTGCCGCCGTCGCCGACAAGGGCGAGCGCCACCACGTCGTCGCCGCTGAGCCGGGCGGCGTGCGCGAGTCCGACGGCGTGCGGCAACTGGGTGGCCAGCGGGGTGCTGAGCGGCGCCACCCGTTCGGCGCGCGGGTCGTAGCCGGTGTGCCAGTCGCCGCGCAGCAAGGTGAGCGTCTGGACCGGGTCCACCCCGCGGGCCACCACGGCGAGGGTGTCGCGGTAGCTGGGGAAGAGCCAGTCCTGGGGGCGCAGGGCGAGGGCCGCGGCCACCTGACACGCCTCCTGGCCGGTGCTGGACGGGTAGACGGCGAGCCGGCCCTGCTTGGTGAGCGCGGTGGCCTGCTGGTTGAAGCGCCGGCCGCGGACCAGTTGCCCGTACAGCGTGCGCAGCCGGTCCGGGTCGAGCCGGGCGGCGGCGGGGGTGCCGAGCAACCGGTACGGCTCCGGGTCGGGCAGCAGCGGCTCGGCATCGGTGCGGGGGCGCCAAGCAGGGGTGTCCAGCACGGTCATCGCGAGCACCTCCTTGTGGTCGGCGACCGGGCACCGGCGTTTCGGCGTTCCGGTCGGGCAGTCGATCGGGCGTGAGCGGGTCCCGCTCTCCCAACCGATTGTTCGGTCGACGGAGGCATTTTGGCTACGGGGTGGTTCCGCCTGTGGACAAACGGTTCTGCACAGCCTGAGATGGAGCCAGTACGTCCATGGTATGGAGCTTCCGGGGGATGGCGAGCGAACAGATGGCTGATGAGGAACCAACGGTCCGACCTCTTGACCAGATCGACCGCACGATCCTGCGGATGCTCCAGGAGGACGGCCGGGCGTCGATACGCTCCGTGGCCGAGCGCGTACACGTCTCGCGGGCGAATGCCTACGCGCGGATCAACCGGCTGATCGAGGACGGAGTGATCCGAGGTTTCACCGCGCGGGTCGACCACGAGCGCGCCGGCCACGGACTCTCCGCCTACATCACGCTCAAGATCGTCCAGAACTCCTGGCGGACGGTCAGGGAGAAACTCATCACTCTTCCGGGTGTCGTCCATATTGCCCTGGTAAGTGGTGATTTCGATGTGCTGCTGCTCGTGCACACGGTCGACAACCGCAGTCTGCGCGAACTCGTCCTCACCCGGCTGCAGGCGATCGAGGAAGTGCTCAGCAGCCGTACCCTCCTCGTCTTCGAGGAGACCGACCTGGCGATCGGCGACTGAGCCGGTTACCTGCGCAGCCCGTCGAACGCCAGCCGCACGACGGCGTCCGCGACCTGCCGGCCGTCCACCGCGCCCGCGCCGTCGGGCCGGTACCACTCCACGATCGAGTTGATCATCCCGAAGAGCAGCCGGGTGGCCAGCCGTGGTTCGACGTCCGCGCGCAGATCGCCCTCGGCCACCGCCGCCTTCAGCAGGGCGGAGACCCGCTGGTCGAACTCCCTGCGGCGCTCCATGGCCCACCGCTCGGTTGTGGTGTTCCCGCGCACCCGCAGCAGCAAGGTGACGTACGGAAGCTCCGCCATCAGCACCTCGGTGGTGCGGCGGGTGACGTACTCCAGGCGCTCCACTGCCCGCCCGTCGACCGCCCCGCGCTCCTCCAGGATGCCGAACAGGCCCTCCAGCGCCCGTCCCACCGCCCTGTTGAGGAGTTCCTCCTTGCCGCGCACATGGTGGTAGATCGAGGACTTGGAGATGCCCGCCGCCTGGGAAAGGTGCTCCATCGAGGTGCCGTCGTAGCCGCGCTCGTTGAAGACCCGCACCGAGACGGCGAGCAGCGAATCGGGCGTGTAGGTGTCGCGCTTGGGCATGGTCATGAGGAGATCACACCTTCGGCCGCCGCCGCACGCCGCCTGAGTTCGGCGCAGGGAGCGTACCGGCCGGTGGGGTACCAGGCGTGCAGGGCGTCGAGCAGATCACGCACATAGGTCACCGAGACGCGCTGGCCCCACTCCAGCGGCCCCAGCGGGTAATTGACGCCCAGCCGCATCGCGGTGTCCACGTCGTGCCCGGAGGCGACCTCCCTGGCGACCGCGTCGACCGCCAGGTCAACCAGCAGGGCGACGGTCCGCGCCACCACCATGCCGGGCACGTCCCTGATGACGCTGACCTTCTTGCCCATCGCCTGGAACAGGCCGGTCGCCTGGGCCACGGCGTCGGCGTGCACCCCGGCCGAGGGCGCGATCCCGATCCGCGTGGCGGCGCGGTAGTCAAGCGCCAGGTCGAACGTGACGGCCGGCGCCCCCGGTGGCCGCCCGTCGGCCAGGTGGAGCGGTGTCCCGGCGGGAAGGACGATCACGCCGGCGCGCTGACGCGGGTCTCCGTCCGGGTGCCGCCCCTGGCGCACCTCGATCCCGGACTCCCGGGCCAGTTCTGTCACTTCACGGGCCGGTCCGAGGTCGCCGGTCACCGTGATGAAGGCGGGAGCCGAGGTGGGTTCCGCGTTGTGCGGCTCGGGGGCCGGCGCGGCGCCCTCCTGGTAGGAGAACCAGCCGCGGCCGGACTTGCGGCCGAGCCGGCCCGACTCGACCAGACGGCGCTGGGCCAGCGACGGCGTGAACTTCGGGTCGTGGAAGAACGCCTCCCACACCGAGCGGGTGACGGCCTCATTGACGTCCTGGCCGATCAGGTCCATCAGCGCGAAGGGCCCCATGGCGAAACCGCCGCACTCGTGCAGCAGCGCGTCGATGGTGGCGGGGTCGGCGGCGCGTTCCTCGTAGACCCGCAGCGCCTCGGCGTAGAAGGGCCGCGCGACCCGGTTGACCAGGAAGCCCGGGGTGTCGGTGCAGCGCACCGGGATCTTGCCCCAGGAGGCCGCGGTGTCATAGGCGGTGGTGACCGCCGCCGCCTCGCCGGCCGCGCCCGCGACGACCTCGACCAGCGGCATGAGGGGCGCCGGGTTGAAGAAGTGCAGGCCGACGAGGCGACCGGGCAGCCGCAGCGCTCCGGCCACCGCGGTGACCGAGAGCGAGGAGGTGTTGGTGGCCAGCAGGCAGTCGTCGGCGACGACCGCTTCGAGGCCGGCGAAGAGCCGCTGTTTGACGGCGAGGTCCTCGACCACGGCCTCCACCACCAGACCGGCGCCGGCCAGTTCCGCCACGGTCTCGGCGGGAGTGAGCCGGGCCAGCGCCGCCTTCAGCTCGGCCGCGCCGAGCCGGCCCTTGACCACCAGCCTGTCGAGCCGCCCCGCGACGGTGTCCACGGCGGCCTGCGCCCGGCCTGGCACCGCGTCGTGCAGACGCACCGGGTGGCCCGCCAGCAGGGCGACCTGCGCGATTCCCTGGCCCATGGTGCCCGCGCCGACGACGGCCACGGTGCTGCTGCGGTCAAGTGCGCTCACGGTTGCCACGACTCCTCGCCCGTTTGTCCCCGCACCGTCCCGCTGTGCCGATGCGGCGAAGTTGTCCACAGGCCGGGGACGTCCACCTTGTCCCGACCGAACATTCGGTTAATCTAGCGGTGTCCCCACCACCCAGCCCAGCTCGACGAGGAGTTGGTCCCATGCCCGCCGATCTCTCCACCGCGCTCTTGACCGAACGCCATCGCGGCACCCTCGACAAGGCGCTGGAGGCCATCAGCACCCGTGCGTACTGGACGCCCTACCCCGAACACCCCAAGGCGTACGCGGACGCCGAGGCCGGCAAGGCGGCGTTCGACGCCCTGCTCGGCCACCGATTCGCGTTGGACCAGCCCGGCATCGACGCGTGGACGGGCGGCGAGCGGTCGCCGTACGGCATCGAGCTGGGTATCGAGTATCCGCACCCCGATCCGGACGTGCTGCTGCCCGCGATGCGCGCCGCCGTGCCCGCCTGGCGGGACGCGGGACCCGAGGTCCGGGCCCTGGTCTGCCTGGAGATCCTGTCGCGGATCAACGCCAGGACGCACGAGTTCGCGCACGCGGTGATGCACACCTCCGGCCAGGCGTTCACCATGGCCTTCCAGGCGGGCGGCCCGCACGCCCAGGACCGCGGCCTGGAGGCGGTCACCTACGCGTACGCGGAGCAGATCCGCACCCCGCAGGACGCCGCATGGGTGAAACCGCAGGGCAAGCGGGACCCGATCGCCCTGCGGAAGTCCTTCACCGCGGTGCCCCGCGGCATCGGCCTGGTCATCGGCTGCAACACCTTCCCGACCTGGAACGGCTATCCGGGGCTCTTCGCCTCGCTCGCCACCGGAAACGCGGTGCTGGTCAAGCCGCATCCGCGGGCCGTGCTGCCGCTGGCGCTCACCGTGTCCGTCGCCCGCGAGGTGCTGGCCGAGGCCGGCTTCCCGCCCGATCTGGTGAGCCTCGCCGCCGACCGGCCCGGTGAGGGCCTGGCCAAGACCCTCGCGGTCCGCCCGGAGATCCGCATCGTCGACTACACCGGCTCCACCGCCTTCGGCGACTGGCTGGAGGCCAACGCGCGGCAGGCGCAGGTCTACACCGAGAAGGCCGGCGTCAACACCGTGGTGGTGGACTCCACCGACGACTACCGCGGCATGCTCGCCAATCTCGCCTTCTCGCTCTCCCTCTACAGCGGCCAGATGTGCACCACCCCGCAGAATCTGCTGATCCCCAGGGACGGCATCAGCACCGACGCGGGACCCAAGTCGTACGACGAGGTGGTCGCCGACCTCGCCGCCGCGGTGGACGGGCTGCTCGGTGACGACACCCGGGCCAACGCGCTGCTCGGCGCCCTGGTCAACCCGGAGGTCAAGGCACGGCTCGACGCCTCCCCCAGGATAGGAGATGTGGCGCTCGCCTCCCGCACGATCGCGCACCCCGACTTCCCGGACGCGGTGGTCCGCACGCCCGCGATGATCAAGCTCGACGGTGCCAAACCGGACGCCGAGGCGGCCTTCATGTCCGAGTGCTTCGGCCCGGTCTCCTTCGCGGTGGCGGTGGACTCCACCGGCGACGCCGTGGAATTGCTGCGCCGCACGATCCGCGAGAAGGGCGCCATGACGGTCGGCGGCTACACCACCTCACCGGAGGTGGAGCGGCAGTTGGAGGAGGTCTGCTGGGAGGAGTGCGCCCAGCTCTCGCTGAATCTCACCGGCGGCGTCTACGTCAACCAGACCGCGGCCTTCTCCGACTTCCACGGCTCGGGCGGCAATCCGGCGGCCAACGCGGCGCTCTGCGACGGTGCGTTCGTCGCCAACCGCTTCCGGACGGTGGAGGTGCGGCGGCCGGCCTGACGGCGTCCGCGCCTGGGGCGTCCCGCCTCAGGGGCGCCCCGGGACCAGCGGGGAGCGGGAGGTGGCCGACCAGTGGTAGAGCGCCATCCCGACGCTGGTGGCGAGGTTGTAGCTGGAGACCCGGGCCCGCATGGGCAGCGCCACCAGCGCGTCCGCCCGGGACCGCAGCTCGTCGGAGACTCCGTGCCGCTCCGAGCCGAAGACGATCAGAGCGTCGTCGGGCAGTTCGGCGCCCCGCAGATCGGCGCCTTCCGGGTCGAGGACCCAGAGCGGGCCGGGCGGCAGCACGCCGGGGGTGCGGTGCTCCACCGCCGTGGCGTAGTGCAGACCGGCGCCGGACCGTACGACGTTGGGATGCCAGGGGTCGAGGTCACCGGTGGTGACGACCCCGGTGACGCCGAACCCCGCGGCGAGCCGGACGACCGCGCCGACATTGCCCAGATTGCGCGGCTGGTCCAGCACGACGACCGGCGCCCGGCGGGGCAGAGCGGCCAGCACGGCCAGATTGGCTGCCCGGTCACGGCGGGCGGCGAGCGCGGCCACCGCGGTGGGGTGCACCCGGGTGACCAGACCGCGCAGCACCGCGGCGGACACCTCGGTGAGCCGGTCGGTGAGCTGTCCGGTCAGATCGGGCGCCAGTTCGGCGGCCAGCCGCAGCGTGGCGGCCTTGTCGGTGGTGACCGCGACGGCCACGTCGCCGCCGAAACGCAGGGCGTGCTTCAGGGCGTGGAAGCCGTCCAGCAGCACCGCGGCCGGGGCGGCCTCGCGCCAGCGCCGTACGGCCTCGTCCTCGGTCATGGGCGTCAGCCTACGGGGCGGACCGGTGCGCTCCGGTCCGCCCGCCGTTCGCCGCCGGACCCGGCGAGGCCGGTCAGGGCACCGTACTGGGCGGGGGCGGCCCGACCAGGGGTTCCGCGGCGCCCGGCGCCCGCTGCGGGTGGATCACCGCGCCCTTGGGCCTGGGAGCCGGCACCAGGCGTACGGCCTGCCTGCCGAGCCAGCGCAGGAAGCCGGTCGGCAGGAACACCGCGTCGGCGGCGATCATCGCGAGCGAGAAGAAGGGCAGGCCCAGCACGATGGCGATCGAGGCATGCTCCAGCATCATGGCGCACAGCAGCACGTTCTTCACCCGGCGGTTGAAGAGGGTGAAGGGGAAGGCGACCTGGACGATCACGGTGCCGTACGAGATCAGCATGACCATGACGTCGCTGCCGGCCAACGCGTGCGACTGCGACAGCGCCGGCCAGGGGGAGAAGTCGTCCAGGTGGAGCGGGTAGTAGATCGCGGTGCCGTCCTGCCAGCGGCTGCCCTGGATCTTGTACCAGCCGGCCGTGGAGTAGATCAGGCAGACCTCGGCGCAGATCACCAGCATCGCGCCGTTGTGGACGACGTTGCCCATGATGTCGAGCACCGTGCGCGGCTCACCGGGGGCGTAGCGCCGTACCGCCCACCACACCGCCTGGCCGGCCCAGCAGGCCCAGAAGATCAGCGCCCAGCCGGTGCTGAGCTTGCCGGCGAGCGAGGCGGCGATCAGGGCGGCGCCGAGCACCGTCCACAGGGCGATGCCGACCGGGTCGAGATCCCTGGCGCGCCCGGCGGTCCGCGCGATCTGCCGCGACTTCCCGGCCGGCGCGGTGGGCGCGACCGGCCCGAGCGGTTCGCCTTCCGCCGGCATGTCCCCTTCCGGCGTCTCTTCTGCCGCCGCCTGCCGCCGCGCCCGGCGGCGGTCGAGGGACCAGACCTGCCCGCAGCGGGTGAAGGCGAGGTAGATGGCCATGATGTGGATGACGTTGTCGCCTCCGTCACCCACGTAGACGCTGCGGTTCTGCAGGGAGAGCACGCCCACCATGAAGAGCAGCGCGGAGGTCCGGGTCCGCCAGCCCAGCAGCAGGGTGAAGCTCGCGACGACGGCGAGCGCGTAGACCAGCTCGAACCACGCCCTGCTGTCGCTCCACATCAAGACGCTGAAGGCGTGGTTGCCGGCGATGATCTGCCGGGCCAGGTCGAGGCCCCAGGGACTGCCCGGGCCGTACAGCTCGTCCCGGTGCGGGAACTCACGCAGCAGGAAGAGCAGCCAGGTGAGCGCGAAGCCGATCCGTACGATCGCGCTCTGGTACGGGCCGAGCGCCGTCTCGGTGGCCCGGCGCAGCCCGCGGGAGATCATCCGGTCGAGGCCGAGGCCGAAGCCCGCGAAGGGGGAGGCGCCCTCGGCGAGTTCGGGGGCGGCGGCGGAAGCGTGACTCTGCGGGGCGCTCACGAGGCGGTCTCCTGCCCGGACGGCGTGGTCGAGGTGGCGGGCGCGGAACCGCTCGCAGGCGCGCTGTCGACGTTCCACCAGGGGAGCACGCGGTACTGGGTGCTCGTGGCGGTCGAACCGGCGATCCAGGACGGCTGCGGGACCGGGGTGGTGGCCGCGCGGGCCTGGATGCGGACGACGTCACCGCCGTTGAGCCGGGGACCGAAACGCTTCTGCAGGATCCGCTGGAGGTACTCGCGGCTGATCTCGCTCCGGTTGCTCGCCGTGGGCTGCTCCTGCTGGTCATGGGTGTCGGTGTAGAAGCCCCAGGCGCGGCGGAGCTCGTTCTGCTGGGTGTGGCTGGGTATCGGGTCGTGGCGCATGGCCGAGATGTCCATTCCGGTCATGTCGACCCAGCCGGTGGCGACCACGGCCCCGCCGGGCTTGCGCACCTCGGCGCGGGCCTGGATGTGGACGTTCTGCTGCAGGGGGTCCGGAGCGAAGAGCTTCCAGTTCTGCTCGAACTCCGGGTAGATGTAGTCGTTGACCGCGGTCGCGTGTTCCTTGCTGAGCGTGTTCGATGGCGCTACGTGCAGGAACACCATGCCGAGATGGAGCAGCGCCCCCACGGTGACGGCGCCGACCGTGGCCGCGACGGCTATCCGCCCGGGCAGCGACAGCGCCGCCACCCGGGGCGGCGGCCCCTGCGTTGACTGCATCGTTTCTCCGCTCTCGCCCGCTGCCCGGCTCCCGGCTGCCGCGCAGCACGCTACCCACCCGGAGCTCCGGCGGTGACCTTACCGAGTTATCCACAGGCTCAGGAATGGCTTGACACCCCTTCTCACGCCCTCGACCATGGAATGAACCGAACGATCGGTCGGTCGGGACGCCCGGACCGACGGAAACGGCCGGGCCGGCCTGCCTGAGCCGAGCTGTCCGGCACGGACCAGAGCCGCCCGGAGCCGGCCGGGCCCAGTGATGGAGAGGGAGGTATCCGATGACGACCACGGCGCAGCTCCCGGCGACCGCAGCGGCGGGGCAGGGGACCGACCAGGACGCCCTGGCGGCGGACTTCGACGCCGCGGTGGCCGCGGACGCCCGGATCGAGCCCCGCGACTGGATGCCGGACGCCTACCGGGCCACCCTCATCCGCCAGATGGCTCAGCACGCCCACTCGGAAATCATCGGCATGCAGCCCGAGGCCAACTGGATCAGCCGGGCGCCCTCGCTGCGCCGCAAGGCGATCCTGATGGCCAAGGTCCAGGACGAAGCCGGCCACGGCCTCTACCTCTACAGCGCCGCCGAAACCCTCGGCGTGAGCCGGGACGAACTGCTGGACAAGCTGCACGCGGGCCGCCAGCGGTACTCCTCGATCTTCAACTACCCCACCTTGACCTGGGCGGACGTCGGCGCCATCGGCTGGCTGGTGGACGGCGCCGCGATCACCAACCAGGTCCCGCTCTGCCGCTGCTCCTACGGTCCGTACGCGCGGGCCATGGTGCGGATCTGCAAGGAGGAGTCCTTCCACCAACGGCAGGGGTACGAGTCGCTGCTCGCTCTCAGCCGCGGGACCGAGGCCCAGCACGCCATGGCCCAGGACGCGGTGAACCGCTGGTGGTGGCCGTCGCTGATGATGTTCGGCCCGCCGGACGACGAGTCCGCGCACTCCGCCCAGTCCATGGCGTGGAAGATCAAGCGGCACTCCAACGACGAGCTGCGGCGGCGCTTCGTGGACATATGCGTCCCGCAGGCCGAGGCGCTCGGCCTCACGCTCCCCGACCCGGAGCTGCGGTGGAACGAAGCGCGGGGCGGTTACGACCACGGGCCGATCGACTGGGCCGAGTTCCAGGAGGTGCTGCGGGGCAACGGGCCGTGCAACGACCAGCGGCTGGAACGGCGCCGGGCCGCCCACGAGGAAGGCGCCTGGGTACGGGACGCGGCCGTCGCCTATGCGGCCAAGCACAAGGAGGCAGGGGCATGAGCGGGAGCGACGCCGGTCCGGCCGGCACCGAGTGGCCGATGTGGGAGGTCTTCGTCCGCAGCCGCCGCGGGCTCAGCCACAGTCACGCCGGCAGTCTGCACGCGCCCGACGCGGAAATGGCCCTGCGCAACGCCCGTGACCTCTACACCCGGCGCGCGGAAGGCGTCTCGATCTGGGTGGTGCCGTCCACCGCGGTCACGGCCTCCTCCCCCGACGAGAAGGACCCGTTCTTCGCGTCCGCCGCCGACAAGCCGTACCGGCACCCGACCTTCTACGAGATCCCGGAAGGGGTGAAGCACCTGTGACCGCCACCGGAACATCCCGCACGGCGCCCGGCGAGACCGGAGTGGCCGGCCTGACGGGCTCCGCCGCGGCCGCCGCCCGGGCGCTCGGCGACGACGCCCTGGTGCTCGCCCAGCGGCTGGGGGAGTGGGCCGGGAACGCGCCGGTGCTGGAGGAGGACGTCGCGCTGACCAATATCGCACTCGACCTGCTCGGCCAGGCCCGCACCCTGCTGTCACTCACCGGCGACGAGGACGAGCTGGCGTTCCTCCGCGAGGAGCACGAATTCCGCAATGTGCAGCTGGTGGAGCAGTCCGGCGGGGACTTCGCCGGCACCATCGCCCGCCAGCTGTACTTCTCGGTGTATCAGGAGCTGCTCTACGCCGGGCTGGCCGCCGCACCGTCCGGTGCCCTCGCGCCGCTGGCCGCGAAGGCGGTCAAGGAAGTGGCCTATCACCGTGACCACGCCGAGCAGTGGACACTGCGCCTCGGCGACGGCACCGAGGAGAGCCACCGCCGGATGCAGCGAGCACTGGACGGCCTGTGGCGGTACACCGGCGAGTTGTTCGCGCCGCTCGACGGACTGGACGTGGAGCTGCCCGCGCTGCGCGAGCCGTGGCTGGAACGGGTCACCGCGGTGGTGCGGCGGGCCACGCTGACGGTGCCGCAGGGGCCGGACCACGTCCCCTGGTCGGCCGGTGCGGGCCGGCAGGGAGTGCACACCGAGCCGTTCGGGCGGCTGCTGGCCGAAATGCAGTATCTGCACCGTGCCCACCCGGGGGCGACATGGTGACCGCACCCGCAGGACCCGCCGGCACGGCCGCTCCCGCCGGACCCGCCGCACCCGGAGCCGGAGCCGGATCAGCCGGTACGGCCGCCTCCGCCGCGCCGACCGCACTGGAGCGGGAGCTGCTGCGGCTGGCCGGCGCCGTGCCCGACCCCGAGCTGCCGGTGATCTCCCTGGCCGAGCTGGGCGTGCTGCGCGGCATACGGCTGCTCGGTCCCGGCCGGGTGACGGTGGAGCTGACGCCG